>CAYZHJ010000018.1:0-9916 GCA_964478305.1 uncultured Ectothiorhodospiraceae bacterium
GCCAGGAACAGCACCGGCGTCTTGTGGCGCCAGCAGTGCGGATAGCTGTGATCGAACGGACCCCG
This sequence comes from uncultured Ectothiorhodospiraceae bacterium, assembly GCA_964478305.1. Lineage (GTDB taxonomy): Bacteria > Pseudomonadota > Gammaproteobacteria > XJ16 > Halofilaceae > Halofilum. The sequence goes on from CAYZHJ010000018.1 coordinate 66, forward strand.
GTGCAGCAGTGCGCCGTGCGCCTCGAGCACCTCGCACACGGGATCGTCCGACTTGCGCACGTGCACGCCGGCGAAATGCGGCGTGCCGTCGCGGAACACGCCGTCGCCGCGCACCGGGTTCTCGACCTCGAGGCCGTATTCCAGGCCGATCTGGTAGTCCTCCTGGCCGTGCCCCGGGGCGGTATGGACGCAGCCGGTACCGGCCTCGAGGGTGACGTGATGGCCGAGCACCACCGGGACGCTGCGATCGAGGAAGGGGTGACGCAGCGACAGCCGCTCGAGCTCGGCGCCGTTCGCGCGGCCGATGACCGTGCCCTCCATTCCGCAGCGTTCCAGGGTCGCGTCCATCAGCGCGGCCGCCACTACCAGGCATTCGTCGCCGGTATCGACCAGCACGTATTCGAGATCGGGGTGCACCGCCACCGCCTGGTTGGCGGGCAGGGTCCACGGCGTCGTGGTCCAGATGACGAACGAGGCCGGCTTGTCGCCGCAGTCGGTATCGAAACGCCGGCCGACCGCGCCGGCATCGGTCGCGCGGAAGCGCACGTCGATCTGGGCCGAACGCTTGTCGTGGTACTCGATCTCCGCTTCCGCCAGGGACGAGCCGCATTCCAGGCACCAGTGGACCGGCTTCAGGGCCTTGTAGACGTGGCCGGCGGCGACGATGCGTCCGAGCGCGCGCAGGATGTCGGCTTCGGTGCGGTAGTCCATTGTGCGGTAGGGATGGTCCCAGTCGCCGAGCACGCCGAGGCGCTTGAAGTCCGCGCGCTGGCCATCGATCTGCTCCTCGGCATAGGCCCGGCACAGGCGGCGGAACTCGCCGTAGTCGAGGTCGCGGCCGGCCTTGCCGGATTTCTTCTCGACGGCGTGCTCGATCGGCAGCCCGTGGCAGTCCCAGCCGGGCACGTAGGGTGCGTCGAAGCCCGCCAGTGTCTTCGACTTGACGATGATGTCCTTGAGGATCTTGTTGACCGCGTGGCCGATGTGGATCGAGCCGTTGGCATAGGGTGGGCCGTCGTGCAGCACGAACTTCGTGCGCCCGGCACGGGCACGGCGAATGGTGCCGTAGACGTCGTCGGCCTCCCAGCGCTCCAGCCGCCGGGGCTCGCGCTGCGCCAGGTTGGCCTTCATCGGGAAGTCCGTGCTCGGCAGGTTGAGAGTGCTCTTGTAGTCGCTCAAGGTTCCGCTCACTGTTGTTTCGCGCTCAGGCAGCCCCGCCGGCCGCCAGCAGCTCTCGCGCCCGGCGCGCATCCTCGTGCATGCGCTCGGTCATCGCCGCGATGGAATCGAAACGTTCCTCGGGCCGCAGGCGCGCCAGCAGTTGCACCCGCAGATGGGCGCCATACAGGTCGCCGTCGAAATCGAACGCGTGGACTTCGAGCAGGGGGCGGGAGCCGCCCACCGTCGGTCGCCAGCCGAGATTCGCCACCCCCGGCAGGCGGCGGCCCGAAGCGTCCCATGCTATCACGGCGAAGATGCCGCTCAGTGGCAGCCGGTAGCGATCCAGCGGGATGTTCGCGGTCGGATAGCCGAGTTGCCGGCCCAGCCTCTCTCCGCGGATCACCCGGCCACGGATCGTGTACGGTCCGCCGAGCAGGCGTGCGGCTGCATCCAGGTCGCCCGCGGCGAGGGTATGCCGCACCCGCGTGCTGCTGACCCGTTCGCCGTCGATCAGGCATGTCTGCGCCGTCTCCACCGTGAAGCCGCCCGCCGCCCCGCTGGCCGCGAGCCACGCCCGGTCGCCGCGACGGCCGCGGCCGAAGCGGAAATCGTCGCCGACGACGACATGGCGCACACCCAGCCCGGCGACCAGCAGTTCGTCGATGAACGCCTGCGGTTCAAGTCCGGCCAGGCGCTTGTCGAAGCGCAGCAACAGCAGCCGGTCGACATCCAGCGCCGCCAGTGCCTCGAACTTGTCGCGCAGTCTGCTCAGGCGCGCCGGCGCACCGTCCGGGTCGAAGAACTCGCGCGGATGCGGTTCGAAGCTCATGACGCAGCTCGGCAGACCGCGTTCGCCGGCGGCCCGGCGCAATTGCTCGATTACCGCCTGGTGACCCAGGTGGACGCCGTCGAAATTGCCGATCGTCAGCGCGCAGCCGCGGTGCCGGGAATTCAGGTTGTGACGGCCGCGGATCAGTTCCACGCGCTCCCCCACGGGCGCTGCCCAAACGCCGGATTATACGGTACGCACCGTCCCGGCGCCGCGATCGAGCCGCCGGTCACGCGCCCGGGTTTCGGTACGTCCGATGAAGGAACACCGAAAACACCGAAAACACCGAACACACCGAAACAGAACCGGATGACCGGGGGTGCGCTGCTGCCGGAACGATCACATGTTTCTTCTTCGGTGGTTTCAGTGCGTTCGGTGTATTCGGTGTTCTCATCGTGGAGGCGTGCAGTGCCGGCAGCCTGTCAGGAGGCGAACAGGTGGCGCGGACGCAGGCCGGTGAGCAGCAGCACGGCGAGATATGTCAGCGCGCCACCCCCGATCAGCAGCGCCAGCATGCCGCCCCGTTCGTGCCAGACCAGCCCCTCCCACGCCGAGATCGGGCCGGCAAACGTCAGAAGCAGCGCCGCCATTGCCGCCGTGGCCAGTGCCACGCGCAATGCGAGCACGCCCCGGCCCGCGGCCGGCCGGTAGACCCCGTGCCGGCGCAGCCCCCGGTACAGCAGGCAGGCGTGCAGCCAGCCCGACAGGGCGGTCGCCAGCGCCAGGCCGGCGTGCGGGGCGACGAAGTCGTACCACACCAGCGCGCCCACCAGGATCACGTTGAGCACCATGTTGGCCACCAGCGCGGTGATGCCGATGCGCACAGGCGTGCGCGTGTCCTGGCGCGAGAAGAAGCCCGGTTGCAGTACCTTGACCAGCAGAAAGGCGGGCAGGCCGACGCCATAGCCGAACAGCGCCAGCGCCGCCATGCGCACGTCGCCGGCGCCGAAGGCGCCGTAACCGAACAGGGTCGACAGGATCGGCCCGGCCAGCAGTACCAGGCCGGCGGTGGCGGGGATGCCGATCACCGCGACCAGCCGCAGTGCCTGTTCCAGAGTGCGTCCGAAGGCGGCCGGGTCCGCGCTCGCGTGTTCGGCCGACAGGCGCGGCAGGATCGCCGTGCCCAGCGCCACGCCGAACACGCCCAGCGGGAACTCCAGCAGGCGGTCGGCGTAGTAGAGCCAGCTCACGCTGCCGGTCATCAGCAGCGAGGCGATCAGGGTATCGACCAGCAGGTTGATCTGCGCCACCGAGGCGCCGAACAGGGTCGGCACCAGCAGCTTGAGCACCTTCTGCACGCCGGGGTGGCGCCAGCCCCAGCGCGGCCGCGGCAGCAGGCCGAGACGCACCAGGAAGGGCAGCTGGAACGCGAGCTGGACGACGCCGGCGACCAGCACCGCCCAGGCCAGCGCGTAGATCGGGATGTCGAGGCGCGGTGCCGCCCACAGGGCGCCGGCGATCAGGCAGAGGTTGAGCAGGACCGGCGTGAAGGCGGGCACGGCGAAGCGACCGCAGGTCTGCAGCATGCCGCCGGCGGCGGCCACCAGCGAGATGAAGAACAGGTACGGGAAGGTGATTCGCAGCAGGTCGGCGGCGAGCGCGAACTGCTCCGGGTCGTTGTAGAAGCCGGGCGCGAAGATCAGCACCAGCAGCGGCGACAGTGCCACGCCGATCGCGGTGATTGCCAGCAGCACGCCGGCGAGCGTGCCGACCACGTGTGCGGCCAGCTCGCGCAGCGCGCGCTCGCCGTGCTTCTCGCGGTATTCGGTGAAGACCGGCACGAAGGCCAGCGTGAAGCCGCCCTCGCCGAACAGGCGGCGCAGGAAGTTCGGGATGCGGAAGGCGACGAAGAAGGCATCGGTCGCCACCGAGGCGCCGAACACGCGCGCCAGCACCATGTCGCGGAGGAAGCCCAGCACCCGCGACAGCAGGGTCATCCCCCCGATGGTGCCGCCCGCGCGCCATACGCCCCGCCGCAGTGCCGTCATTCCCGTGTCCGTCCCACGCTCGCGCTGGCGCGCGAGTGTAGCAGTGTTTGACAGGGTCGGGCCCGATCGTGATAATTGCGCGCTCTCCGCGGCGGGCATGGCAGTCGTGCCGCGCGGACCGTAGCGGCAAATCGAGGAGTAGCGGAAGTTGGCCAATTCGCCCCAGGCACGCAAGCGTGCCCGCCAGAACGAGAAGCGGCGCCTGCACAACCACGGCATTCGCTCAAGCATGCGTACCGAGGTCAAGAAGGTGCTGCGGGCCGTGCGCGCGGGTGATCGCGAGGCCGCGATGGCCGCCTACCGGCAGGCAGTGCCGGCGGTCGATCGCATGGCCGGCAAGGGCCTGATCCACAGGAACCGGGCCGCGCGCTACAAGAGCCGCCTGAACAACCGCATCCGCGCGCTGGGCTGACCCCTCGCGCGGACGCCGTCCCCGAAAAAGCCGGCTGCCGCCGGCTTTTTTTGTGCGCACTGTCCGTCCGCGCGGGCGCTGTCGTCCTGCCGGGGTTTGTGAAAGACTGAACAGTCAGCCAACACCTGTCTTGAGGAGGCGAACAAGTCATGACGGAGATCCAGGTACCGGCCGAAGGCTCCCGCATCACGCTCGACAACGGCGTGCTCAATGTCCCGGACAACCCCATCATCACCTATATCGAGGGTGACGGAATCGGCGTCGACATCACGCCGGTGATGCAGCGCGTGGTCGATGCGGCGGTGGAGAAGGCCTACGGCGGCAGTCGCAGGATTCACTGGATGGAAGTGCTGGCCGGGGAGAAGGCCAACAACGAGGTCGGTGCCTGGCTGCCCGACGAGACCGTCGAGGCCATCCGCGAGTACCTGATCTCGATCAAGGGCCCGATGACGACACCGGTCGGCGGCGGCATCCGTTCGCTCAATGTCGCCCTGCGCCAGGTTCTGGACCTGTACGTCTGCCTGCGGCCGGTGCGCTGGTTCAACGGCGTGCCCTCGCCGGTGAAGCATCCCGACAAGGTCGACATGGTCATCTTCCGGGAGAACACCGAGGACATCTATGCCGGCATCGAGTTCGAGGCCGGTTCCGCCGACAACGAGAAGTTCAAGCAACTGCTGGCCGAGCACTTTCCCTCCGCCTACGCCAACATCCGCTTCCCCGACGAGTGCGGACTCGGCATCAAGCCCATCTCGCGCGAGGGCACCGAGCGCCTCGTGCGCGCCGCGATCCGTTACGCAATCGACAACAAGCGCAAGTCGGTGACGATCGTGCACAAGGGCAACATCATGAAGTACACCGAGGGCGCCTTCCGCAGCTGGGCCTACGAGCTGGCCGAGCGCGAATTCGCCGCCGAGACCTATACCTGGAGCCAGTGGGAACGGACCGTGGCCGACAAGGGTCAGGAGGCGGCCGACAAGGAGCAGGATGCCGCGCTCGCGGAAGGCCGTGTGCTGATCAAGGACTCGATCGCCGACATCACCCTGCAGCAGGTGCTCACACGGCCGGACGATTTCGAGGTGATCGCCACCATGAACCTCAACGGCGACTATCTCTCGGATGCGCTGGCCGCGCAGGTCGGCGGCATCGGCATCGCGCCCGGCGGCAACATCAACGACGAGAGCGGCCACGCCGTGTTCGAGGCGACCCACGGCACCGCGCCCAAGTACGCCGGCAAGGACATGGTCAATCCCGGCTCGCTGGTGCTGTCGGCCGAGATGATGCTGCGCCACCTGAACTGGAACGAGGCCGCGGACCTGATCCTCAACGGCATGGATGCGGCGATCGCCAGCAAGCACGTGACCTACGACTTCGCCCGGCTGATGGACGGCGCCACCAAGGTGAGCTGTTCCCAGTTCGGCGAGGCCATCGTCAAGCGCATGCAGGCGTAAAGGAAAAGGCTCTTCGTCATGTCGTGTGGGTGCTCACTCCTGCACCCGAATGTTCAGGGGCACCGGGAAACAGCAGAACACCGAAGACACCGAACGCACCGAATACACCGAAAGGGCAGGTCAGGATGGATGGAGCGAACCGGCCGGCGAGCTCCGCCCGCACCGGCCTTGCCCCGGCTGGTGTCGCTTCTGCAGTCTTGTTTTTGGTGTCTTCGGTGTCTTCGGTGGCTTCATCCTGACGTCAAACCATGAACCGTAGTCGCGAACAATCGGTCGCCGAGGCCGCCCGGCGGATTCACGACGGTTTCGACCGTTACAACCGCCAGTTCCGGCGCATCACCGATCGTGCCCGCCGGCGCTTCGAGCAGCGCGACTGGAAGGGGCAGCTCGCCGACATCGCCGCCCGGGTCGAGCTGTACGAACAGTGGGCCAAGCGTACCGTGGAGGCGCTTCGCCGGGAGCTCGGCCCGCAGGTCACCGACCACGGTCTGTGGCCCGATATCCGCGACTACTATGGCCAGCGTGTCGAGGCGATGCCCGACGCCGGCTTCATGAAGACCTTCTTCAACTCGATCACGCGGCGGGTATTCGGGACCGTCGGCGTCGACAGCGCCGTGGAGTTCGTGCAGCCGCCCCCCGAGGAAGGCGTCAGCTCGCTCACCATGCGTCGCTATCCCTGCTGGGGCGAGCTCGAGGAAGCCTGCGAACGGGTGCTCAAGGACTTCCGGGTGCGTACCCCGTTTGCCGACCGCGCGGGCGACGCCCGCAGCATGGCCGCGGCGATCCGCGAACACCTGGCGGACGTCGGGGCCGACGGCCAGTGCCTGCGTTTCGAGTTCATCGACTCGCATTTCTTCCAGGGTACCCGCGCATACCTGGTGGGACGCATCCGCATGCTCGCCGGCAGTCAGCCGATCGTGGTGGCGCTGAAGAATGCCGACGACGGCATCCGGGTGGATGCCGTGCTGCTGAACGAGGAGCAGATCGGCGTGGTGTTTTCCTACACCCGCTCGTACTACTTCGCCGATCCGACCTCGGTGGTGGCGGCGGTGCAGTTCCTGCACACGATCCTGCCGCGCAAGCCGATTGACGAACTCTATACCGTGCTCGGCCGCCTGCGGCAGGGCAAGACGGAACGTTATCGCTCCCTGGTCGAGCACATGGATCGAACCAGCGACGAATTCGTGCACGCGCCGGGCGATCGCGGGCTGGTGATGATCGTGTTCACGCTGCCGTCATTCAATCTGGTGTTCAAGGTGATGCGTGACGTGTTCAGTCCGCCGAAGACGATCACGCACAGCGAGGTCGATCAGCGCTATCGCCTGGTCTCGCGTCACGATCACGCCGGCCGGCTGATCGACACCCAGCATTTCCGCAATCTCGAGCTGCCTCTGGCCCGCTTCTCGGAAGCGCTGTACGACGAACTCCTGCACGAGGCCGGCCGCAGCGTCGGGCAGGACGGGGACCAGCTCGTGTTCAGCCATGCCTACGTCGAGCGTCGCGTGCGGCCGCTCAACCTGCATGTACGGGAAGTCGACGAGGAAGAGGCGCGGCGGGCCATCCTCGATTACGGTCGCTGCATCAAGGATCTGGCAGAGACCAACATCTTCGCCGGCGACCTGCTGCTGAAGAACTTCGGGGTCACCAATTCGGGCCGGATCGTGTTCTACGATTACGACGAGGTGTCACTGGTGACCGAGTGCAATTTCCGCGAGCTGCCCGAGCCGGACGAGGACTTCCCGCTGATGGACCACGGCACGTTGCGCTATGTGGGGGCGAACGACATATTCCCGGAGGAGTTCATCCGTTTCCTGTCGCTCCCGTCCCCCCTGCGCCGGAGCTTTCTGCAGTCGCACGGCGATCTGCTGACGGCCGACTACTGGCGCGATGTCAAGCGCCGCCGCCAGCATGGCGAGATCGCCGAGATCGTCCCCTACGAGCGCCAGAGCGTGTCGCGGGAACCGATCCCGCTGTAGGATGCGGTTCCCCGGGCGGTTGAACCCCGGGCGCGGATCATGGTCCGAGCAGTGTCCCGGCAGGCTGTCGTTCAACGGCCTGTCGGTGCGGGACGGGGATGTCCCGCACCGGATCAGGCACGGCAAGTGTCGATTCGGCGTGGCCGGATCCGGGCAGGTGCCGGAGCCGGGGCGTTGCAAGTGGGCGGGATTGCCCATTTTCAACAGCCTGCTACTCTGCCCCCTGTTCCCGACCGGCTGCCGCATCAATGACCGAATCCCCCTCGCCGCTCTCCGAAGTCGTGACCGACCGCCGGCAGCTCGTCGAATACATCGAATCCGGCTGCAAGCCGCGCGAACAGTGGCGCATCGGCACCGAGCACGAGAAGTTCGTCTTCCGCCTGTCCGACCACCGGCCCGTTGCCCACGAGGGACCCGACGGCATCGGTGCATTCCTCGAGGGACTGACACGTTTCGAATGGCAACCGGTTCACGAACACGGACGGGTGATCGCGCTCGCGCGCAACGGCGCCTCGGTCACGCTGGAACCGGCCGGTCAGCTCGAGCTGTCGGGCGCGCCGCTGGAGAATCTGCACCAGAGCTGCCGTGAAGTGAACACTCATCTGCGCGAGGTGCGGGAAGTGGCAAGGGAACTGGGCGTCGGCCTGATCGGGCTGGGTTTCCATCCGACCGCCACGCGCGAGGAAATGCCGTGGATGCCCAAGGCCCGCTACGAGATCATGCATCGCTACATGCCCACCCGCGGCAACCTCGGTCTGGACATGATGACCCGTTCCTGTGGCGTTCAGGTCAATCTCGATTTCGCCAGCGAGGTGGACATGGTGCGCAAGTTCCGCGTCTCGCTCGCGCTTCAGCCGATGGCGACCGCGCTGTTCGCCAACTCGCCCTTCACCGAGGGACGGCCGAACGGCTTTCTCAGCTATCGCGCGCACGTCTGGACCGACACCGATCCGGATCGCTGCGGCACGCCCGCGTTCGTGTTCGAGGACGGGATGGGTTTCGAGCGTTATGTCGAGTATGCCCTCGATGTGCCGATGTATTTCGTCGTCCGCGGGGGCGAGCTGGTCGACTGTGCCGGTCAGTCGTTCCGCGATTTTCTCGCCGGCCGACTGCCGGCCCTGCCGGGCGAGCAGCCGACCCTGAAGGACTGGGAGGATCACCTGACCACCCTGTTTCCCGAGGTGCGCATCAAGCGCTTCATGGAGCAGCGCGGCGCCGATTCCGGTCCCTGGGGCCGGCTGTGTGCATTGCCGGCCCTGTGGGTGGGGCTGCTGTACGACGATGCCGCGCTCGACGCCGCCGAGCAGCTCGTCCGTGACTGGACCGCCGGCGAGATTGCCGCATTGCAGCAGGACGCCGCCCGTTACGGCCTCGAGGCAACGATCCGGGGACAGTCGTTGCAGGCGATTGCGCGGAAGGCGGTCGCCATTGCCCGCGGCGGACTCGCCCGCCGCGCCTGCCTCGATGGCGCCGGCGAGGACGAGACGATCTTTCTCGATGAGCTGGAGGAGATCGCCGACACCGGCATCACGCCCGCCGAGCGCCTGCTGGCCGATTACGAGAAGCGCTGGGGACAATCGGTGGAGCCGGTGTTCGAGGAGTATTGTTATTGAGCGCCGGATCTCGTCCGGGGCCGTACGACGGGCCTCTCGCGGAGGCGCAAAGCTCGCCAGGAAAAAACGGCTCTCGCAGAGTCCGCAGAGAACGCAGAGTAATGACAGTGAAAAGTGGGCAGGTGCGCATTCGCCGCAGGCGAACACGCACGTGAAGTGTAATACTCCACGCAGGTAGCTGCGCGAGTGTGCTGCGCAAAAGCGCGCCTGCGGCTGTATTGCATATTCATTATTCCCTGCGTTCTTTCTGCGTTCTCAGCGGTCTCTGCGAGATCGATCAACCTGCTCGCGAAAGCCTGTCGACTGAACCGACGACGGAGCACCGACGGCCGCTAGCCCGTCAGCACCATGTTGTCCCTGTCGATCAGCTCCGGCTCGACCACGTAGCCGAGGATCGATTCGATCTCGTTGCTGGGCCGGCCCT
>CAYZHJ010000018.1:10016-32450 GCA_964478305.1 uncultured Ectothiorhodospiraceae bacterium
TCCGGCTCGACCACGTAGCCGAGGATCGATTCGATCTCGTTGCTGGGCCGGCCCTTGATGCGATCGACTTCCTGGGCGGCGTAGTTGACCAGCCCGCGCGCGATCTCGTTGCCGTCCGGATCGAGGCAGGCGACGACCTCGCCGCGGCGGAAGGCGCCGCGCACCGACTGTACTCCCACCGCCAGCAGCGACACGCTGCGCTGGCACAGGGCCTCGGCGGCACCGGCATCGATCACCAGTTCGCCGTCGGTGCGCAACTGGCTTGCCAGCCAGCGCTTGCGTGCCATCAACGGCTCCTGCTGCGGCTCCAGCAGCGTGCCGAGCCGTTCGCCCGCCTGCAGTCGCGACAGGATTCCCCTTTCCGATCCCGGCGCGATCACGGTGGCCGTGCCGGAACGGGCGGCGCGTTCCGCCGCCGCGAGCTTGGTGGCCATTCCGCCGCGGCCCCAGATCGAGCCGGTGGCGCCGGCCATCGCGGCCAGCGCCGGATCGCCGGCCCGGCCCTCGTGGATCAGCCCGGCTCGCGGGTTGCTGCGGGGGTCGCTGTCGTGCAATCCGGCGGTATCGGTAAGGATCACCAGCAGATCGGCCTCGATCAGGTTGGCCACCAGTGCGGCCAGCGTGTCGTTCTCGCCGAATCGGAACTCGTCGCTGGCGACCGTGTCGTTCTCGTTGATGAACGGAACGCAGCCGAGGCCCAGCAGCGTGCGCAGCGTACTGCGGGCGTTGAGATAGCGCTGTCGGTCGGCCACGTCGTCATGCGTCAGCAGGATCTGCGCCGTGCCGATGCCGTGCTCGCGCAGGGCGGTCTCGTAGGCCTGCACCAGGCCGACCTGGCCGACAGCCGCGGTCGCCTGCAGCTCGTGCAGGGCGTGCGGCCGTTCGCGTCGACCGAGACGGCTCATGCCTTCGGCCACCGCGCCCGAGGACACCAGCAGGATCTCGGTGCCCTGTGCATGCAGGGCCGCCAGCTCGCCCGCCCAGGCTGCGACCGCCGCGGTATCGAGTCCGCGTCCGCTGGCGGTAACCAGCGAGCTGCCGATCTTCACCACCCAGCGCCGGGCACGGCCGATGCGCTCACGCCCCATCAGCGGATACTCCTTCCGTGTCCCGGGGTTCGCTCCGCCGTTCCTCGAGGCGGGTCATGATCGCGCGACAGAGCGCTTCGGTGCCCTCGCCCGATAGCGCAGAGACCCGGAATACCGGACCCCGCCATTCAAGCGCGGCGGTGACGGCGTCACAGGCACGGTCCCGCTCGTCGGCGGCAAGGGTGTCGACCTTGTTGAGCACCAGCCAGCGCTCGCGTCCGGCCAGGGCTTCGGAATATTCGGCGAGTTCCGCCACCAGCGCCCGGGCCGCTTCCGCCGGATCGGTACCGTCGTGGGTGGTCGCGATGTCGACGACATGCAGCAGCAGACCGGTGCGATCAAGGTGCCTGAGGAACTGCAGCCCCAGGCCGGCGCCTTCGGAGGCCCCGGCGATCAGGCCCGGGATGTCGGCCATGACGAAGCTCTGCCAGGGGCCGACCCGGACCACGCCCAGTTGCGGGTGCAGGGTCGTGAACGGGTAGTCCGCGACCTTCGGTCGCGCCGCCGAAACGGTCCGGATCAGGGTCGACTTGCCGGCATTGGGGTAACCCAGCAGGCCGACATCGGCCAGCAGCTTCAGCTCCAGTCGCAGCTCGCGTTCGTCGCCGGCCGTGCCGGGCGTGGTCTTGCGCGGGGCGCGGTTGGTCGAGCTCTTGAACCGGGCGTTGCCCTTGCCGTGCACACCGCCGCGGGCGACCAGCAGCCGCTGGCCGTGGGCGGTCACGTCGCCGATCAGTTCACCGGTGCCCTCGTCGTAGACCAGCGTGCCCACCGGCACGGCGATCTCGCAGTCGGCGCCGCGGGCGCCGGTACGGTTGCTGCCGCTGCCGTCACGGCCGCGTTCGGCCCGGTGCAGGCGCTGGTGGCGGAAATCCACCAGCGTGCTCAGGCCCTCGTTCCCCACCAGCCACACATCACCGCCGTCGCCGCCGTCGCCGCCATCGGGACCGCCCTTCGGCAGGAACTTCTCGCGCCGGAAGCTCATGCAGCCGTTGCCGCCGTCGCCGGCGTGGACGCGAATCGTGGCTTCGTCGACGAATTTCATGGGGTGGCTGCCGTCAGGGTCGTTGCGGGATCCAGATTTGCGGATTCTGCGAACTCATTGCAATGAATCTCGCAAAGTCGCAAAGAATCGCCAAGCTCGCAAAGGAAACATTGATTTTCATTTCCTTCATCCCTCTGCGTGCTCTGCGAGACCGATGTTCACTGCATGAAGAATCTCGCAGAGGCTGCAGAGTACGCGAAGGAGATTAATAGCAGAGTATTGTTCGTTTTGCCTTCCTTTGCGTGCTTGGCGATTCTTTGCGCCTTTGCGAGATTTCCACGCACGGCGCCCAACGAAGCCCCCACAAACAAAAAACCCCGCCGGCGGCGGGGTTTCTCGTGGATTGCACCGCGCCGGCCGGTCAGGCGTCTTCGCGCGGGACGATCTCGACGTACTTGCGCTGCTCGCGGCCGCGGCGCAGGAACTTTACCTCGCCGTCGACCCGCGCGAACAAGGTGTAGTCCCTGCCCGTGCCGACGTGGCGGCCGGCGTGGAACTGGGTGCCGCGCTGGCGCACGATGATGCTGCCGGCGCTGACCTGCTCGCCGCCGAAGCGCTTGACGCCCAGGCGTTTCGATTCGGAATCGCGACCGTTGCGTGTGCTGCCGCCTGCCTTCTTGTGTGCCATGCCTCGTTACTCCCTGCGCCGCCGGATCAGGCCTTGATGCCGATGATCTCTAGCTCGGTGTAGCCCTGACGGTGGCCCATGTGCTTCATGTGATGCTTGCGCCGATGGAACTTGATGATCTCGATCTTGTCGTCGCGGCCGTGCGCACGCACCCGGGCCTCGACCCGGCCACCCTCGATCAGCGGCTCGCCGACCCGGATGTCGTCGCCGTCGGCGATCATCAGCACCGAGCCCAGCTCGACGGTGTCACCCTCGGCGACGTCCAGGCGCTCGACCCGGACCGTGTCGCCCTCGGCGACCCGGTATTGCTTGCCGCCTGTCCTGATGACCGCGTACATCGTTGATTCTCCAGCGAAACGGTGGTGCCGACAACGGGCACGTGACGCCCGCCAGCAAAGGCGCGGAAGTCTACTGGCGAAACCGGCGCGGGTCAACGGCCGGGGGTGCACGCGCGCTTGACACCCCCTCGACCCCTTCCTAGCATTCCCGAACCTTCCCGTGCCGGGTTCCCCGCATGCAACTCGACGCCATACAGGCGCTCGTCGCCGCGGACATGGACGCTGTCGACGCCGCCATCCATGCGCGTCTGCGCTCCGATGTCGTGCTGATCAACCAGCTCGGTCAGTACATCGTCGACAACGGCGGCAAGCGCCTGCGCCCGCGACTGGTCCTGCTCGGCGCGGCCGCCGCCGGCTACGGGGGCCGCGATCACGTCACCGTGGCCGCCATCGTCGAATTCATTCATACCGCCACCCTCCTGCACGACGATGTGGTCGACGAATCCCACCTGCGCCGCGGCCAGCGCACCGCCAACGACATCTGGGGCAACGAGGCGGCGGTACTGGTCGGTGACTTTCTCTACTCGCGCGCGTTCGAGATGATGGTCGAGGTCGGCAGCATGCGGGTGATGGAAATCCTCGCGCGAACGACCAACACCATCGCCGAGGGCGAGGTGATGCAGTTGCTCAACATTCACGACGCCGACACGACCGAGGCACAGTATCTCGAGATCATCCGCTCGAAGACGGCCAAGCTGTTCGAGTCGGCGGTCCAGCTCGGCGGCGTGCTGGCTGATGTCGATCGCGAGACCGAAACGGCGATGGCGCGTTACGGCATGCATCTCGGCACGGCCTTCCAGGTGATCGACGACGTGCTGGACTACAGCGCCGACACCGCCGAGACGGGCAAGAACATCGGCGACGACCTGGCCGAGGGCAAGCCGACGCTGCCGCTGATCCATGTCATCCGCAACGGTTCGGCCGGCGATGCCGCCCTGATCCGCGAGGCGGTTGAAGTGGGCGGCGGCCAGCGCATCGATGCCGTGCTGGAAGTCCTGCAGCGAACGGGGGCAATCGAGTACGCCCGGGAACAGGCCCGGCACGAGGCCGAGTGTGCCCGTGCCGAGATCGATGCGCTGCCCGCGAGCGACTATCGCGACGGCCTCGTCGCACTGACCCGGTTGGCGGTGGATCGCACCGCCTGAGCCCGATCGGGCCGTTTCGCCCCACCTGCGGCCGCGCCCCGACCGCCCCGCAAACGGCTGCATGGCGGGATCCGCGCCTGCTGCAACGGCCGCCGGGACCGGCTGCCGGCGACCGTGGTTGCGGTTGCCTTGGTCATGCGACGATAATCGGCGAGGGGGAGGATGGCGATGGATACTTTCCTCACCGGAACGCAACGGACGACGCGCCGAGTGGACCGCTGCCGCGAGCAGGCCCAGGGGCTGCTCGATTACGCGGGCATCCGGATCAATGGCGATCGCCCGTTCGACATGCGGATCCACGATCCGCGTACCTGCGCCCGTGTGCTCGCACAGGGATCGCTCGGTCTCGGCGAGTCCTACATGGACGGCTGGTGGGACTGCGAGCGGCTCGACGAATTCTTTCACCGCCTGCTGCGTGCCCGACTGAACGAGCGTGTCCGCGCCTGGAACCAGTACCTCGACATCCTCCGCGCCAAGCTGATCAACCTGCAGACACCGCAACGCGCATACCGGGTCGGGGAGCATCACTACGACATCGGCAACGGCCTGTACGAGCGCATGCTCGGCCGCCATCTGGTCTACTCGTGCGGCTACTGGGCCGAGGCGGACAATCTCGATGATGCCCAGATCGCGAAGATCGACCTGATCTGCCGCAAGCTCGGCATCGAGTCCGGCATGCGGGTGCTCGACATCGGCTGCGGCTGGGGCGAGGCCGCACGCTATATAGCCCGTCACTACGGGGCCGAGGTCGTCGGCGTCACGATCTCGCGCGAGCAGGCGGAATACGGCCGGCAACTGTGCGAGGGGCTCCCGGTCGACATCCGGCTGCAGGACTACCGCGAGGTCGAGGGGGAATTCGATCGCATCCTGTCGATCGGGATGTTCGAGCACGTCGGCTACAAGAACTACCGCACGTTCATGGAAACGGCTGCGCGCTATCTGTCGCAGGACGGGCTGTTCCTGCTGCATACCATCGGCAACAACCGCAGCACGGTGGCCACCGATCCATGGATCGCGCGCTACATCTTTCCCAATTCGATGATTCCTTCTGCGAACCAGATCACGGAAGCGCAGGAAGGCTGTTTCATAATGGAGGACTGGCACAATTTCGGTCCCGACTACGATCGGACCCTGTGTGCCTGGTTCGCCAATTTCGAGGCCGCATGGCCCGAACTGGAGCCGACATACGGCGAGCGCTTCCATCGGATGTGGAGGTATTACCTGCTCTCGTGTGCGGGGTCGTTCCGTGCCAGGGTCAATCAGCTCTGGCAGATCGTCCTGTCGCCGCATGGTCAGCCCGGTGGCTACCGGTCGATCCGCTGAACACCCCGAACGACTGCAGCCGCGGAATCTCCGGTCCGGTCGGGGGTTCCCGTCATACGGGAATGCGCCGGCACATCGATGACTCCGCGTCATTGAAACGCGGGGCATGGAAATTGCGTTCTCATGCCCGTACCCGAATCAGGGCCGGATTGGTTCCCGACCGGGTCAGTGGAACACTCCCCCCCTGGAGCCGTGCTGATGACAAGCCGTCATGCCGTGATTCGATTCCTTCTGCTTGCGAGCCTGCTGTTCGCCGGCCCCGCTGCCGCACAGGAATCGCAACCCTACGACGAGCTGCCACCCGATCGGGTGCTCTACGTGGCGCCGGGTCAGAATCTGAACGAGCTGATCAGCAAGGCCTATCCCGATCAAGCGGAGCGCTGGCCCGAGATCCGCGACTGGATCGTGGATCACAATCCGCATGCCTTCATCGACGGCGATCCCGCGCGTCTGCTCGGTGACGTGCGTCTGCGGCTGCCGCGGGCGAGTGCCCTGGCCGAACGGCAATCCGCTCATGCCACCGGAGATGACGACCCTGGCTTTCGCCTCGTCTTCGACGAGCGCTTCCTGTTCATCGACCCGGCCCAGTCGCTGGCCGAGATCGTTCCCCGCGTCTATCCGGATCACGAGGCTCGCTGGGACACCATCATCGAGGCCATCAGGGAGAACAACGCGAATGTGCTCAGGGAGCGGGACGTCGAGCGGATACTGGCTCGCGGTACACGTTTGCGCATTCCCCGGGTGGTGGAAACGAGCGCCACCGGCGAGCCACGCCGACGGACCGAACCGGAACCGGTCGTGGGTCGTGTGACAGAGGCAACGGGCACGGTCGAGGCGGTCGACGAGGGTGGACGCAGGCGGGTGCTGGAAGCGGGGTCGCCGGTCAGGCTCGGCGACGTGGTCGAGACCGGCACCGAAGCGCAGGCCCGGATCGAGTTCGACGATGGCGAGAAGCTGCGACTGCGCGCGGACAGCCGCGCGCGCGTGCGGCAATGGTCCCTGCCCGACGTGGGGCCGGGCCAGCGCGTGGTCGAGTTGCTGGCCGGCGGTCTGCGCGCGATCACCGGTGCGATCGGCAATCGCAGCGATGATGATTACCGCACGGTCACTTCCACCGCGACACTGGGTGTGCGCGGCACCGATTACGCGCTGCGCCTCTGCAAGGCCGGTGAATGCCGCGATGCCGGCGGCGACGCGCTGGCCGAGGGACTTTATGTCGGGGTTGCCGGCGGCGAAGTGGAACTGCTCAACGCCGGCGGCGAGGCCCGGTTCGGTGCCGGCGAGTACGGCTTTGTCGCGAACGCCGCCACGACGCCGGAACGGATCGACGTGGCGGCGGCCACGGCGGTCTATACCGCCGACGAGCTCGATGACAACGGGCAGCCCGAACCGGTGACGGACGGCGAGGCCGGGGACGCGGACAGCACGTCCTGGTGGTGGGCCGCCGGCCTGCTGCTGTTGCTTGCCCTGTGATCGACATTTCGAGGGGGCTGCCGTTTTCGGGAATCCCGGCGAGCCCCCTTTTTCCGTTCCCGAATCACCCACAGACTGGGAAGGGCAAACCCACTTGAGCGGAGATCGGGCATGAGCGGACACACCATCGCCATCACGGGCGCCAATCGCGGCATCGGACTGGAACTGACACGCGTTTTCACGCAACGCGGCGATATCGTGTACGGAATCTGTCGTGAGCAGAGCGACGAGCTGGCCGCCACCGGCGCGAATGTCATTGACGGTATCGACGTCACCGATCCGGACAGCGTGCGCGCGGGCGTCGGGCGTCTCGACGCGGATCGCGTGGATGTCCTGATCAACGTGGCCGGCATCCTGTCCAAGGAAGGCTGTGACGACCTCGGCGATGCCGCCGCCATCGAGCGAATCCGCCGCCAGTTCGAGGTGAATGCGCTGGGTCCGCTGCACGTGACCCACGCCCTGTCCGACAAGCTCGCCAGGGGCTCGAAGGTTGCGCTGATCACCAGCCGCATGGGCTCGATCGGCGACAACGACTCGGGTGGTTCCTATGGCTATCGCATGTCGAAGGCCGCGCTCAACGCCGCCGGCAAGTCGCTGGCGATCGATCTCGCTGCCCGCGACATTGCCGTCGGCATCCTCCATCCCGGCTTCGTGCGCACCGACATGACCGGCCACCAGGGCCATGTCGAACCGGCCGAATCCGCCGCGATGCTGGCCGAGCGCATCGACGAGCTCAACGCCGCCAACAGCGGCCGGTTCCTGCACGCCAACGGCGAGGAACTGCCCTGGTAGGGCTGTGCCGGCCTTCTGTGGGAAGGGTATCTCCGGAACGGCTTTCGCGAGCATGCATTGATCTCGCAGAGGCGCAGAGAATCGCAAAGCACGCAAGGGGAGGAATTGTTTTTCGATTCTTTACATCACTCTGCGGTCTCTGCGAGATCATTCACGCAGTGCGTATGACTCTCTCGCAGAGGTCGCAGAGTTCGCAGAGGAGTTCACAGGCAGAGCATTGATCTTTTTTCTTGGCGTGCTTTGCGATTCTCTGCGCCTCTGCGAGATTCCTGCGCACGGCTCCAGAACGAACCCACGAGCGTGATTTCCCTCAGGATATTCCGTGCAGGCGCTTCTCGACGAACCGGAACCCCTGCAGGATCACCGCCGCGATGATGAGGTAGAACACGCCCGCGGCGATGAAGATCTCGATCGGCATGTAGGTGCGGGCGATGACGGTGCGGGCCACGCCGGTGAGATCGAGCAGCGTGATGGTGCTGGCCAGCGCGCTGCCCTTGAGCATGAGGATGACCTCGTTGGAATAGGCCGGCAGAGCGATGCGGAAGGCGCGCGGCAGGATCACGCGTCGCAGCCGCATCCAGCGGCCCATGCCGATGGCCTTGGCCGCCTCGACCTCGCCCACCGGGACTGCCTGGATCGCACCGCGCAGGATTTCGGCCGTATAGGCGGCGGTGTTCAGCGTGAAGGCGATGATGGCGCACCAGTAGGCCTCACGCAGGATCGGCCAGGCGAAGCTGTCGCGAATGAGCTCGAACTGCGACAGACCGTAGTAGACCAGGAAGATCTGTACCAGCAGCGGCGTGCCGCGGAAGAAGAAGATGAAGGCATACGGCCCCGCGCGCAGCCACCACGCCGGCGATACCCGGCCCAGGGCGATCGGGAGCGCCAGCGCCAGTCCGAGCACTCCGGACAGCACGATCAGCTCGATCGTCAGCAGGGCCCCCTCCGCCAGTTGCGGCAGGTTGTCGATCATGACCTGCCAGTTCATGTGCTTCCCCGCGTGTAGCCGCGGCCGGCGAATTTCTCGGCGTAATGGATGCCGATCACGCAGATGACCGTCAGGCAGAGATAGAGCACGGTGGCGGCGAAGTAGAAGGTGAACGGTTCCTTGGTGTAACCGGTGGCGATCGCCGCCTCGCGCGTCAGGTCCTCGACGCCGATCACGGACACGAGTGCCGTGTCCTTGAGCAGGGCGAGGAACAGGTTGCCCAGCGCCGGCAGGGCGATGCGCCAGAGCTGCGGCAGGACAATGCGGCGAAACACCAGCCAGCCGTTCATGCCGATCGCGCGTGCCGCCTCGATCTGGCCGCGGGGAATCTCGAGCAGCGCGCCACGGATCGCCTCGGTCGTATAGGCACCGTAGGCGAAGCCGAGCGCGATCATGCCCGCCGCGAACGAGCTCAGCTCGATCCGTTCCCCGTAACCGATCAGGTCGGCAAATCCGCCCAGCGCGCGCGAGGCGCCGAAGAACACCAGCAGGATGATCAGCAGTTCGGGCAGTCCGCGCACGATCGTGGTGTACGCCGTGGCAATGGCGCGCAAGGGGAAGAACGGCGCCATCTTCATCGGCGCGAACACGAGGCCGAGGCCGACGGCCACCGCCATCGAGAGCACGCCCAACTCGAGCGTCACCAGGGCGCCGGACAGGAGCTGGTTGCCGAAGCCGTGCAGATCAATCATCGGAATGGAGTCCGGCCGGCGGCATCATGCCGCCGGCCGGGCTTGCCCGTCAGTAGATGTCGAACGGGAAGTACCTGGCGTTGATCTCGGCGTAGGTGCCGTCCTTGCGGATGGCCTTGATCGCCTTGTTGAAGGCCTTGCGCAGCTTGTCGTCGCCCTCCTTGACGGCGATGGCGATGCGATCGCCCTCGTAGACGGCATCGCCCTTGAACTCGTAGGCGCTGCCGGCGTCCGATTCCAGCCACTCGTAGGCGACCAGCATGTCGGCGAGAACGGCATCGATACGGTCGGAACCCAGGTCGAGGAAGGCATTCTCCTGGGTGTCGTAGAGCTTGATGTCGACGATATCGGCCATGTTGTCCTGCAGCCACTGCGACGAGATCGTCGCCCGCTGCGCGCCGACGGTCTTGCCCTGCAGACTTGCCTCGGTGGGCTCGATGTCGCTCGACTTCTTGGCGAGGAAGCGCAGCTTGTTGGAATAGTAGCGCTCGGTGAAGTCCACCGCCTTGTCCCGCTCGGGAGTGATCGACATCGAGGCGATGATGGCATCGTACTTGTCGGCCAGAAGCCCCGGAATGATGCCGTCCCAGTCCTGGGTGACGAACTCGCAGTCGCGGTTCATTTCCTCGCACAGGGCCTTCGCGATGTCGATGTCGAACCCGACCAGCTCGCCGTCGGCGTTGATCTGGTTGAAGGGCGGATAGGCACCCTCGGTACCGATGCGCAACGTATCCTGCGCTTGTGCAGGAAGACCGAACAGCAATACCGTGAATGCGGTTCCCGCGATGAGTTGCCTGAACGTTTGCTTCATCATGTTGCCTCCTTGACGCGGCATGCCTGCCGTCGGTTGTCGTTGACGATGTTCGGGGGCTGCGGATGTGTCACGCGGCCTCGCCCAGCTGTCTCGAGAGAAACTGCCGCAGCCGCGCCGATTCCGGCGCGGTGAAGATCCGTCCCGGTGGCCCGCGTTCCGCCACGCAGCCCTCATCGAGGAACATGACCTCGGAGCAGACGTCGCGCGCGAAGTGCATTTCGTGGGTGACGATGACCATCGTTCGTCCCTCTTCGGCGAGATCGCGCATCACTGCGAGCACTTCCCCCACCAGTTCAGGATCAAGCGCCGAGGTCGGTTCGTCGAACAGCATCACCCGCGGTTCCATCGCCAGTGCCCGGGCAATGGCGACCCGCTGCTGCTGGCCGCCCGAGAGCTGCGCGGGCCAGGCATCGCGCTTCTCGGCCAGCCCAACCTTCTCGAGTACCTTCTCGCCACGGGCGATCGCCTCGTCCTTCGACAGACCGAGCACGTGGATCGGCCCCTCGGTGACGTTGCGAATGATCGGCATGTGCGGCCACAGGTTGAAGTTCTGGAACACGAAACCCAGGCGGGCGCGCATGCGGGTGATCTGCTGCCGGTCGACCGGGTGCAGCGTGCCGTCGCGATGGCGCTTGAGCAGCAGTTCCTCGCCGTCGATGCGGATGCTGCCGGCGTTGGGGACCTCGAGCAGGTTGATGCAGCGCAGCAGCGTGCTCTTGCCCGAGCCACTGCCGCCGATGACGGCGATCACGTCGCCCGGGTCGGCGGTCAGGTCGATGCCCTTGAGGACCTCGAGCTCGCCGAAGCGCTTGTGGATTCCCTCGACTTCGAGCGCCGCGGTCATGCCGCTGCTCCGCTGGGATGCTGTTCGCGCATTCTTTGGCAGGCCGCCGGGTGGGTCAAGCAGCCCGGGCGGGCATGGTCGTGAAATCGTTGCCCAGTCTGTCAGCACCGGCGGCACATTTGCTGGCGAATCGTTCGGGAAACGCCGCATCGCGTGCGGATGAGGCATGGCCGTACCGCAGCTTCTTCGGGAGGAAGATGGCTCAGGAACCGGCGGCGGCCGGCAGCGGCTTGATCATCAGGCTGACGGTCTTGGCGCCGTCTTCCGTGTCCTGCCGGCCGACCTCGTCGAATCCCCGGCGTTCGTGGAAGACGAGCGAGACATCGTTGCGCGGACGCAGGTTTACCTCGCAGGCCAGCAGCGGCGCGCCGAGTGCCCGTGCATGACGCTCGATGTCGGCATAGAGCGCGCTGGCCACGCCGCGCCGGCGCCAGCGGCCGTCCACCGCCAGGCGATCGATGTAGACGAAATCGGCGTAGCGGCGGCTGAACCAGGCATAGTTGGGGCTGCCGTAATCGAGTCCGGGCCTCAGTCCGAGCAGGAACCCGGCCGGGCTGTCCTCGATCGCGACCAGGCGGAAACGGTCGGCGACGTGGAAGAACCATTCGAGTTCGTCCATTGTCAGGGAGCTGACGTGCGGGACCGACTCCTGGTTGAGCGCGTGCAGCGACTCCAGGTCCGTTCGGGTAACGTCGCGCAGGTGCATCTCCGTCATCGCCGCGCCAGTCCTGCATGGGTCCGTGCCGTGGCATGCTGCAGGAATTCCGCGCTGCAACGCCGGAGGTACTCCGTGTGCCACTCGCGTCGAAAACGGTCCGGACACCAGTCCTGCGGCAGCAGCAGGGGCTGCCAGCGTGGACGGACGAGGTAGACCAGCGCCTCGCAGGGACGCTCCCCGGGACCGGCCAGCACCGTGACGCGGTGACGGCGGTAGAGCGCGCCCTCGAAATCGTCGATGCGGACGAGTGCGGCCGGCGTCACGTCGTGGTAGAGCACGCCTTCGATCGAATGCCCCGGCCGCCGTACCGCACCCGGGTAGACGCGCTGCCGGAGCGCATGGCGGGCGTGGTCGGGCAGCCGGGCGGACTCCGCCGTCAGCCGCTCACCGGTGACGGTGGCGGCGATCTCGGGAAACATCAGCGTGCCGTAGGCGAATACGCGATGCCGCATCAGTCCTCGTCGGGGTTGCCCGGGTTCTCGCGGAGATGCTTCAGGAGAAATTCCTCCTCAAGCGGTGTCAGGTCGAACCGGCGCGCGGCCGCTTCCAGTGCGGTGGCATCGTGGCGCCCCTGTTCCGAGAGCCAGCGAATCGCCCGGCGCAGGCGTTCTCCTCGTGGCCGGATTGCACTCATTCAATCCTCCGTTCGCGACGGGATCCAGCGGCTGCATCATGCCCGGGCCGCCGTTTCAGGCGCCGGCATGCTCGCGCCGGATACCGGCCTCGTCCAGGGCCTGCTCCAGTTCCCGCAGCGCCGCGCGCGTCTCCGGCGCCGCCCCGTGAACGCCGAGTTCGACCCGGTATCCGTCCGCCGTCGCTTCCGGCAGGCTGGTGAAGCGTACGCCGGGATGGGCGGCGCCCAGCCGTTCCAGCAAGGGTACAAGATCGCTCTCCGCCACCCTGACGTGTAATGCGTGTGAAACCCGCGGCGGGCGCACCAGGTCCGCATGCAGTTCGTCCAGCACCCACTCGATCATCGGCCAGGCCATGTTCGGGAATCCGGGCACGAAATAGTGCCGTCCCAGCCGGAAGCCCGGAATGCGGTTGACCGGGTTCGGGATCAGCGCGGCACCGGCCGGAAAATCGACCATGCACAGGCGATGCCCGGTCAGTCGCTCGGGGTCGAAACGCTCGCGCAGGATGGCCTCGCCCTCGGGGTGTCGCTCGAGCGGCAGGTCC
Source organism: uncultured Ectothiorhodospiraceae bacterium (assembly GCA_964478305.1). Lineage (GTDB taxonomy): Bacteria > Pseudomonadota > Gammaproteobacteria > XJ16 > Halofilaceae > Halofilum. The sequence goes on from CAYZHJ010000018.1 coordinate 23,084, forward strand.
GCTGCCTCGGCCGCGGCCTGGCGGGTGACGTCGTCCGGTGTCGCGCCGATGCCGCCGCAGCAGAACACGATGGCGTCCGACGCCATCGTCTCGCGCAGGGTTCGCACCAGCAGCGGCCGGTCGTCGCCGACGATGCGGCACCAGCAAAGCTCGAGCCCGCGTTCGCCAAGGCGCTCGATCACGGCGGCCAGGTGACCGTCGCGCCGACGGCCGGCGAGAATCTCGTCGCCGACGATGATCAGGCCGATCTCCGTCTCGGGTCGGTTCATGCGCGTGCCCGTGCGTTGACAACGTGAACAACCAGGCGCTTCCATTGAAGCAGAGACGGCTCAGAAGTGATAGCCGAGCTCCAGCATCGGCACATCGAGGCCCGGATTTCGATCCCGCGTGCTGGCATTCGAGGTGTGCTGCAGCCGGATTGCCACGTGCCAGCGGCGCGCTTCACCGAAGTCGTGTCCAAGGCTCACATGCGAGGTGAAGTGCCAGCGCCCGCCGAGCAGGCGCTCGTTGACGCGCTCGCCGCTCAGGCGGGTGATCGCGGTACCGACGTCTAGGTGGACGCCGGACCAGAGGACGGCCGGCCGGTAATGCCAGGTGGGTCCGAGATGGATGTACTGGACGCTGCCTTCGGCGTCGTCCTCCTCGTCGATGTAGCCCACTGTCAGGTCGATGGACAGGTCATCCCCGAGCAGGGATAACGGATGCGGTACCGTATCGGGTGCGAACTCGATGCCGATGGCGAGGATCTCCGTGTCGCCCACGTTATTGGCGCTGCCGGCGCGAACGACCGCGCTTTCGGGTTCAAGGGCGAGTGCAGGTGTGGCGATGTCCACGAGCACAAGCAGGAGGACCGTGCAAATCCGTCCCGCTGCGACGGCGCGTCGCATTCTCGATCTCCCTGACGATGGACCGTGTTCGCGCTTCCCACGGTCAGAGGCACGGGTCCCTGATGGTCCGCAACGGGCCGGACGAAGTCCAGCAGGAACGTGAACGGTTTCACGGAAACCGCTTGCGGATGTGGGGGCGTCACTCCGCCGGTGCAACCCCGGGAGAGACGGTCTTCAGGATCTCCTGCCAGCGTCTGCGGCGCAGCCGGCCGAAACCGATCTCGTCGAACACCCGTTCCAGGGCGGTCTCGTCGGCGCCGTTCCAGCTCAACGGCGCGGGCGTCTCCGGCAGGTCGTCGGCCGGGTAGGTCGCGGTGAGCCGGCGCGACAGCCGCACGAGCGCCTCGTGCTCGGCCAGCAGGCCGGCAACGCGCCTGGCGCCACGGAACTTCATCGATTCGACGCCTTCCAGGTTTGCGAACAGGGTGTCGATGTCGTGCCAGCGTCGGAGCAGCCGTCCCGCCGTCGCCCTGCCGATGCCGGGCACGCCCGGGATGTTGTCGATCGGGTCACCGGCGAGAGCCAGCAGGTCGGCGATCTGCTCGGGGCGGACACCGAAGTGCTTCTCGATGCCGTGGCGATCGAAACGCCGGTCGCGGGCGAAATCCCACCACTCGTCGCCGTCGCCGATGAGCTGTGTCAGATCCTTGTCGCCGGTCACGATCGTGACCGCGAAGCCGGCTTCACGCGCGCGTCCGGCCAGGGTACCGATGATGTCGTCGGCTTCGCAGTGCGCGCTCGAGTACTCGGCCATGCCGGCGGCGCGAACCAGTGCCCGGCAGCGGAGGAACTGGCGTTTCAGCTCCTCCGGCGCCGGATCGCGATTGGCCTTGTAGTCGGGATGGATCTCGTTGCGAATGGAGGTTTCCAGGCTCTCGTCGAAGGCGATGGCGAGATGCCGCGGACGGGCGCGGTCGAGGAACTGCAGCAGAAAGTCGCCGAAACCGTGGACGGCGTTGGCGGGCTCGCCGGCGGCGTCGACGATGCTGTCGGGCAGCACGTGCCAGGCGCGGAACACGTAGATGCTGGCATCGACCAGGTACAGTCGCGGCCGCGTCACCGGCGCAGCACCTTTACCAGCTCGCCCGGTTCCGGCTGGCCGTCGGGCCAGTCGCCGTTGAGCAGGCGCGTGCGCGCGGCGGCATCCTTCAGGCGCGGTGTGTCGCGCGCCAGCGACTCCCAGGTATCGCCGTCCTCCGCGCGCACCAGCTCGATTCGCAGCGGCCGTGCGCGCTCGCGCTCCTCGGGGGTCAGGGCGTGGAGGCTGCGGGCGATGTCCACGAAAGTGCTGTCGAGCTTCTCGAAGGTTTCGTCGTTGTCCGCGGAGCCCCGGAAGTACCAGGCCTGGTCGCCCTTGATCACCAGCGCGTGGCGGATCGCGCGGACGCCGGCCGCGGTCTGGCCGTGGGTAATGCCGGTGTAGCCGTCGAAGCCGCCGGCGGTCAGCGGTGTGCCCTCCTCGAGCCCGCCCGTCTCGTCGGTGAGCCGCTTGCGGGGACTGTCCGTCGGGCCCGCCTCGTCGAGGGTGACGACCATGCCGCCATCGGCGTCCGGGGCCTCGATGACCAGGCGGTCGGGCCGGTTGGCGATGGTCCAGCCCGCGGGCACGCGCAGGCCGGCGTCCAGCGGCCCGTGCAGGAATTCGTGGTCGATGACGAAGCCCTGGTCGGCGGACGGACCGAAGGGCATGCCCTCGATCATGCGCAGATAGCGCTCGCGTCCGGGCGGTTCCGGCTCTTCCGCCTCGTGCTTTCTTGCGGCGCGGATCACTTCCTGCAGGCGGGCGTCGTTGTCCGGGTGGGTCGCGAACACGCCGTGATAGACCCGTGGCTCGCGGCCCTCCTCTTCCGCCCGGTGGATCTCGTAGAGCTCCTGGTCCTTGAGGATGCGAACGACTTCGAGCATCTGCTGCGAATCGTAGCCCGCCCGGGCCAGGTATTCCGCGCCCAGCCGGTCGGACTCGAGCTCGTGCTCGCGGCCGTAACCACGCATGGCGGCGGTATGCAGCACGTTGAACAGATCGGCCCCTGTCTGGCCGGCGCCCGCCTCGGCCAGCAGGATGATGCCGAGAATGCCGGTGGCGGTGGCGGTACTGTACTGGCGCACGGAATGGCGCGCGGTGACATGGCCGATCTCGTGTCCGAGCACGCCCGCCAGCTCGGCCTCGGAATCGAAGTAGACCATGATGCCCCGGGTAACGTAGATGTAGCCGCCCGGCAGGGCGAAGGCATTGACCGAATCGTCGTCGAGCACCGTGAACTGGTAGTCCAGCCCGGGCCGATGACTGACCTTCGCCAGGCGCTGGCCGATGCGGTCGACGTACTGCTGCAGCCCGGAATCTTCGTGAACGCTGTACTGCTTGAGAATTTCCTTGTGGTAGCGGGCGCCGAGCCGGCGTTCCTCGGCTTCGGACATCAGCACGAAATCGGGATCGCCGGTGACCGGGTTGGTCGCACAGCCGCCCGTCGCGCCGGCAATGCCCAGCGCAGCCACCACGAGCAGGGATCGGACAGTTCGCATCACGACGGTTCCAGGTATTCGACCGCGTCGGGATGGCGCAGGTTCATTCGCGCCTCGCCGCGCACGCGATAGACCCAGCCACGGACCCGCAGTCGCTGCCCGTGCAGGGTCCGCGGATCGAGGTTCCCGAAGTATGCCAGATCGTCCTTCGGCAGCCGCAGGGTCAGGCCTTCGAGTTCCAGCCACCAGGCATGGCGGCTCTCGCCGACGCGGTGGATGCTGCCCCGGAGCACGCGGAATCCGGCCGCTTCCGGCGGCAATTCGTCCGCCGGGGTGCCGCGATAGCGCGGTCGCGTCCAGACGCCGCGGCCGGCCTGCCGGGCCGTCGCTTCGGCGGCCGCGTAGCAGTCATGGTCGCGGGTATTGGGCGGTACGGTGACGTGCAGTCCCAGCCCGCGTTCCAGCAGGATGCGGTCGATGCTGCGGCCGTCGGGCAGGTACGCATGTGCCAGCAGCCGTCCGTGGCGGTCGCGTCTTTCCTCGCCCAGGCGCAGCCCGATGCGGTGGTCGTGCGCCTCGATCAGCGCGCGCAGAGCCTCGGTGGCGTCACGGGCGAAGGGTTCGTCCGGGTCGCCCTCGCGGCCGTGCTCCGGGGTGTTGATGCCGATGAAGCGGACCCGGCTGCCGTCGACGAGGCGCACGGTGTCGCCATCGAAGACGTGGTCCACGCGGGTCTCGAGGTCGATGCGGTCGGCGGGGCAGCGGACGGCGTGTGCGGCCGGTGGGGCCAGCGCAATCAGAAAGGCGCCCGCAAGGAGCGCCTTTCGCGTGAATCCGCTGTTGATCACGGCGGCGTTCCGCCGGCGGGACCTACTTGCCGTAGCGGCGGCGGAACTTGTCGACCTGGCCGGCCGTGTCCACGATCCGCTGCTTGCCGGTGAAGAACGGATGGCAGTTGGAGCAGACCTCGACATGCAGGTCATGACCGGCGGTCGAGCGGGTCTCGAAGGTGTTGCCACAGCCGCAGGTGACCGTGACCGGCTTGTATTCGGGGTGAATCTCGGGCTTCATCGCGCCTTCCTCGGACCTGTCGCGCGGCGGCGAAAGACGCGGGATTCTAGACCCTTGCGGCGATGGCGACAAGCCCGGCACATCCTGTGGAAAACCCTGTGGATGAAATCGGGCATCGGACCCGATCGCGGTCCGTGCATCGGACACGGGCATGTCCTGTGCCGGTTGAAGGCCCGATTTTGTCAGAAAAATCAGCGAGATGAAGGTTCACCCGGGCACGGCAGGCCAGGCCCTGCCGCGGGCGGGTTCCGGCACGATCTGTGCACAACTGCCCCGGCCGGGTTCGCTCAGCCATCGTCCTCGCGCGCCACTGTCAGCACGATCGTGCCCGATTTCGTGGCGCCGGCGAGCACGAAGCGCAGGGGCCGGCAGCAGATCTCGCAATCCTGGATGTACTCGCTGCCGGCCTCGGTCGGATCGACCAGCGCGGTGAAACGGCTGCCGCAGCAGGGGCAGTCGACGGCGTGCTCCTCGAGCCGGTCAGCCATCGGTCCGCTCGCCGACAACCCGGAGGGCGGCCGCCGTCTCGCGGCCCTCGCCCCAGCGCTCGATCTCGTCGTCGAAGCGTGCCAGCAGGTCATTGAGGAAGTCGTAGCCCCGCGCGGTGGTCCGGATCCGCGCGGGTTCGCGCTCGATCAGGCCGTCGGCCTCGGCGGCGGCCAGCGGCCGTTCGAGCCAGGCCAGCGGCACGCCGGTGCGTTCGCCGAACAGCCACGGTTCGAAACCCTGGCGCAGGCGCAGGGCGTTGAGCAGGAACTCGGAGGCCGCGTCTCCGGGGGACAGGCGCCGGCGCGAGGCCAGCCGTTCGGGCCCGGCGGCCCGCTCCATCCAGGCCTGCGGCGCGCGCACCTTCGCGCGGCGCTCGATCGCGCCCTCGGTAACCAGTGTCAGCTTGCCGTGGGCGCCGGCGCCGATGCCGAGATAGTCGCCGAAGCGCCAGTAGTTGAGGTTGTGCCGGCAGCGCCGTTCGGCATCGCGGGCGAAGGCCGAGACCTCGTAGCGCTCGAGTCCCGCCGCCGCCAGACGGGCCAGGCCGGCAGCCTCGATATCGGCCGTCGCATCGGCGTCGGGCAGGGCGGCGGGCGGACGGCTCCAGAACACGGTGTTCGGTTCCAGCGTGAGCTGGTACCAGGAGAGATGCGGCGGTTCGTACGCGAGCGCGGCGTCGAGATCGGCCAGCGCGTCGTCGATGCGCTGGCCGGGCAGCGCGTACATCAGGTCCAGGTTGAAGGAATCGAAGCCGGCCTCGATGGTCGCCTCGATCGCCGCGCGTGCCTGCGCGGCGTCGTGGATGCGGCCGAGCGCCGCCAATCGGTCGTCGTCGAGGCTCTGCACGCCGAGCGACAGGCGGTTCACACCGGCCGCGCGGAAGTCGGCGAAGCGGCCGGCCTCGAGCGTGCCGGGGTTGGCCTCCAGCGTGACCTCGATCTCCGGATCCGGGTTGAACAGGGCGCGCACGCGCGACAGCAGCCGGGCGATCGTCTCGGGCGGGAACAGGCTGGGCGTGCCGCCACCGATGAAGATCGCCTGCAGCGGCCGGCCCCAGACATCCGGCAGCTCCTGCTCCAGGTCGGCCGCGAGCGCATCGATGTAGCGATCGACCGGCAGATCGCCGCGGGCCTCGTGCGAGTTGAAGTCGCAGTACGGGCACTTCTTCACGCACCAGGGCAGGTGCACGTACAGCGTCAGCGGCGGGTTGTCACGGAATTGCATGCGCGAATTGTACCGTGGGCGGCCAGTGGCTTGTGGTACGCGGTGACGCCGGAGACAATCCGGTCGATCGCGGTGGGAGCGGGCTTGCCCGCGGACCTGTCTGCAAGGGCACTGTCCGATTTGGTCGCGGGCAAGCCCGCTCCAACCTGTCCTTTCGATTGACGGAGTGGAATGACGTCCGGGCCCGTCACCGTCTTCGGCGGCACCGGCTTTCTCGGCCGCCGGATCGTGGACCGGCTCCTCCGTGCCGGCTGGCGCGTGCGCGTGGCCGCGCGCCGGGCCGAGGAGGGCAGCGTCGGGGAGGCGGAAGCCTGTCCCGCCGACATCACCGATCCCGGCATGGTCGCCCGTGCCGTCGCCGGCGCGCACGCCGCGGTCAATGCGGTCGCCCTCTACGGCGAAGGGAGCGGAGAGACCTTCGATTCGGTTCATGTCGAGGCGGCCGCGGCGCTGGCGCGAGCGGCACGCGATGCGGGTCTCTCCCGGCTGGTCCACGTATCGGGGATCGGTGCCGATCCGGCCTCGCCTTCGCGTTACGTGACGGCGCGCGGCCGCGGCGAGGCGGCGGTCCGGGATGCATGTCCCGACGCCGTGATCCTGCGCCCGGGCGTCCTGTTCGGTCCCGGCGATGCGTTCCTGACGACGCTCGATTCCCTCACCCGTCTGCCGCTGGTGCCGTTGTTCGGCCGCGGGCGGACCCGGTTGCAGCCGGTGCACGTGGACGACGTCGCCATGGTCGTGGAGCGGGTCATCGACCTTCCCGAACCGCCGGCGCTGCTGTTCGAACTCGGCGGTGCCGAGGTGCTTGAATATCGGCGGATACTGGAGCTGATCATGGCGCAGCGGGGCCGTCACCCGCTACTGCTGCCGGTGCCGTTTGCCGTGTGGCATCTGCTCGCCGCGGCCGGCCGCGTGCTGCCCCGGCCACCGCTGACCCGCGATCAGGTCATCCTGATGCAGCACGACAATGTGGCCGGCGACGACATCGCGGGCTTCGGCGAGCTGGGCATCGAGGCACGGGGCCTGTCGGCCGGTCTGGCCGAATCGCTTCCGCCGCGCTGCTAGACTGTCGGCGCTCGTGCAATCGGTGACGCCCGCAAGCCGTACCGGAGACCCGCATGGAACTGATCCACGCCCTGCTCGCCCTGCTGATCCTGATCGCGATCACCGTAGTGCCGGTAATGCTCGCGGCGCGATGGGCACACGCGCGCCGGCGAGGGTTCCTGCATGCACTGACGGCCGTGGTGCTGGCGACGCTGGTGGCCCACCTGGCGTTGCATTTCATCGACAGCGCGCTGTTGGCACTGGTGATCGCCTTCGTCGCCGCCTGCGGCGTCTACGCCCTGGTGCTGGGCGCTTCCTTCGTCGCCGCGGTGGGGATCGCTGTAGTCGCGATGATCCTGCAGATCCTGATCGTCACGGCACTGCTCTGGCTGGGCCTGCAGATTCCGTTCGAGGTCACGCTGCCCGTGGCCGTCTGAAACCCGGACCGGTTCAGTCCGCGATGTGTACCACGGTGCGGCCGCGCGCCTCGCCCGCGAGCATGCGCTCGAACACGCCCGGCAGATCGTCGAGGCCGACGGTGTCGGTCACGATCGTGTCGAGGTGCCGCGGCCGCCAGTCGCCCGCCAGACGCGCCCAGACCAGTTCCCGCCGCTGGCGCGGGCAGTTGGCCGAGGTGATGCCGACGAGGCTCACACCGCGAAGGATGAACGGCATCACGGTGGTCTCCAGCTCGTGGCCGCCGGCCAGGCCGATGGATGCGATGCTGCCCCAGGGCACGGTGGTACGCAGCAGCTCGGCCAGCATGCCGTCACCGACGTTGTCGATCGCGCCGCCCCAGACGGCCTTCTCCATCGGTCGTCCCTTCGTGGCCAGTTCCTCGCGGCCGATCACCCGCGCCGCCCCCAGCGACTGCAGGTAGTCGGCCGCGTCGGCCTTGCCGCTGACAGCGACGACCTCGTAGCCCTGGTGGCTCAGCAGGTCGACGGCAAGACTGCCGACGCCGCCGGTGGCGCCGGTGACCGCGATCGGGCCGAGGCCGGGTTCGAGGCCGTTCTCCTGCAGGCGCATCAGCGCCAGGCCGGCGGTGAAGCCGGCCGTGCCGAGCGCCATCGCGTCGAAGGGTTGCAGGCCGTCGGGGAGCGCGATCACGGCGTCCTCAGCGGCGCGCACGTATTCCGCGTAACCACCGTCGCGGTCTTCCGACAGGCCGGTGCCGGTCACCAGCACGGCATCGCCGGCGGCGAACCGGTCCGAGTCCGAGGCGACCACCGTGCCGGCAACATCGATGCCGCCGACCAGCGGCAGCCGGCGCGCGATCCTGCCGCGGCCGGTGCCGGCGAGCGCATCCTTGTAGTTGACCGAGGAGTACTCCGCGCGCAGCGTGACCTCGCCGCCATTGAGTTCGTCGAGGGCGATGCGGGTCAGTTCGCCGCCGGCGCCGTCCTCGCGCAGGCGGAAGGCGCGGAAGGGTTCCGCAGGCAGGGCTTCGTTCATGGTCGTGCATTCCGGGCAGGGGTGGATGACATGATCATGTTAACAGCCCGTCGCTGCCGCCTGCCCGGTTGGTTGTTCGGCCGAACCGCGTAGAATGGGCGGCCGATCAAGCACACTGGGGGAGTACATGGACAAGATCGCCGTAGTCGGAGGCGCGGGCCGCGTCGGGGAATCGGCCGCCCTCTTCCTGATGCAGCAGAACCTGTGCCGCGAGGTCGTGATCGTCGACATCGCCGAGGGACCGGCGAAGGGCGCCGCGCTCGACATCGCCGAGACCGCGCCGGTCCACGGCTCGGACGTCCGGGTCTGGGGCACCAGCGACTATGCCGATCTGGCCGGCGCGGACCTGATCATCGTCACCGCCGGCCTGCCGCGCAAGCCGGGCATGAGCCGCTCCGACCTGCTGGACAAGAACGTCGCCATCATGGACGGCATTGCCGATGCCGCCGCCGAGCATGCACCGGACGCGATGATGATCGTGGTCGCCAATCCGGTCGACGTGATGACCTATCGCGCCTGGCAGCGCACCGGCTGGCCGCGCAACCGCGTCTTCGGCCAGGCCGGCGTGCTCGACTCCTCGCGCATGGCCTGCTTCATTGCCGAGGCCACCGGCCGCTCGCTGGCGGACATCGATGCCATGGTGCTCGGCGGCCACGGCGATCAGATGGTGCCGATGATGCGTTACACCACGGTCAACGGCATGCCGGTGGCGAACTTCCTCGACCAGAAGAAGATCG
>CAYZHJ010000019.1:0-30845 GCA_964478305.1 uncultured Ectothiorhodospiraceae bacterium
GGCCACGTTTTCCTCGTCGGCGGCGTCGCTGCGTTCCCGGACATCCAGCGAATGCACGCGGCTCGCGCCGAGGCGCTTGAACGCCTGCTCGTAGGCGGGCAATACCTCGTCGGGAATGCCGCTGGCGGTGGCGATCACGGTGACCTCGTCGCTGCCGCAGGCGTGCGCGAACACCCGCTTGAGAATCTGCAGGTCCGCCGTCTTGTCCTCGGCACCGCCGATGGCAACAAGACGACCGCAATGGGAAGGGAGATCAGCGACCATGGATGAACTGTCGTCGCGGGCAGCGACGCCTTATATGCGGAGAGGGGGGACTTTCATGGAGGCGGAGTGTAACATCGAAACCCCGGAAAACGTGGTGGTTTTTCGGGTTTCCGCGAGCGAAAGTTCCGCGTCTTCCGGTCCGCCCGCCAGTGAGCCTCACCCGCTCTCGACGGGATTGCCCTCTTCCACCCAGGCGGTGGTACCGCCGCTCAGGCTGCGCACGTTGCCGTAGCCGAGCGATTTCAGCACCAGCATGCCGTTGAGCGAGATGTTGCCGCGGTTGCAGACGGTGATCACGGGCGCCGACCGATCCTCCGGCAGGTCATCGGTTCTGTGCTCGAGATCGGCCAGCGGGATGTTGACCGCACCGGGTACATGGCCGGCCCGGTATTCATCGGGCCCGCGCACATCGATCAGGACGGCCTCGCCGCTCTCGCTCAGTGCCTTCACTTCCTCCGCATCCGCCGTGTTGTACGGATTGCGCGCCAGCGCCACCAGTCGGTCGACCCCGGATTCGCGCGGGGCCTGTTCGGTGGCCTGCGGGAACATTTCCGGGAAATGCCGCTGGATGGAACTGGAGTACTTGAAGATGTTGTCGGGAAACATCACCACCACCACGGCATCGGGCTCGTCCGCGAGCACCTTCAGAATCCCGGCCACGGCCAGGCCGGAACTCGGTCCGGCAATCAGGCTTTCCTCGCGATTGATGCGCAGGCACATCTCGTAGGCCTCGCGGTCTGTCACCTCGACGACGTGATCGTAGGCGTCGTGATCGAAGAACCGGGTCTGCGAGAGCTGGCGGATACTGCGCACACCGGGAATGTCGTGCCCCTCTTCCGGGTGCACGGCGACGAGCCTGACATCCGGATTGCGCTCCTTGAGGTAGCGGCCGACGCCGGTGATCGTGCCGCAGGTGCCGAGGCTTGCCACGAAATGAGTGACGCGGCCCTCCGTCTGCCGCCATATCTCCGGGCCGGTGGTGCGGTAATGGGCCTCGGGATTGGCATCGTTGGAATACTGGTTGAGCAGATGATAGCCGGGCTCGTGCTCGGCGATGTCCATGGCCCGCGCGATCGCGCCCTCCGGCGCCCCGGGCGCGGGACAGAGCGAATCGTCGAGCTCGATCAGGTCGCAGCCGAAAAACCGCAGTGCCGCGCGCTTCTCGATCGGAATCGCCGAGGACAGCGGCGCACACAGTGGATATCCCCTGGCATTGCCGACCATGGTCAGGCCGAGACCGGTATTGCCGGATGTCGGCTCGACCAGCTTCTTGCCGGGCTCGAGCAGGCGACGTCCCTCGGCATCGCGCACGAGGTTCGCGGCGATGCGGTCCTTCACTGCTCCGAACGGGTTGTACCATTCGAGCTTGGCGTAGACCCGCGTGGCAGTGAACGGCACGACATGCCGCAACCGCGCCAGCGGAGTCGGATTGTCCTCGCCCGGCAACAGATCCAGGATCGATTCGTACACGCGCAGGACGTGGTCTCCACTCATCGGCATGCAACCTTCCGGGCCTTGCACGGGGCAGAATAGTGTACGCCCGAGCGGGCTCTCAAATCCGTACACGTGCTCCTCTTCCGGATTCGACCGCACGCGCCGGCCGCTGTTCCCCCGCGGCGAGGGGTGCAGACGGGCCACGGGGCGCCTCAGCGCCCGCCGGTCACGTCGAGCAGTGCGCCGGTGGTATAGGAGGCCTCGTCCGACAGCAGCCAGAGAATCGCCGCGGCAATCTCGCCGGCCTCGCCGCCGCGGCCCATCGGCACGGAGGCGGCCAGCCGTTCCACCCGCCCCGGATCGCCGCCGGCAGCATGGAACTCCGTGCGGATCAGGCCGGGGCGCACCGCGTTGACGCGGATACCCTCGCCGGCCACCTCCCTGGCCAGTCCGATCGTGAAGGTATCGATCGCCCCCTTGGAGGCGGCGTAATCGACGTATTCACCGGGCGAACCCAGCCTCGCCGCACCGGAGGAAAGATTGACGATCGCGCCGCCTCGGCCGCCATGCCGCTGCGACATGCGCCGGACCGCCTCGCGCGCGCACAGGAAGCTGCCGGTGACATTGGTCGCGAACAGACGCTGCAGGCGCCCGGCCGACATCGCCTCCACCCGGGCCTGCGGCTCGGCGTAGCCGGCCGCATTGACCAGGCCCGAAACGGTACCGAGTTGCGCATCGACGGCGCGGAAGAGATCCTCCACCTCCGCCTCCACGGCGACATCCGCCCGCAGCGCGACGGCCCGGCCGCCGCCCGCCTCGATCTTCCCGACCACCTCTTCGGCGGCATCACGGGCGCCGCGATAGCCCACGGCCACGGCCCAGCCACGCGCTGCCGCGAGATGCGCCGTGGCCGCGCCGATACCGCGTGCGCCACCCGTGATGACGAGAACCGCTGTCATGACCGTATTCCCCATGATGTGCCGGTGGACGACGCTGCGTCCGGTGCACTCCCGACACCGAAATGCGCCGGCCACGACAAGTGGCATGCATTTGCCGGACCGGACGCCCCGCGTTCCTTGCGCCCCTGCAACTCGGCACTATACTGGCGCGGAGCCCCCGATGGACAGGGACATGCCGTGAGCAGGGACATCAATCGCCGCAACCACTATGACGTGACCGGCCGCATCTTCATCGCCGACCCGCGAATCGTCTGCACCGAGGTGTGCGCGCTTCTGCGCGAACGCTATCCGTGCGTCGACCTGCAGCCGGTCGAACACGCATTCGATGTATTCGCCCGCCTCTATGCCGGCGAACTGTCCGGGTATCACGGCTGTGATACCTGGTATCACGACGCCCAGCACAGCCTCGACTGCACCCTGGTCATGGCGCGGTTGCTCGACGGACATGAACGCGACGTGGCCGAGGCGGAACGCGTGGGTGAACGGCGCGCGGTTCTCGGGCTGATCACCGCCCTGTTCCACGATGTCGGCTACATCCGCAGGACCACGGACACGGAACGCAACGGAGCCGAATTCACGCTGTTCCATGTCCGTCGCAGTGCCGATTTCCTGGCGGGGTTCCTGCCGACGGTCGGCTTTGCCGACGAAGCCGGAATGACCGGGCAGCTGGTGCATTTCACCGGCCACGAGATCGCGCTCGACCGGATCGGGGTCGATCATCCGCTCGATCGCCGACTGGGTTTTCTGCTCGGCACCGCGGACATACTCGCGCAGATGTCGGACCGCTGTTATCTGGAAAAATGCCACGACTGCCTGTACCCCGAATTCGAGATCTGCGGGCTCGGCGGTCAACCGCGCGACGAGGCCCCGAACCCGATCTATTCATCGCCCGAGGACCTGGTGCGCAGATCACCCGGATTCATGGACCAGACGTGGCACGAGCGAGTGGACGGCTACTTCGAGGGAGTCTATCGCCATGCCGAAACGCATTTCGGCAACGGCAACCGCTATGTCGAAGCCATACACAAGCGGCGCAGCCAGCTCGACGAGGCGCTCGAGCGCGACGAGATCACCACCGCCCTGCGCCGGCAGGTCGACTGCATCAACGCCGGCCCGCTGCGCATCATCCTCGGTCTGGAACCCGACAATCCGGCCACCATCGAGGCGGCCCGCCCGCCGGTTCCCCGCTTCGCCGCCTGAACGATGAGCGAGGCCGCGGGGCCATCCCGATTCATTGAAGGAATGAATGCAATGACCTCGATACAGACGCCCGGCTGGCCCGCCAGCGAATCGCTGGAACGGATTGCGCTGCTGGCCCTGCACGAAGGCGCCACGACTGGTGCACGCGAGCGTCTCGGCCTCGAATTGCACGAAATCGACGGCGCGCTCGTGTCGATCGCCCGACACGATCCCTCGATCATGCTCAACCGCACGATCGGACTGGGACTGATGCGGCCGGCGAAACCGGAAACGGTCGCGGGAATACGTCGGCGCTATCGCGAAGCCGGCATCGGCCGGTTCTTCCTGCACGTGCACCCCGCGGCGGAACCCGCCGGCATCGCCGAACTGCTCGCCGCCGCGGATCTGCGCCCGCACCGACGCTGGATGAAGTTCGAGCGCGGAACCGAGGTACCGCCGGCCGCGCGATCCGATCTGTCCGTACGCGAGATCGACGCCCCGCATGCCGAGGCATTCGGACGCATCGCCGCACCGGCCTTTGATCTCGCTCCGGCAGCAGCGGCACTGCTTCCCGGCCTCGCGGCCCGGCCGGGCTTTCGTCTCTACATGAGTTTCGACGGCGACACGCCGGCGGGCACCGGCCTGCTGCTCATCCGGGGAAAGGATGCCTGGTTCGACTGGGGCGCCACCGATCCCCGCTTTCGCGGCCGCGGCAGCCAGCGCGCGCTGCTCGTGCGGCGCGTTGCCGATGCCATCGCCGCAGGCTGCACGCGCCTGCTGACCTGTACCGGCGAGGAAGTCCCGGGCGACCCCCAGCACTCGTACCACAACATCGAGTGGGTCGGTTTCCGCCCGGCATACCTGCGGGAGAACTGGATTCCGGCCCGGGACCCGTAACAGGGATTCCCTGCATTGGATCATCACTGCCTTGTGTGGGCCGTGCATGGGGAGACCGCTGATGGGTAATAACCACCGAAAGCACCGAACACACTGAAGACACCGAAAGGGCCGATCGGGGTGGATGGGAGCGAACCGGCCTGCGAGTTCTGCTCGCGCCGGCCGTGCGCTGTTCGTTCGCGACTGACGTGCTCCCACAATCTTCTTTTCGGTGTATTCGGTGCGTTCGGTGTCTTCGGTGTTCCGGTATTACCCGGTGCTCCTGAACATTCGGGTGCGGGAATGAGCACCCACACGAGATGGCGAAGAGCCCCTGCATTTCTCGCCGACCCCCGGGGCCGCCGGCGGCGTTGCGCCTCCTCGCAATGGAGCCCGGCCATTCCTCGTCGGCATGCCTTGCCAGCGACCCCGATGCCTCGACGAGAATCTCCGGTGAACCGCTGTTACAGGACACTAGTCGGCCGGGGCGGGCCGGATCGTCGCAATGTCGCCGAGCGCGGTCCGGAGCGCGCCGAGACCGACCCTTCCGCGCCAGTAGGCGGGACGGTCGAGGGCACAGACGAGATTGTCGACCTGCGGCTGGCTATCCGAGTGCAGCGGGATCTCGACGATGAACGTGAGATGGCCCGGACCGCCGCCCCGATCGTGCATCCCGATCGACAGGCCCCGCAGGCCGAACGATGTCCGGCGGCTCGCCAGCAGGATTCGTTGCACGGGTTCCGCCCGCGCCTGTGCCCGGTTGCGTGCCGGCCCGGTCGTGAAACGGTCCGGTTCGATCGTGCGGATCAGCGGCTCATCGCCCCGGCGCCGCAACCCGAAGCTGCAGACGGGCTCGAACCGGTCCCGGTCCTGGAACCGGATGACCCGCCCGTCCTGCAGGAACACCCGCGCCGCGTCCGACGCAAGTTCCAGCGGCTGCTCCAGGACCAGGACCGAGCCCTCGGCCGGTATGGCCTCGTCGCGCGAATCCAGGGACTCCTGGTACGGGGTGGTCGCGCAGCCGGCCATGCCCAGTAGTGTCATGAGCGACAACAGCGGCAAGCGGATGTGGAAGCGCGGGATCATGGTTGCTCCTCCCCGTGCGCGGCATTGCGGCCACCGGCCGTTTTCCGCTCTTCACCGGGAACACGGCCGTACCCTCCATCATGCACCGATTTTCAGCCTGTGGAACCCCTGATCCATTCAGTGGGCCCCGCGGCACGTGGATGTGTCGCCATTTTCCGGCCCGTGCCTGTCAAGGCCGGGATGGCCCTTGATCGGATCAGCCCCGATCGGGCGCGTTTCCGTGGGTCACCATCATCGGGACAGGGCCGGCGCCCTGCCCGTTCCCGGCCGATTCCCGCGCCAGCATGACGCGCTTGCGCAGCGGGCCCCAGCGATAATCGCCGAACGCCCCCGTTTGTCGCAGGACCCGGTGGCAGGGAATGAGGAAGGCAACGGGATTGCGGGCAACGGCCCCGCCGACCGCGCGCGCGGCCCCCGGCGCACCGATGGCGGCGGCGAGCCTCCCGTAGGTCGTGGCCGTTCCGGACGGCAGGCACAACAATGCCTGCCACACCCGGATCTGGAAGTTGGTCCCGCGGACATGGAGGTGCACCGGGCCGGGCCCGGTCTCACGCGTGAAGATGCGTTCGACGACATCAGACGTCGCCTCCCGGTCGGCGACGAACCAGGACAGGGGCCACCGGCTCCGCAGCCCGTCCAGTGCGCTCTCGCGCCCGCCCTCCGTCACGAACGCGAGACCACAGATCCCGCGCTCGGTGGTTGCCACGAGCGCCTCGCCGAACGGGGTGGAGTGGAAGCCGTGCCGAATGGTCAGACCGGCGCCCTCCCGGCGGTATTCGCCCGGCGTCATCGCCTCCATCCCGATCAGGAGATCGTGCAGCCGTCCCGGCCCCGAAAGCCCCGATTCCCACACCGCGTCGAGCACCGGCGAGCCGGCTCGCAGCAGCCGCTTGGCATGCTCGGCCGTGACGAACTGGAGGAATCGTTTCGGACTCACCCCGGCGAAGCGCCGGAACAGCCGCTGGAAATGGTATTCGCTCATGCCGACATGCGCCGCGACCGTGGCCAGCGACGGCTGTTCCAGCCGGTATTCGTCGAGATAGCGGATGGCGTCCTCGATCCGCCGGTAATCGGCAATCCTGTAGTTCATGTCCGCTGCCGTCCGTCCGTTCACCCATTCGCAGCATGCCGCCATCCACGACTTGCCGGCCACCCGATACTTGCGATCGCGCAAGCAGGGTCCCGGCAGCGGCTCAGCGCGCGACGAGGCGTCGCAATGCCTGCAGCAGCAGGGCGGTACCCAGCCCCCAGAACCCGTTCAGCAGGCCGCCGAGCACCACGCTCATTCCGGACACCGGGATACCCTTGAGGGGAAATACCACCAGCAGGGCAACAGCGGTCGGCCCGATGGCGCCGAGCGCGATCCAGCCGGCCCACCAGCCCGGGCCGCGCCGACGCCCCAGCAACAGCGCCAGCGCGACGCCCCAGACACCACCCCAGAACGCCAGCGAGAACACCTGCGGCACCCCCAGCGGCCAGGTCGGATTCATCCGGAAGGGAGCGAACGGAACCACGTCCATGGCATGGAGCACACCGATCAACCCCTGGTGAAACAGCAGTACGGCCACGAACCCGGCCACGAACGCCAGTATGTGTCTCATCGGCCCATCTCCATCGATCGACGGCCCCGCGTGGGTTTCATTTGCGGTTCACGTGCCCTGTGCAGTATGCCAGTCGCGGGTGGGGAGCGGCATTGTCGAAGGCCGGCACAGTCCCGAAAACCGGAATCCTCACCGGGGCACTGAACGCTCCCCGCTCGGTGAACAGAACAGTCCCGACTTGTCAACAGGGACCACGACATGGATTATTGACATCGTGGATCCCGGCAACCGCATATCGCGGCACCGCCAATCCGAGGGCTGCGGTACCAGTCGCCGAGGAATCCGGCACGCATGGCGCTGACCCAGGGGGAGGGCTTCGTGGCCACGCCAGAAACACTCCGACCCGGCTCCGCCGGACAGGCGGCACTGCGCACCTTTCGCGGACACGGCGGGATGAACTCGCGAATGGTCCGTACTCGCCATGGCATCCATGCCCGCCCGGTCCACGGCCAGCCGGACGCATATTCAGCCACGGAGCTCGACATTGCTGCTCCGATTCTCCCGTCCGGCCAGAGACACAAACCCGGTACTAACTATGGAGGTTCCTCATGAACAACCTTGTAGCATTTCCGAAGTCCAATCACGCATACCGTCAGTCGACCGTGGAAATCGATCAGGAGCGCGGAGCTGCAATCGTCTCGATGCACCCCAGTCCGAGACCCAGTTTCAATCCCGAACTGCTCGACGATCTGGAAGTGTTTCGAGACTCGGTAGCGGAAATGGTGCGAAGCGAAATCGACCGCACCGGTCAATCAACCATCCGGTATGCAGTGCTGGCATCCGGCATGCCGGGTATATTCAACTTCGGTGGCGACCTCCATCGTTTCATCGATCTGATTCGGGAAAACGATCGTGAAGGACTGCTGGATTATGCTCTTGCCTGCATTCGCTGCACGCATTCGTTTTCAAGCAGCTTCGGTGTCCCGCTGACTTCAATTGCACTCGTACAGGGACGGGCGCAGGGCGGAGGTTTCGAGGCCGCGCTCTCGGCCAACGTGCTCATTGCCGAACGCGGAACACAGCTCGGCTTCCCCGAAGTGCTGTTCAATCTGTTTCCCGGCATGGGTGCATACAGCTTCCTCTCGAGAAAGGTTTCTCCCTCAATGGCGGAAAGACTGATTCTCAGTGGAAACCTGTACGAAGCGGAATATCTCTACGATATCGGCGTGGTCGACATCCTTGCCGAACCGGGTGAAGGTGTGCCCAGGATGCATGCCTACATGAAGGAAGCCGACAGGCACAATCACGTTCATGGCCTCATGCAGCGCATCCGCTCCACCCACAACCGCATCCCGTTCGAGGAATTGCGTGAAATCACGGAGCTGTGGGTCGAATCGGCCCTGCGCCTGAGTGAGCGCGAGCTGCGCACGATGGAACGACTCGTCCGTGCGCAGGATCGCCGTATCGGGGAAGAGGCGAGACAGGCCAACTGACCGGCGACATCGCCGGAAATCCGGGCTCATCGCGGGTTTGCAGGAGGCTTGTTCCGCCGGGGCGTTCACGGCTGCCATCGGACGATACGGACGGGTTCCCTTTGGTCCGGCCGGGCATAAGGAGTAATCTTGCCGGAGGGAACCGAAATGTTGCGAACATGGTCGGGTTACCGGCACCCGTCCCTGCCGGCATGAAGAACTGGCTGCCGCATGCCGAATGTCGTAATCGTCGATGATCAGGCAACCGACCGACAGATCCTCGATCGGCTGACCCGGAATCTGGCTGCGGATATCCAGGTCCATGCATTCGCTCGACCGGATGAAGCGCTCGAATGGCTGCGCATGAACCAGCCGGACCTGGTGCTGGTCGACTACCGCATGCCGGGAATGGATGGACTGACATTCGTGGGGGCGTTGGCCGATATCCCGAGTTGCACGGGCATTCCGGTAATCGTGATCACCGTCGTTGATGATACCGACCTGCGATATCGTGCACTCGAGGCCGGGGCCACCGATTTCCTGACCAAACCGCTCGATCTCCAGGAATGCGAGGCACGGTGCCGCAATCTCCTCACTCTCCGACGCCAGCAGCTCACCATCGCACGTCACGCGGAACGTCTCGCGGAAGCTCGCCGCCGAACCGGCCGCGCCCTGCGCACGCTCAGCCTCGGCAATGAATTGCTCGTTGCAGCGCAGTCGGAACGGGACCTTCTCCAGGGAATGTGCCGCATCATCTCCGAACAGGCCGGTTATCCGCTGGTCCGGGTCGCATTGTGGGATGATGACGACCAGCTCCACGAAGTTGCATGCATCCCCGCCGATGCAAGGGAAGACACCACCACCCTGACCAGTCCGGACCTGGGATCCCTGACCGACGGGATTCGCCGAACCGGTGATACACAGGTATTCAACGATCTGTCGGCGATCGAAACCGGTGATGCCTGGGCAGGTCGGCTTTCCAGTTCGGGTTTCCTTTCGGCTGCATTGGTACCCGTGCGGGTCGAGGGACTGGTCGAGGGGGTCATGGCCGTCTTCTCGCACCGCATGGAAGCCTTCGACCAGGACGAGATCGAGTTGCTCGTACGCACGACAAACAACCTCGGCTACGGACTCGCGGCCTGCCATGCGCGCCGCGCCCGCGACCGGGCGGAACGTGATTTTCGTTATCTGACGCATTTCGACCGTCTGACGGGTTTGCCGAACCGCAATCTGCTGCTCGAACGACTGCGGGAACTGATCGAGTCGGATGAACAGGATCATGAAGCCGCGGTCCTCGTGATCAACCTCGATCGTTTCAAGCTGGTCAACGACACCACTGGCCACCAGGCCGGCGATCATCTGCTTCTGCAGGTCGTCAGGCGCCTGCAGGCCATCGTCCGCGAGCGTGACCTGCTGGCGCGACAGTCGGGAGACGAGTTCGTCCTGCTGACCCGGATGAAGGACGTCGAGAGAACAGCCGGAGAAACCGAACCGACGATTGACGATTACAGCGCACGCATGGCTCAACGCGTGATCGAGACCATGCGGCGCCCGTTCCAGGTTGCCGGTTACGAGTATTACATCGGTGCCAGTATCGGCATAAACCGGATCCACCCGAGTGACACCGACCTGCAGTCGATCCTCCGCCAGGCCGACACCGCGATGCGGCAGGCCAAGGAGTCGGGCGGCAATACCTACTCGTTCTACACCGGCGAATTGACCGAACAGCATACGCGTCGACTTTCGCTCGAATCCCGGCTGCGCCGGGCCGTCGAACAGGGGAATTTCGTGCTCCACTACCAGCCGATCGTGGAGCTGGCGTCCGGACGCACGGTCGGTGTC
The DNA here is from genome assembly GCA_964478305.1 of uncultured Ectothiorhodospiraceae bacterium. Taxonomy (GTDB): domain Bacteria; phylum Pseudomonadota; class Gammaproteobacteria; order XJ16; family Halofilaceae; genus Halofilum. The sequence continues at coordinate 10,654 of CAYZHJ010000019.1, forward strand.
GAGGCGCTGGTCCGCTGGCCGCAGGATGACGGCTCTCTGCTGGCCCCGGATGCCTTCATTCCCCTTGCCGAGGAAAGGGGCCTGATGGAACAACTGGGCGACTGGGTGGCACGAACCGCCTTCACGCAGGCGCGCGCGTGGCAGGACGAGGGAATCCTTCCCTACATGTCGATCAACCTGTCGGTCCATCAGCTTCTGCGGCCGAAACTCGCCGAAGAACTTGCGGAACTGATGGAAGCGTGCGGAGCGGAACCGTCACGACTGGAACTCGAAGTCACCGAGAGCGCCATGATGACCGATCCCGCGCGGACGGAACGCATCGTGGGCGCCCTCCACGAACACGGGGTCGGTATCGCGCTGGACGATTTCGGAATCGGCTATTCCTCTCTCAGCAGACTCAAGCATCTGCCCATCACGACCCTCAAGATCGACAAGACCTTCATACTCGGCCTGCCGAGCGATCCCGCCGAGCGGACCATCGTGCGCAGCATCATGCAGCTTGCCGCCAATCTGCAGGTACGTGCCGTGGCTGAAGGCATCGAGAGCATGGAACATCAAAGCGTGCTCCGATCCATGGGTTGCCTGCTCGGGCAGGGCTTTCATTTCAGCTATCCCCTGCCGCCGGAAGACCTGCGCCCCATGCTCGAGGCGTCCAATCCCGGCAGCGGGCACGGCGGTACGGCTCCACCCAAGCACCAGCTGCCGTGATGTCCACATGCATCCATCCCCGCGACAGGCGACGCACGCACGGTTTTCGCGGTACGATTGGTTACCGTCGCTGGATCCGTCTTCGCATCGGCTCATGAGAATTTGGCATGTATATTGCTGAAAAATTGCGAGCCCTTGTGAACGGAACAGCCGGCATGTCCTATTTCCGAGCAGCATTGCGGCGCATCGACAACCCGCGCCGCGACTCCGACACGGAGCGCGAACAGGCGCTGGTACGGCTCGGGGTCGCCACGGTCATCCTGATCTACCTGACCGCCTACTCGCTGTGGAATTTCGGCGAGCTCGAACCCCTGATGGCCCCGATCCTGACGGTGCTCGGTTTTCTCACCCTGGCATCCGGCCTGTTGATCCACATCATTGCGCGGCCCGGCGTCATGGTGGCCCGGCGACTGATCGCGAACATGGCCGACGTGGGAACGATTTCACTGGGCATGCTGTTGTTCGGCGAGCAGACCAGTCCCATCTACATCATCTATCTGTGGGTCACTGTCGGCAACGGACTGCGTTTCGGCCAGCCTTATCTCTACACCTCGATGGTGCTCTCCGTCATCGGCTTCGGCTGCGTCATTCTGTGGAATCCATACTGGCAGCAGATCGAGACCCTCGCCTGGGGTCTCATGGCCGGCCTGATCGTGCTGCCGATCTATTTCTCCAGCCTGCTGGCGAAGGTGACACGGGCACGGGCGGAGGCCGAGGCAGCCAATCGCGCCAAGAGCCAGTTCCTCGCCAACATGAGCCACGAGATCCGCACGCCGATGAACGGCGTCATCGGCATGGCCGAATTGCTCAAGGACACGCCGCTGACCCCGATGCAGCGTCGTTTCGCGGAAACGATGCATCGCTCCACGCAGGCGTTGATGAAACTGCTGGAGAACGTGCTCGATCTGTCCAGGATCGAAGCCGGCAAGGTGGACATCCACAAATCCCGATTCGACCTGTACGCGCTGGTCAAGGACACGGCGGACATGATCCGCCACGACGCCGAGCGCAAGGGGCTGCAACTCGATATCCACATCGATCCGCATGCACCGTATCTTGTTCTCGGTGACGAGGTGCGGCTCCGTCAGATCCTGATCAATCTCACCAACAACGCGGTGAAGTTCACGGAAGAGGGACGGGTCGAGATTCGTGTCGCCCGGATCGATGCAGGCAAGGCCGACACGGCAATGGTGCAGATCGAGGTCCTCGATACCGGCATCGGGATGACACCTGAAGCGCAAAAGCAGGTATTCGAGCTGTTTACCCAGGCCGACGGCTCCATTACCCGCCGTTATGGAGGCACCGGTCTCGGCACGACAATCTCGAAACAACTGGTCGAATTGCTCGGCGGCAGGATCGATGTCACGAGCGAAGCCGGCGTCGGCACGACTTTCAGGATCGTCCTGCCGTTCGAGGTCGTCCAGAGCACCCCGGCCGAGTCCTCGCTGGCACCCGGCGGCCAGGTATTCCTGATTACCCGCGAACATCGTCTGACCCGGACACTCGGGGAGTGGTTCCACGGGTGGGGCCTGGAACCTCACGCGCTGGAGGACGTCGATGAATGCCTGCGGCGTCTTTCCGCTGCACCCCGGGGAGTACGTGCCGTATTCATCGATGAGTCCCAGTTGCCCGATCCCGAGCATTTCCTGCAGCGGTTCGAACAGCTCGCCGAAGGCGTCGGCCTCGTTCTGATGCGCCGTACGCCGGCCGAGAAACAGGACAGCGGACCATGGTCCCGCTTTCCCGCCACTCTCGATCTGCCGCCGGAAAAACCGCTCGTTTTCAATGCCCTGTACGCCCTGCAGACCGAACTGCCGGCCGATGACCGGGTCATCGAACTGGCAAAGCACCGCCGCACCCCGGATGCAGCCAGAACGGCGGGACAGGTACTCGTCGCCGACGACAACGCGACCAACCAGGAAGTCATACGACTGATACTGGAGAACGCGGGCCACAATGTACGTGTTGTCGGTGACGGCGAAGAAGCGCTCGATGCACTCGAGGAGGAATCATTCGACGTCGCGCTGGTCGACATGCACATGCCCCAGCGCAGCGGCATCGACGTCATCAAGACCTATCGATTCATGGCGGCATCCGGCCCCGTCACACCGATCGTGCTGTTGACGGCAAACGTCACCAGGGATGGTCTGCAACAGGCGGAAGACGCGGGTGCCACCGCTTACCTGACCAAGCCCATCGGCGCACACGAGCTCGTCGAGACGATCAACCGGGTCATGAACCGGGATTCGTCGGCGGGACGATCCAGGCCCGCTCCCGCCGAGGATGAATCCCGCTGGGGGCGCAGGGCAAGCGATGTGGAGCCGGAACTGGTATCGGACAAGACCCTGCAACGGCTTTCCTCCATGGCGAAGGACCCGGCCTTCATGGCCGAGCTGATCGACAACTTCCTGCGCGATGCCCAGTCGGTGCTGGCCGAGATGGAGGCCGCGGAATCCGTCGGTGACCTGGACCAGTTGCAGTATCACGCGCATGCACTGCACGGCAGCGCGGCCAATCTGGGCGTCCTGGCCCTGGCCGAGGCGGCCGCGACCCTGCGCCATGCCGACCCCACCGACATGAAGACCGGTACCGTCCGCTATGAGCTGGACCGGCTGCGGGAACTTCTCGAGCGTTCGCGCCCTGCCTTGCTGGTACACGCGAGCGGACGACTGCGACGGTAGGGAACCCCCGTTCCCGAAGCCCGATCGGCGGGAAGGCATGCCCCGGGTACGCTCGCCGTCGCGACGGCCCCTGACCGGAACGCCCCGGACAGCAGCCGTCAGGCATCGCCGTCCGCCGTATCGCCCAGCCACGCCATGATGACATCGACGGCATAGCCCGTCTCGTCGCCGGTGAGCGGGCGGCCGGAGGGAATGCCGTGCCAGCGCGCCAGGCACTTGCGGCAGCAGGTGGCGGTCGCGTGCTGGGCGATGAAGACCGGGTGACCGTGCCACGGGGTCTGGCGACCGTCGTTGGCCGGTGCGGCCGGTGCCAGGCGCGAGCGCACGAAATCGCGGGCATGTGTGCGCACCGTCGCCGACCCGCGCTCGTGCAGGTACGCGGCCTCGCGCTCGCCCAGGCGGAATCGGCGGCGGAAGCGCGAACGCCCGAGCCGGGCGGCCAGTCGAGTCCATTGATCGGCTGTCAGCGAACCCATTCGTCCCCCACTGGCCTGTTCTTCGCTACAGGCGAACCTGCCTCATCGCCCCGCCCCAGGGTTCCTCGTCGGTCCGGATAGTGTCCGGATTGCTGCCGCGCAGTCGTGCCATCTCGGCGACCAGGCGCTGCAGCGGCAGGATGCTCACCAGCGGACGGAGCAGGGGCGACGCGTCGACGAACGGCAGATCCGTGTCGCCGGGGCCGCAACGCAGCACATCCATGCCGACGTCACGACAGACTCCGGCCAGGGCGGCGTCGCGCCCCCCGTCGTCCGTCGCGGCGGCGATGACCACGGCCGCGGCGGCGGGGCCGTACGCAGCCACGGGGCCGTGGAGTGCCGCTTCCACGCTCATGCCCTCGGCCCAGAGATAGGCGCCCTCCTTGATCTTCAGCGCCGCCTCGTCGGCGGTGACCGCATCCAGGTCGAAACCGGCAACCAGGATCGGCTCCCGCGCGGCCAGCCGCTCGGCCGTCGCAAGCGGTGCCGGCAGGGCCAGCGTGGCTTCCATCGCGTCCGCCACACCCCCCAGGGCATCACCGAACCCCGCCGTACTGTCCCCCTCGCCGAGCGGCAATACCAGGCGTGCGAGCGTCGCCAGTGCCGTCAGATACGACACGGTGTGCGTGGACGAGGTCTCATCCGGACAGGTCCGGATGACGACATCCGCCGGGATTTCCGCCGTGCCCTCGCCGCTCACGCAGATCGTGGCGGCACCCGTGGCCCGGGCGCGCCGCAGGACCTCGCCGGGAAACTGCTTGCTGCCGCGGTGGCTGACCACCACCACCTGATCCTCCGCGCGCAGGGACGCGGCCAGCGCCAGCGAATGCGAATCGACCGCGTGCGGCCGGATCAGGCCGTTCGACAGCCGGGCGGCCCAGATCGCCGCGATCCGGCAGGCATGCAGCGACGTTCCCTCGCCGGTGAACAGGATCGGACGGCGGGGATCGAGCGGCAAGGGAATGTCACGATCGAGAACGGCCCGCACCGCGGCCGGTTGCGAGGCGATCTGGTCGTCGAGCTTGAAACGGGTCATGGATCGCTCCGGTACGGGCGAAGGTGTCGGCGGGCCGGCATCGGTTACCCCGGCGCCTCATGCGAGCGCCAGTGCAACTGCCCCCGCCAGCAGAATGATCAGCGCGGACCCCGCCATGCGCAACCCCAGCGCCCGACCGCCCACGGCGACCACGAGACCGGCCTTGAACAGGGTATTGGCCATTGCGGCGATGACGATGCCGTTCGCCGCCACATGCAATGTCGTGCCCTCGCTGACGAAACCCGCGAGCGACAGGGTGATGGCATCGACATCCGTCAGGCCCGATACCAGTGCCAACCCGTACAAGCCCCTTTCTCCGGCCCATTGTTCCGCAGCGTGAGCAAGCAGTGTCACCACGGCCAGCAATACACCGAAACGCAGAGCCGGCAGGATCTCGAACGGATTGCGAATCGGCGGCTGCGAATCACTTTCCACCGTTCGACCCGCGTGCCACCAGATAGTGGCCATTGCATAACCGCTCACCATCATCACGAGCAGGGGAATCGCCAGCAGTTCGAGCAGACCGGGCTCGATCAGGCTGGCGACCACGAGGGCTCGCGGGAACATCGTCGAGGAAGCCGCCAGGATCGAGGCCGCGAGCAGCGGCGCACTGCCGGGTGCATTGCGTCCGAGGCGACCGAAGGCGAGCGCCAGTGGCGTCGATGCCATCAGCCCCGCGGCAAAGCCGGTGAGCAGGAGTCCGTGACGGGTGCCGGCGACACGGACGGCGACGTAGCCGACGAAGCCGATGCCGGCGATCAGCACGACCATCAGCCAGAGCGTATGAGGGTTGAGCGCACCCCAGGGGCCATACCCCTCGTTCGGCAGTACCGGGAGAACCACCACGGAGACGAGCAACAACTGCAATGCACCGCGCAGTTCCGCTTCGCTGATTCGATGCAGCCACCCGTGCAGCGGCGGCTTCATGCCGAGCAGCAGCGCGGTAACCACGGCTCCGCCCGCCGCAACCGCGGGATGTCCCTCGACCGCCACGGCGCCGAGAGCAAAGGTCACGAAAGCGGCGATCTCGGTGGTCAGACTGTAGTCGTGCCGATCGCGTACCTGGAGCCAGTAGACCGCGACCAGCGCCACGCCGAGCACCACGGCCGCGAAGCCGAGCACCAGGGCGCCCAGTTCCCGTCCCAGCAGGGCCCAGAGACCGCCGGCGAAGCCGATCAGACCGAAGGTGCGAATGCCGGCCGGACGCTGCCCCTCCGCCTCCGAGCGTCGCTGCCAGCCGCGCTCGGTACCGATCAGGAGACCGGCGAAGAGTGCGACCGCCAACCGCAGGAAGATGTCTTCCACCACCATGCCGCGGATTCCGTTTCAGGGAAGGTCTGATCAAGGACCATCCCGGCCTTGATCAGACACGGGCTTGCGTGACCGCATCTCGGCATCCCCGATCGGGACGTGTCACCGGGCGATCGCGATGCTGCCGGCAGCCGGGACCGGGCCGTCCGGCCGCGGGGTCTTCAGGCTCGCTCGTAGGTGCCGACCAGACGATTCATCCCGATGATGTGCGGCTCGGCGCGTTCCAGGAACTGCCACAGCGTCAAGCCGGGTTCGAGATCGAGTTCCCGGTCCAGCGCCAGTACCCAGAAGAAATAATGATGCACGCCGTGCCCCTCCGGCGGCATCGGGCCACCGTAACCCGTGTTGCCGAAGTCGTTGCCGCCGGCTGTACCCTCACCGCTGCCCTCGGCCAGCGCGTTGGTCGAGGCCGGCAGGTTGTACAACACCCAGTGGACGAAACCATAGGTACCGGGCGTGACCAGCGGCGCATCCGGGTCGTGGCAGATCACCGCGAACGACTGCGTACCGTCCGGCGCGCCGGACCAGGCAAGCGACGGCGAGACGTCGTTCCCTTCGCCCGTGTGCTTCTTCGGAATCGGACCGCGAGACTTGAACGCGGCGCTGGTGAGCTGCATGTCGGAGAGAGCGAATCCCATGAGTTTCAACCTCCCTCGGTTGTGATGGACACGCATCCGTGGCTGACGCAGAGTCATCAATCCGCGTCTGCACAATCGATGTCACCTTAACATGGAGACACGAGGCACTTCGCGGTGGCGTGATGGCATGTCCGTACGGGGCACGGTGACAGAACCGCTGTTATGCTTGCGCAACCCGGTTTTCTTCCGGTATCTGGACACCCATGAAAGACAGCAACATACCCTTGCCGGAACAGCCGGATGGGCTCGATCATGCCTGGCATGCCATGGCCGGCGACGAGGTACTGGAGACGCTCGACGTCGGCCGTGACGGGCTGCCCAGCGAGTCGGTGGACGAACGGCGCACGCGCCATGGTCCCAATCGCCTTCGACCTCCCGCCAGGCGGAGTACCCTGCGTCGTCTGCTGACGCAGTTTCACAATGTACTGATCTACGTACTGCTGGTCGCGGGACTGCTGACCACCGTGCTGGGACACTGGGTCGACGCCGGGGTGATCTTCGGCGTGGTGATCATCAACGCCGTAATCGGTTTCGTCCAGGAAGGCAAGGCCGAACACGCACTGGAAGCGATTCGCGGCATGCTGTCGCCGGCGGCGACCGTGATCCGCGACGGTCGGCGCGTCAGTGTCGATGCGGAGGAACTCGTGCCCGGCGACATCGTGCTGCTCGAATCCGGCGACCGGGTGCCGGCGGACCTGCGCCTGATCGAGGTCAAGGGCCTGCGAGTCCAGGAAGCCGCTCTCACCGGCGAGTCCGTTCCGGTCGACAAGTCGACCGCCAGGGTCGCTTCGGATGCCCCGCTCGGCGATCGCTTCGGCATGGCCTACTCCGGAACACTTGCCGCGGCCGGACGCGCGACCGGCGTGGTGGTCGCCATCGGACAGCGAACGGAGATCGGGCGGATCAGCTCGATGCTGGCCGACGTGACCCTGCTGAAGACGCCGCTGGTGCGTCAGTTCGAGCGTTTCGGCCGCTGGCTTACCCTGGGCATCGCGACGCTGGCCGTCGCCACCTTTGCCTTCGGCCTGCTGGTACGCGATTACCCGGTCACCGACATGTTCCTTGCCGCCATCGGACTGGCGGTCGCGGCGATTCCGGAAGGCCTGCCCGCCATCATGACCATCACGCTCGCGATCGGGGTGCAGCGGATGGCGCGGCGCAATGCCATCATCCGGCGCCTGCCCGCGGTCGAGACCCTCGGATCGGTCAGCGTGATCTGCACCGACAAGACCGGCACGCTGACCCGCAACGAGATGACGGCTCAGACCATCGTTACCAGCAATGCACTGTACGAGGTCACCGGCTCGGGTTATGCACCGAAAGGCCGGTTCCTGCTCGAGGACGGTCCGATTGACCCTTCGGAAAAGCCGCTCCTGGGCCGACTTCTGGAGGGGGCGCTCCTGTGTTCGGACGCAACCCTGAACGAGAAGGACGGCAACTGGTCGATCGAGGGCGATCCCACCGAAGGCGCACTGGTAACGCTCGCGCTCAAGGCCGGTCTCGATCATCGCGAGACGACTCGCGACTGGCCCCGCACGGACGTGATCCCGTTCGAGTCCGAACATCGCTTCATGGCGAGCCTGCACCACGATCACGACGGCGACGGCATGCTGTACGTGAAGGGCGCCCCCGAACGCCTGCTGGAGATGTGCAGCCATCAGCAGAGTGAAACGGGCGATCAGCCACTCGATTCAGCGTACTGGCAACGACACATCGAGGACATCGCCGCCAGGGGGCAACGCGTGCTCGCTCTCGCCGCACGATCCGCGACCGCCGATCACCGGACCCTGCAGCTCGACGACGTTGACGACGGCCTCGTGCTGCTCGGCCTGTTCGGGCTGGCCGATCCGCCGCGCGAGGAAGCGATTCAGGCAATTGCCCGCTGCCACGAGGCCGGGATCCGGGTGAAGATGGTGACAGGCGACCACCTCGCCACCGCCAGCGCCATCGGGCGAATCGTCGGCGTGGTCGATGGTGGCGACAGCATGACCGGACGCGAAATCGAGACCCTCGGCGGGACCGAGCTCGCCGAGCGGGCTGATCGCGTCAATGTCTTCGCGCGAACCAGTCCGACTCACAAGCTGCGCCTCGTCGAGGCGCTGCAGAGCCGGGGATACGTCGTGTCGATGACCGGCGACGGGGTCAACGATGCACCCGCCCTGAAGCGCGCCGACGTCGGCGTCGCCATGGGCATGAAAGGTACGGAAGCGGCGCGCGAGGCCGCCGAGATGGTGCTGGCCGACGACAACTTCGCCTCGATCGCCAGCGCGGTGGAGGAAGGCCGGATCGTCTACGACAACCTGAAGAAGGCCATCACCTTCATCCTGCCGACCAACGGGGGCGAGGCATTCATCCTGATCGCGGCGATCGCGTTCGGCCTCGCTCTGCCGATCACGCCCGTGCAGATCCTCTGGATCAACATGGTGACGGCGGTCACGCTGGCACTGGCACTGGCGTTCGAGCCGGCCGAACGCGATGTCATGCAGCGACCTCCGCGCAGGCCGGACGAGCCACTGCTGTCGCCATTCCTGTTGTGGCGCATCGGGTTCGTGTCGGCGATGCTGGTTGCCGGAACCATGAGTCTGTTCCTGCTGCAGCGTCGCGGCGGCGCCGACATCGAGACCGCGCGCACGGTCGCCGTCAACGCGCTGGTGTTGTTCGAGATCTTCTACCTGCTGAACTGCCGCATGCTCCATGAATCCGCTTTCAGCCGTCGCATGCTCGTCGGTTCCCGCTACATTCTCATCGCGATCGCGGTGGTGCTGTTGCTGCAGATGCTGATGACCTACACCGCACCGATGCAGTTCCTGTTCGCCACCCGCGCCATCGGCCTGCGGGAATGGGCCGGAATCGTTGCGGTGGGCGCCGTGGTTTTCGTGCTGGTCGAGCTGGAGAAGGCGATCGTGAATCGTCTGTTTCCGGCCCGGCGCCCCGGCTCCATTTCTCCGGTCCAACCGGGTTCCGGCGCCAACGACGAGACGGAATCACGACCTGATTGACCCAGGTCAAGGTCTGCACCACCTTGTTACCCTAGTCTCGCCAGCAGAACCATCCCCGGATGACTAGCGGAGAGATTCGTCATGGTATCCAGAGAACATCAGTATTCTGCATGGCCCGCCGGACATGGCACACGCACGACCATGGCCACCGGCCTTGTACTCCTGACGGCCATGCTGCTGTGGTCGACCGCGGCGAACGCCCAGGAGGCCGGCGAGGCCGCCCGCTCGATTCCCGGCTGGCTCTCGATCCTGCCGCCGATCATCGCCATCGGGCTGGCCCTGCTCACCCGACAGGTGATCACCTCGCTCGCCGCCGGTGTCTGGATCGGTGCCTGGTTTGCCGCCGAACTCAGTATTGGCGGACTCTGGACCGGCCTGCTCGACGTGGCCGACACCTGGGTACCACAGGCGCTGACGCCGCCGGACGGCGACACCAGCCACATGTCGATTGTTCTGTTCACCATGATGATCGGCGGGATGGTCGGCATCATCTATCGCAACGGCGGCGCCCTGGCGATCGTCGAGAAGCTGACCGGCTGGGCCAGTAATCGAAAGCGCGGCGAAATCGCCTCCGCCGGCGTCGGCACGGTGATCTTCTTCGACGACTATGCCTCGCTGCTGGTCACCGGCAACGCGGTCCGGCCGATGACCGATCGGCTGCGCATCTCGCGCGAGAAGCTCGCCTATTACGTCGATACGTCTGCCGCCCCGATCGCCACGCTGGCGCTGGTCAGCACCTGGATCGGCTTCCAGGTCGGTTTGATCGGAGACGCCACCAGCGGACTAGAGGGTTACGACAAGAGTGCCTACGGCACCTTCCTGGGCGCCCTCCCCTACATGTTCTACCCGATCCTCGCCTTCCTCTTCATGTGGATGCTGGCCTTCAGTGGCCGCGATTTCGGCCCGATGGCCCGGGCCCAGCAGCGCGCCCTCACGAGCGGCCCGGAGGAAGCCCGCGGTGGCGACTACAAGTCCGAAGAAGGCCTGGAAGCGAAGGAAGGCATCCCGCACCGGGCGATCAATGCCTGGCTGCCGGTGCTGGTACTGCTCGGCGTGACGATCATCGCCCTGTTCATCACCGGCGAGGGCGACAGCATCGCCGACATCGTCGGCAGCGCCGATTCGTTCTCCGCCCTGCTGTGGGGCTCGCTGCTCTCGGTGCTCGTCGCCGGCGCGCTCTCGGTCGGCCAGGGGGTGCTTTCGCTCGGCGAAACGGTCGAGGCCTGGCTGGCCGGCATCCGTTCGGTGCTGACCGTGCTGATCATCCTGACCCTGGCCTGGGCCCTGTCGGCCGTGACCGAGGAGCTGCAGGCCGCTGCCTTCCTGGCGGACCTGCTCGGCGAGGCGATCCCGACCTGGATCCTGCCGGCGCTGATCTTCGTGCTGGCCGCGGCCATCGCCTTCGCCACCGGCACCAGCTGGGGCACGATGGGCATCCTGCTGCCGCTGGCCGTGCCGCTGACCTGGGCGATTCTCGGCAACCAGGGCATGGCGAACGAGTCCGGCATGCTGATCCTGCACGCCAGCGTGGCCTCGGTGCTTGCCGGCGCCGTCTGGGGCGACCACACCTCGCCGATCTCGGACACCACGGTGCTCGCCTCGGCGACTTCGCACTGCGGCGTGGCCGAGCACGCCAACACCCAGCTACCGTACGGGCTGGTTGTAGGCGGCATTGCCATTGTTCTGGGTCTGCTGCCGGCCGGTTTCGGCGCCCCCTGGTGGGTTGGCCTGATCCTGTCCGTGGCCGCTCTGTTCGCGGTGCTGTTCTGGGTGGCCCGCCCTCTGGATACAACGGAACGGAGTGGGGCCTGACGCCCTCACCCGTTCCCGCGGGAGAAAGCTGACATGAACAGCAACCCAGCGGCGCTCGGCGTGCATTCCGAGACCGGACGCCTGCGTACGGTGCTGACCTGCCCCCCGGGGCTCGCGCACCGGCGCCTGACACCGGCCAACTGCGACGAGCTGCTGTTCGACGATGTCTACTGGGTGGACGTGGCCCGGCGCGATCATGACGAGTTCCGTGCCGTCCTCGAGGGACACGGTGTCGAGGTTCTCGACCTTCAGATGATGCTCGGCGAAGTGCTGGAAGATGCAACGGCCCGGAAGTGGGTGCTCGATCGCAAGATCACCTGGAACCACGTCGGCGTGGGCATGGTCTCCGACCTGCGCGAATGGCTCGACGAGCTGCCGGGCGCCGAGCTCGCCGACTTCCTCATCGGCGGCATTGTCGTGCGCGAACTCCCGTTCGAGCCCTACGGCATGTTCGGCCGCTATCTCGGTCCGGACGGTTTCGTGCTGCCTCCGCTGCCGAACACGCTGTTCACACGCGACACCAGCTGCTGGATCTACGGCGGCGTCACGCTCAACCCGATGCGCTGGGCCGCCCGCCGGCAGGAAACCCTGCTCACCACCGCCGTCTACCGCTTCCATCCCCGTTTCCGCGAGACCGATTTCGAGGTCTGGTGGGGCGATCCGGATACAGATCACGGCGCTGCCACGCTCGAGGGCGGCGACGTGATGCCGATCGGCAACGATACCGTGCTGATCGGCATGGGCGAACGTTCCTCGCCGCAGGCGGTGGGCCAGGTGGCAAGCAGCCTGTTCCGGAATCGTGCCGCCGAGCGCGTGATCGCCTGCCAGATGCCGAAATCACGGGCCGCCATGCATCTCGATACCGTATTCACGCTCTGCGACCGCGACGTGGCGACCAGCTTCGTCGAGGTTGCCGGGCAGATCCAGTGCATCTCGCTGCGTCCGGGGACCGGCGAGCACCATCTCGATGTGCGCCACGAAGGACGTCCACTGTTCGACACTGTCGCCGAATGCCTCGGCATCAGGAAGCTGCGCGTGGTACCCACGGGCGGGGACAGCTTCGAGCGCGAACGCGAGCAGTGGGACGACGGCAACAACGTGGTGGCGCTCGAGCCCGGCAAGGTGGTCGGCTACGACCGCAACACCTTCACCAACCAGGCGCTGCGTGACGCCGGCATCGAGGTGATCGAGATCCCGGGCAGCGAGCTCGGGCGCGGCCGTGGCGGCGGCCACTGCATGACCTGCCCGATCGTGCGCGATCCGGCCTGAAAGCCAGTCAACGGACCACGGAAAGCGCCATGGCGTTCAATCTGCACAATCGCAACTTCCTGTCCCTGAAGGATTTCACTGCCAGGGAGATCAGGTTCCTGCTCGACCTGGCCGCGGAATTGAAATCGGCCCGCTACGTCGGCACCGAACGCCCGCGCCTGCGCGGCAAGCACATCGCGCTGATCTTCGAGAAGGATTCGACGCGCACGCGCATCGGCTTCGAGATCGCGGCCGCCGACCAGGGCATGCACGCGACCTATCTCGGACCGACCGGCACGCATCTCGGCCACAAGGAAACCGCGAAGGATACCGCGCGCGTGCTCGACCGCATCTACGACGCGATCGAATACCGCGGATTCAGCCAGGAGACCGTGCAGATACTCGCCGACCACGCCAGCGTGCCCGTGTACAACGGCCTCACCGACGAGTTCCACCCGACCCAGATTCTCGCCGACTTCCTCACCATGCAGGAACATTCGGCGAAGCGCCTGGCCGACATCTCGTTCTGCTTCGTCGGCGACACCGGCAGCAACATGGGCGACTCGCTGCTGATCGGCGCGGCGAAGATGGGCATGGACATCCGCCTGTGCGGCCCCGAGCCCACATGGCCCGAGGATGCGGTGATGCGCTACGCACGCGAACTGGCCGAACACAGTGGCGCGCATATCATGCTCACGTCCAGGATCGACGAGGCCATTGAAGGCGTCGACTTCATCTACACCGACGTCTGGCTGTCGATGGGCGATCCGGAGAGTGAATGGGAGCAGCGCATCGGCATGATGAAGCCGTACCAGGTCGATGCACGCATGATGACGAGCACGGGCAATCCCGAAGTGAAGTTCATGCACTGCCTGCCGGCCTTTCACAATGCCGAGACCGCGGTCGGCGCGGGCATCCGCGAACGCTTCGGCCTGGACGCGATGGAGGTGACCGAGGAAGTGTTCGAGTCGGAGTCCTCGATCGTGTTCGACCAGGCAGAGAACCGCATGCACACCATCAAGGCCGTTCTCGTCGCGACCATCAGCAACTGATCCGTCATGCGCATCGTCATCGCACTGGGAGGCAATGCACTGCTGCGCCGAGGTGAACCGCTGGAGGCCGAGATCCAGCAGCACAACATCACGCGCGCAGCCAGGGCCATCGCGCCGCTCGCCCGGGAGCACGAGCTCGTCATCACGCACGGCAACGGGCCGCAGGTTGGGCTTCTGGCTCTGCAGTCGGCCGCCTACAGCGATGTACGGCAATACCCGCTGGATGTCCTGGGTGCGGAAAGCGAGGGCATGATCGGCTACATGCTCGAGCAGGCGTTCGCCAACGAGCTGCCGCAACGGGACGTCGCCACCCTGCTGACCCGCATCGAGGTGGATGAGCACGACCCCGCCTTCGATGCGCCTGTCAAGCCGATCGGGCCGGTCTACGAGGAGGCCGCGGCCCGCGAACTCGCTGACCAGCGAGGCTGGACAATCGCCCCGGACGGCGACGGTTACCGCAGGGTCGTTCCGTCGCCACGCCCGCAACGGATCGTCGAGATCAATACCATCCGCACGCTCGTGAATGCCGGCATTCTGGTGATCTGTGCGGGTGGCGGCGGCATCCCCGTCATTCGTGTTGCGTCCGGCGACCTGGTCGGTGTGGAAGCCGTCATCGACAAGGATCACGCGGCCGCCCTGCTCGCGCAGCAACTCGAGGCCGATGCCTTCCTGATGCTCACCGATGTGGACGCGGTCTACCTCGACTGGAACGGCCCGGAACAGCGCGCGATCGCCGCCGCACCGCCGGATGTCCTGCGGAATCTCGATCTGCCCGCCGGCTCGATGGGACCGAAGGTGACTGCGGCCTGCGATTTCGTCGAGGGAGGCGGCAGCTTCGCCGCGATCGGGCGGCTCGACGATGCCGAAGCACTGGTGGCCGGCATCGCCGGCACCCGGGTGACAACCTCGGAGAACGAGCTGGTCTGCCGTACGTGATCACGCGGGCACCGACGCAACGCACCGATGCAGATGAACGGCCGCAATGCCTGACCCTGGCGCGCCGCAGGCCCGACTAGCGCGACACCGGGTCGGCTGTTCCGTTCCGTTCTCCTCCTGCGCCGAGGAGCCGGCTGCGCCGGAAGTCGTGCCGCTCCGACGGGTCCCGGCCGGCACGGTGAACATTGGCCTCGGTCCGGCCGAGGTAGAGGTACCAGGTCTGCTCCCGTACCGGCCGCGACTGCCGGAACGTACCCGGATCGAGCACGCCGACATTGCGACCGGTCCCCTTCCCCGCCCGGCGCCCGGGATCACGCACCGATTCGTAACGCAGTGCACCGGTCCCGGCCTCTCGCGCATGGCGGCCGAGACGCTGGCAGGCGGCGTAATCGTCCGGATCGGTCCACAGCGGCCGGGCGCGAACCAGTGGCTCCCTCGTCAGGTCGAGTCCCCGGTCGGTGGCGTAATCGGCGGCGAACAGCGTCAGTCGTTCCTCCGTCCGCGGCAGGTCGGTACCCTCGGAAGCGGCGAAGAAGCGGTAGCGGTGATGGATGAATTCGGCCAGCGCCGTGTACCGGCGCTCGGCGGCGTAGAAGATGCCCCACTGTACGCCCGGTGGCCGGAAACGCGAGCCGTGGGGTTTCGGCGGCCGGTAGCGGAAGGGCGTCTGCAGCAGGTAATGGAGGTGACGTGCGGACTCCGGGACGGGCGGCTTGCTCTGCTCCAGCAGGCGCTCGAGCCGCTCCTGGTCGGCGCGCGAATCGACCAGCTTGCGGGTCGCCGCGGTGTACTGGTGCTCGACCACCCGCCAGATTCGCCCCGACAGTGGCCGCAGGCACTCGGCAAGCTCGTCCGTGGCGGGTACCTCCATCGGCCGCTCAGACCACCGCGCGCTGCGCGTCCAGGTAGTCCAGGGCCGCGACCAGGCCCGCCACCGCCTCGATGTGCTCGCGCGGGATCACATCGCCGAGATCGTGATTGCGATGGCTCATCCACTGCCGCATGACGGTCTCGTCACCGGCACAGATCGCGTCCAGCGAGCGATGAAGCCGCACCAGCAGCAATGCCAGTTCCCATTCCTTGCCGGCCGGATTGAGCCTGTAGTTGCCCCGGCGCAGGCGCGACACGGTCGCCGCGCTCACGCCCAGCACCCGGGCGAGCCGGCCGCTGGTCAGACCGAGCGCCTCCGCGGCGGCGAGCACGGCCGTACCGAGCACCCGTCGGTCCTCCGGTTCCGGGCCGGCAGTGGCGGCCGTCTGCTCGAGCCTGTTCGCGGTGGTCTTCGGCATGAGGCGGATCGCACCAGATCTTTCCCGTGAAAATTATGGATCAAATGTTTCCATGGAGCAAATACGAGGATATCGCATGCCGGACCGGCCTCGCCTCCATGCCGCCCGGCAGCCCGGATTCACCCCCGGATCCCTCGCGCGTACGCCGGTCTGTCCAGCCCCAGCACGCGCGATTCCTCGCGCCGGCGCAGATGGATGTCCCGCCATACGGCACCGGCGAGCAGCACGAAACCGGAGAATTCGACCAGCACGTGATAGTCGACGAACAGGGCGTAATGGATGACGCTCGCGCCGGCAACGGCAAGCCCGGTCGGGCCGAAGGCACGGTGGTGGCGCATCCCCGCGATGACGGCGACGACCGTCAGCAACGTGAACGTCGCGATCGTTCCGGCCCACAGGGTCTCGTCGAGCGCGCGGCCGGCGCCGAACATGGCGAGCAGGCTGACGGCCGCCAGCGTGCCGTAGCAGCTCAGCAATGCCAGCACGATCCCGGCCATACCGACGAAACCGCGGCGCCACATCGAGGCCGCAATGCGTCGCGGATCGAGACGCCGCATCCACTGCCGCCATGAACTCGGTTTCCGGGGTCCCCGGCGCATGGATACCTCGATCGAGCGCGCCCCGAAGCTCGCGGCCACCTCGCGTGTCTGCGCGCTGGGGCTGTGCGAGAAGTAATCGTGCGTGCGCAGGATCTCCACATCATGGAAGCCGGCGTCGCGAAAGAGGTGAATGAAATCCTCGTCGACGGTGGCGCCGACGACACACTCGACCCAGAGCCTCGGATCGTCCTGACAGTCCACCGTGACCGGCCGATCGATGACCACGTCCGCGATCTGCAGACGGCCGCCCGGTCGAAGCACGCGAAACATCTCGCCGACGGCGCGCCGTTTTCCCGGAACGAGGTTGAGTGCGCCATTGCTCGTGATGACGTCGATACTCTCGTCGGCCACCGGCAGGGACTCCGCCGAGCCCTGGATTACGCTGAGGTTCGTCATGCCCGACTCTGCTGCGGTGCGTTGCAGCTTGTCGGTCATTGCGGGCGTCAGATCCAGGGCGATGACGTGTCCTCGCTCGCCCACTCTTCCGGCCGCGATCAGACTGTCGTGGCCGGAACCGGAGCCGACGTCGAGCACGGTGTCGCCCTCCTGCACGAGACCGGCCGTGAACGGACAACCCACCCCGGCGAAGGATTCCCGTGCCGACTCCGGCACGAGCTCGGTCTGTTCCGGCGGATAACCCAGCAGCCGCGAGATCGAATCCCCGACGGGAAAGTGGAAGCGGGACGAGGGTACCTCGGCAACCGCGGTGTACATGTCCTTGACCGCCGCAAGGATCTGTTCTCTCGAATAGCCGAGTATTGCAACCATGGCGAACAACCCCTTCCGCGTGGAATCGCGCAGGCGAGCCTGCTCAGAACCGGTTGAGCAATCCCTTGATCCGGCCATGCAGCCGGTCGGGTGCCTTCTCCTTGCCGGCCTCGCCCACCTTCTCGCGCAGCCGGCGTTCGAACTGGGCACGCGTAAAGCAGTCGCGGCATCGTGCGAGATGACGATCGATCTCGGCAATGCGTTCGGCATCGAGCTCTTCGTCGAGAAAATCGAAGAGCTGTTCGATGACTTCCTCGCATGAAAGGTTGTCCCGGTTCATCGATCCTCTCCATGATTGCAGGACTGATGACTGCCGCCACGGCAGCCCCGAAAGCCGGCATCGCGCGCCTGCTCCCAGAGCTTCTTCTGGAGCAGGCCACGCGCCCGATTCAGACGGGAACGTACCGTGCCCAGGGGTATTTCGAGCAGTTCGGCCGTTTCCTCGTAGGTACAGCCCTGCATCTCGACCAGAACGACGACCACTCGAAACGTGTCCGGCAATGAATCCAGCGCCTGCTGGATGTCTTCCTTCAGGATCCCGTTGAGAAACTCCTCTTCGGGTGTTCCCCACCACAGAAGAAATGGTTGATGCAATTGCCCGAACAGGGAAAAGGCCATTTCATTGCAGGCTTCCGGATCGGTCGTGTCGACATCGACTTCCCGCGCCTGCCTGCATTGCTTCTTGCGCCAGGTGCTGATGAAGGTATTGTTCAGAATCCGGAACAGCCAGCCCTCGATCGAATCCGGATCCCGCAGCTCATCCAGCTTGCGCCAGGCCTTGCCGACCGCTTCGGCCACGATGTCTTCCGCTTCATCCGGATTCCGGCTCAGACGCAGCGCCGTTCCGTACAGCCGGTCCATGAGCCGGGCGACTTCGCGCTCGAAGCATTGCCGCAACTGCTCGCTTCGAGCGGATGTCTGCTTGTCAGCACCGAGTGACGACATCACGGCTCCGTACCGGACCACCGCGTTCCGGCCAGGGTTGGCAACCCCTCGTCTTCCATGATGCGCGACCGCGGCGACGGTTGCCAGTGTCGCCCCGGCGCTCGAGGGAATCGCGACCTCGTGCCACGGTACTGCAAGGACGCACCGACCTCTCGAATGGTTCCCGCGGCGGCGAGATCCGTCGTTTTCCGGTCTTCACTGTCACGCAACCGGAACATTCCGGACAGTACCGGCGTCCTCGCGAATGCGACCCGATCGGCGAATCCGCGAGTGCCGCCCACGCGCCTCCCGCGGATCACGTCATCCCGGGCGATCCGGAGGACAACGCCGAAGCGGCCGGAAAGCGCAACCGTGAGATCGGTCATGAACGACAACGCCCTGCCCCTGCATGCCGGGGCGATGGTTCCCGCCCGGTGCGGCCGGGCACTGCAACGAGCCGTTCCCTGCATGCGGCAAGTCCCCGCCGGCGTGCGCGTGCTGATGCTGGCCGGCGCCCTTGCCGTCATGCTGACGACATCCGCCACCGGCATGCCGGCGTGGCCGGATGGGGGTACCGAGCCGGGGTTGCGCTCGCTGCTGGCCGCCTGCTCCCTGTACGCGATTGTGCTCGCGCTGCCCTTCGTCCCGGCAATGGAAATCGGCCTGCTGATAATGACGGTGTTCGGCAAGTGGGGCGCGGTGGGCGTCTGGCTCGCCACCGTCGCGGGCCTGAACCTCGCCTACGGTCTCGCGCGGACAGGGCCGCGCGCGGCCGCGCTAGATCGCGCGCAATTCCCGGAACCGATCCGGCGGATGGCGCGGTCACTCGGTCGACGTCTTCCGACCTCGATGCTGCCGGCCGCTGCACTGGCCCTGTTGCTGAACCTGCCGGGCAACACCGCGATCGGCGGTGGCGGCGGCATTGCGCTGCTCTATGGTGCGAGCCGGGTCCTGAGCTGGCCCCGGTTCGCCCTGACCGTCGCCCTGGCAACGGCGGTGGTGCCGGCCCTGTTCTTCATCGCGCTGCCGTAGCGTTCGCACCCGCAGCGGAATCAGCGCCCCTTCCCTGCCGTCGCCAGCCACCGGTCCAGTTGATCCGCGAAGGCCTTGCGGTCGCGCTGATCGAGCGCCGGCGGGCCGCCGGTGTGGACACCGCTGCCGCGCAGCGTGTCCATGAAATCGCGCATGTTCAGCCGATCCCGGATGTTCTCGGGCGAGAAGCGCTCGCCGCGGACACTGAGGGCGTGCGCACCCTTGTCGATCACCTCCGCCGCGAGGGGGATGTCGCTGGTGATCACGAGATCGCCGGCCTCGACCTGCCGGACGATCTCGTTGTCCGCGACATCGAAACCGGCAGCCACCTGGATCGAGCGAATCAGGTGCGAGGGCGGCGTCTTCACCGGCTGATTGGCCACCAGTATCGTTTCCGTTCCGGAGCGCTGCGCGGCCCGGAACAGGATTTCCCGGATCGTCGCGGGACAGGCATCGGCATCGACCCAGATCCGCATGCGAATCAGCGCTCGGGCAGCGGGATGAATTCCTCGTCGTCGCCGGGCGGCAGCCGGAAGCGGTCCCGCGACCAGTCGCCGCGGCGCCAAGCCTCCTTCGCCGCCTCGATCCGCTCCTGCGAGGATGCCACGAAGTTCCACCAGATGTAGCGCGGCCCCGTCAGGGTCTCGCCGCCCAGCAGGATCAGCCGGGCACCGCGCTCTCCT
>CAYZHJ010000020.1:0-29526 GCA_964478305.1 uncultured Ectothiorhodospiraceae bacterium
TTCGCCGTTTGGCGCGCCGAGCATCGCAGGGAGCGGATGGCAATGGCGGGTCAAGCCGGGCCCGCGGTAGGCCGGATTGCGACCGGATGCGGCAATCGCGGATCCGAATGCCGCCGTGCGCCCGGCCGGCACGGCCGGAGCCATCCGGCGTTCGGTTCGGGCGGCACGACGGCATGGTTTCGTTCATCCGCCGGAAAGCTCCCTTCGGTCGCGTTCCGGCCTACCGGGTTGCCACAAGAAAGTACCTCGCCCTGCGTAGCAGGGCGAAACCGCCGGGAAAACGGATCAGCGGGAACACCCGCCGATTCGGGCACAGGAATCAAACCGCCAACACCAACCATCACTGATAAAATTCGCCGATGGACGTAACCCCCATCCTCGATCCCCTCAACGACCGCCAGCGCGAGGCGGTCACGCATGCCGGCGGGCCGTTGCTGGTGCTGGCCGGCGCCGGTTCCGGCAAGACCCGGGTGCTGGTGCACCGGATCGCGTGGCTGCTGGCGGTGGAGGAGATGTCGCCGCATTCGATCCTGGCGGTGACCTTCACCAACAAGGCGGCGCGCGAGATGCGCGGGCGGGTGGAGGCATTGCTCGGGGCGCCTGCCGGGACCATGTGGGTGGGGACCTTCCACGGCATCGCCCACCGGCTGCTGCGGGCGCACTGGCGCGAGGCGGAGCTGCCGCAGTCGTTCCAGATCCTCGATGCCGACGACCAGCTCCGGCTCATCCGGCGCGTGCTGCGCGCGCTCGATCTCGACGAGAACCGCTGGCCGCCGAAGCAGGCGATGTGGTTCATCAACGGCCACAAGGACGAGGGCCGGCGGCCGGAGCATCTCGGCGATCAGATCGATCCGGTCGCGCAGCAGCTCGTGCGTATCTACAGCGCCTACGAGCAGGCGCGGAAGACGGCGGGGGCGGTCGATTTCGCCGAACTGCTGCTGCGCGCGCACGAGATCCTGCGCGACAACGCGGAGCTGCTCGCGCATTATCAGCGGCGATTCCGGCACGTGCTGGTGGACGAATTCCAGGACACCAACACCATCCAGTACGCCTGGCTGCGGCTGCTGGTCGGCGATCGCGGTTGCGTCACCGCGGTCGGCGACGACGACCAGTCGATCTACGGCTGGCGCGGCGCGCGGGTGGAGAACATCCAGCGCTTCGAGCAGGACTTCGCCGGCACGCAGATCGTGCGGCTGGAGCAGAACTACCGCTCCACCGGCACGGTGCTGGCCGCGGCCAACGCCCTGATCGCGCATAATGCCGGCCGCCTCGGCAAGAACCTGTGGACCGCCGACCGGGCCGGGGAGCCGGTGGTCTACTACACCGCCTACGACGAGAACGACGAGGCCCGCTTCGTCGCCGATCGCGTCGAGGCCTGGATCGAGGAAGGCGGCCGCCGCGACGAATGCGGCGTGCTGTACCGTTCCAATGCCCAGTCGCGTGCGCTGGAGCAGGAGTTCGTGCGGCGCGGGATGCCCTATCGCGTCTACGGCGGCCAGCGCTTCTTCGAGCGCGCCGAGATCAAGGACGCGCTCGCCTATCTGCGGCTGGTGGCGAACCGCGACGACGACGTCTCGTTCGAACGCGTGGTCAACCAGCCGGCGCGCGGCATCGGCGAGCGCACGCTCGGCCAGTTGCGTGACGCCGCGCGCGCTTCCGGCGGCTCCCTGTGGCGGGCCGCGCGCCAGGCGATCGACGAGCGGCTGCTGTCGGCGCGCGCGGCCGGCGCCGTGGAGAAGTTCCTGCAGCTCGTCGATCGCATGGCAACGGACATCGACGGTCTCGACCTGCACGAGCAGGTGGGGCACGTGGTGCACGCCAGCGGCCTGCTCGAGCACTTCGGCCGCGACGGCAGCGAGAAGGGCGAGGCGCGGGTGGAGAACCTGGAGGAGCTGGTCACCGCCGCGCGCGTGTTCGAACCGCCGCCGGACGAGGCCGAGGCGCTGCCGCCGCTGGAGGGCTTCCTGGCCCACGCCGCGCTGGAGGCCGGCGAGGGCCAGGGCGAGAGCTGGGAGGACTGCGTGCAGATGATGACGCTGCACTCGGCCAAGGGGCTGGAGTTTCCGCAGGTGTTCCTGGTCGGCCTGGAGGAAGGCCTGTTTCCGCACCAGCGCTCGCTCGAGGAGCCGGGCCGGCTGGAGGAGGAGCGCCGGCTGGCCTATGTCGGCATCACCCGCGCGCAGCGGCAGTTGACCATCACCTGTGCCGAGCAGCGGCGGCTCTATGGCCGCGAGGTGTTCGGCGTGCCCTCGCGTTTCGTCGGCGAGCTGCCGGGCGAGCTGATCGAGGAAGTGCGGCCGCGGGTGCGGACCCGGCCGCTGAGCCCCTCCGCGCCGACTCCGGCGCTCTCATCCCCGGGCGACAGCGGCGGCGAGGACGGCATGCCCGTCATGGGCCAGCGGGTGCGTCATCCCAAGTTCGGCGAGGGCACGGTGCTCGACTACGAGGGCGCCGGCTCGCATGCGCGCGTCCAGGTCAACTTCGCCGACGCCGGCAGCAAGTGGCTCGTCCTCGCCTATGCTCGGCTGGAACTGCTGGGTTAGTTCAAGAGGAAGGAACCACAGATGAACACAGATCAACACGGATGCTGCCGCATGGCATCTGGAACGAGAATGGAGTTGCGCTTGAAGATGGTCAGTTCATCAGGCGCCGCGACGGGAACCGCGAATGAACACGAATAAACACGAATGTGAAACAGTGTTCGGCGAGCGGGTGTAGAAGCTGCGCTGATACTCGGTGGGTCATCCCAGCGTAACGATGACAAAGCCCTAACAGCGAAGCTCCGGAAGCGGTCCCGCCGGCAACAATACTTCGTGTTCATTCGTGTTCATTCGCGGTTCCCATGGAGGCCTCGGCTGAACTGACTCGCCATCAGCGCAGCTCCGACACAGTTCCCGCCACCGGGCAGCATCTGTGTTCATCTGTGGTTCTTCATCCCGCGGTTCCCGGTACAGCAGTCAGAAACGTATCCCCGCCGTGACCCAGGTGATGTCTTCGAGGTCGCCTTCCTCGAGGTAGCGGGTGGCCACGAGCTCGAGCTGGAGGATGCCGATGCTGCCGCCGACGCCGGCGCCGACGCTCTGCTGGGTTTCGCTGATGTCGTCACCGCCGCTGACGTCGAGTTCGTTGCGGGCGATGCCGTAGCGGCCGATGGCGTACAGCGGGCCGGCGGTGCGGGCGGTCAGGTCGATGCCGTACGAGGTGAAATCATATTCGCCGCCGCCCGGGGCGTTGCCGGAGCCCGTTTCCTTCGCGCCGGCCAGTCCCAGATCGATTTCGGCGAGACCGAGATCGAGTATCTCCCGGGCGTAGCGGACGTTGACAGTGGTCGTGCTGCCGAAGCCGTCGGCGGAAGGATCGACGCGCCCGGTCGAGAGGGTGATCGAGCCGTCGGCCATGGCGGTAGTGGTCGCGAGCAGGCCGGCAAGGGCTGCGAACGAGACGAACAGATTGCGCGCGTGCATTGCGGAACCTCGGTCGGTGATCGGACAGTGGGGGCGCGAAGGGTCAGGATACCGCGGCCAGCGGGCCCGGCACCGGAACCTCGTCACGGCGCGCGAGCAGCACCCGGCGATATTCGTCCGGGTCCTTGACGTGCGGTACCTCGGCCGGACGGGGAAAGTGCAGGTCGAGCAGGCGCGACAGCCAGAAGCGCAGCGCGCCCGCACGCAGCATCGTGATCCATGCCCTGCCCTCGGGCTCGCGGAACGGGCGTTCCCGATCATAGGCGTCGAGCAGTGCCCGGCTGCGTTCCGGATCCAGTGAACCGTCCGTGGCGGTGCACCAGTCGTTGACGGTGATGGCGACATCGTAGAGCAGGCAGTCGTCGCAGGCGTAGTAGAAGTCGATCATGCCCGCGAGTCGCTCGCCCTCGAACAGCACATTGTCGCGGAACAGGTCCGCATGGACGGTGCCGCGCGGCAGTTCGATGCCGCGGAAACCCTTCTGGTAGGCGAGTTCCTCGTCGAGAATGCGACGGTTCTCGGCATCGAGCAGGTTCCCCAGCTCGCGTGCCGCGCGGAACCACCAGGCGGGACCGCGCTCGTTGACGTGATGCCGATCGAACGAGAAGCCCGCCACGTGCATTCGTCCCAGCGCCTCGCCGACGGCGGCACAGTGCACGGGTCCGGGCTGCTCCAGGGTGCGTCCCGGCAGGCGCTCGACCAGGGCGGCGGGCTTGTCGTGCAGGCTCTGCAGGTAACTGCCGGAACGGTCGGCGATCGGGTGCGCACAGGGCACGCCGTGCTCGGCCAGGTGCGCGGTGAGATTCAGGAAGTACGGCACTTCTTCCGCCGAGTGCTTCTCGAACAGGGTCAGGACATATTCGCCGCTGTCGGTGGTGACGAAGAAGTTGGAGTTCTCCACGCCGTCGCGGATGCCGGCGAAGTCCACCAGTGCACCGACCTCGTAGCGGGCCAGGAATTCGTCCAGGTCGGAGTCGGTCAGCGCGGTGTAGACGGCCATCGCGGGCGGGACGCGGCGCCCCGGCGGTTGCCACGGAAGGCGCGGAGTGTACCATCGAAGCCCGCCGGCCCGCATGGTTTGCCGGGACGCCCACGCGGGAGAACCCGATGTCGCAGTCAAAGCCGCTGATCCTGGTCGATGGATCGTCCTATCTGCATCGTGCCTACCATGCGCTGCCGCAGCTGACCGCTTCCAGTGGCGAGGCGACCGGCGCCGTCTACGGCGTGGTGTCGATGCTCAAGCGGCTCCTGGCGGACTACGACCCGGACCGGATCGCGGTGGTGTTCGACGCGCCCGGTCCGACCTTCCGCCACGAGATCTATGCGGACTACAAGGCCAACCGGCCGCCGATGGCCGAGGACCTGGCAAGCCAGATCGAGCCATTGAAGGAAACGATCGAGGCCCTGGGGTTGCCGTTGCTCACGATCGAGGGTGTCGAGGCCGACGACGTGATCGGCACGCTCGCGCATGCCGAGCGCGAGCGCGGCGGCGAGGTGGTGATCTCCACCGGCGACAAGGATCTCGCGCAACTGGTCGACGATCGCGTCACGCTGATCAATACCATGAACCAGGAAAGGCTCGATACTGCAGGGGTGGAGGAGAAGTTCGGCATCCCGCCGGAACGCATCGTCGACTACCTGGCGCTGGTGGGCGACAGCTCCGACAACATCCCCGGCGTACCGAAGTGCGGCCCGAAGACGGCGGTGAAGTGGCTGCAGCAGTACGGTTCGCTCGACGGGGTGATCGAGCACGCCGGCGAGGTGGGCGGGAAGATCGGCGAGAACCTGCGCGCGGCCATCGACGATGTCCGGCGCGCGCGCGATCTGGTAACCATCCACCTCGATCTCGATCTGGACCTCGAGCCCGCCGATCTCGCACGCCGCACACCCGATCGCGAGCGACTGCGCACGCTCTACCGGCGACTGGAATTCCGCGGCTGGCTCGAGCAGCTCGGCGATGATCCCGGCGACGAGCCGGTCGCCGCCGCCGGCAGCGACGAGCCCGACTACGAGACCGTGCTCACCATGGAGGCGCTGGAGGGCTGGATCGAGAGGCTGGAGGCGGCGGAGCTGTTCGCCTTCGACACCGAGACCACCAGCCTGGAGGCCATCGACGCCGAGCTGGTGGGGCTGTCGTTCGCGGTCGAGCCGGGCCATGCGGCCTATGTACCGGTCGCCCATCGTTATGCGGGCGTGCCGGAACAGCTCGATCGCGATGCCGTGCTGACACGCATCAAGCCGTTGCTGGAGGATGCGGACCGGCCCAAGGTCGGGCAGAACCTGAAGTACGATCTCACCGTGCTGGCGAATCACGGCATCGAGCTTGACGGCGTGCGCCACGACACGATGCTGGAGTCGTACTGCCTCGACGCCACCGCCACGCGCCACGACATGGACTCGCTGGCGCGCAGGTATCTCGGCATCGAGACCACGCCGTTCAAGGCCGTCGCCGGTTCCGGCCGCAACCAGCTCACCTTCGACCAGGTGGCGCTGGAAGACGCGACACCATACGCGGCCGAGGATGCGGACGTCACGCTGCAACTCCACCGGGCGCTGTGGCCGCGGCTGGAGGCGCTGGATGGTCCGCGCAGTGTCTACGAGGACATCGAGATACCCCTGGTGCCGGTGCTGGCGCGCATGGAGCGGACGGGGGTGATGATCGACGCCGAGGCGCTGGCGGCCCAGAGCCGCGACATCAGCCGGCAACTGGAGGAGATCGAGCGGGCCGCCCACGAGGCCGCCGGCGGTCCGTTCAACCTCAACTCGCCGAAGCAGTTGCAGGAGATCCTGTTCGAGCGGCTGGAGCTGCCGAGCGTGCGCAAGACGCCGGGTGGACAGCCGTCGACGGCGGAAGACGTGCTCGAGGCGCTGGCGGCCGATTACGAGCTGCCGCAACTGATCCTCGACCACCGCGGTCTCGCCAAGCTCAGGTCGACCTACACCGACGCCCTGCCGGCACGGATCAATCCGCGCACCGGCCGGGTTCACACCTCGTATCATCAGGCGGTCGCGTCAACCGGGCGCCTGTCCTCGACCGAGCCGAACCTGCAGAACATTCCCATCCGGACGGAACAGGGACGCCGCATCCGCGAGGCCTTCGTGGCGCCGCGGGGGTATCTCCTGCTGGCCGCCGACTATTCGCAGATCGAACTGCGCATCATGGCGCATCTCTCGGGCGACGCGGGCCTGCTGCAGGCCTTCGCCGAGGATCGCGACATCCACCGCGCCACCGCGGCCGAGGTGTTCGGCCACAGCCCGGAGCACGTCACCGACGAGCAGCGGCGGGCGGCCAAGGCGATCAACTTCGGCCTGATCTACGGCATGTCGGCCTGGGGGCTGGCGCGCCAGCTCGGCATCGGGCGCGGCGATGCCCAGGCCTACGTCGATCTCTACTTCCAGCGCTATCCCGGCGTGCACGAGTACATGGAGAAGACACGGCGCCTGGCGCACGAGCGCGGCTATGTCGAGACCGTGTTCGGCCGGCGCCTGTACCTGCCCGAGATCGAGTCGCGCAATCCCCAGCGACGCCAGTACGCCGAGCGCACCGCCATCAACGCCCCCATGCAGGGGTCCGCGGCGGACATCATCAAGCGGGCGATGCTGACGGTCGATGGCTGGTTGCGGCAGGGCGGGGCGGACGCGCACCTGATCATGCAGGTACACGACGAACTCATTCTCGAGGTCCGCGACGGCGAGCTGGAGGACGTACGGCAGCGGGTCTCGACGCTGATGAGCGCCGCCGCCGAGCTGGCGGTCCCCCTGCGGGTGGAGACCGGCAGCGGCCGCAACTGGGCCGAGGCCCACTGAGCCCCGTTCCGCCGCTGTTTCTACCGTTCATCGGGCAACTGCCGCCGGATACTCCCCCGGCCGTCCGCTGGCCGGCCGACTCTGCTATAAGCCAGCACATGAAGAATTATCGCGGCTTCACTCTGGTCGAGCTGATGATCACGCTGGTGGTCGTGGGGATCGCCTTGTCTCTCGCGGTCCCCGGATTCTCCACGTTCATACGCAATCAGCAGGTGACCACGCAGGCGAACGACTTCCTGACGTCAGTCACGGTCGCGCGCAGCGAGGCGCTGAAGCGCGGCGTGCCGATGGCGGTCTGCGCCAGTACCGACGGCGCCACCTGCAGCGGCAACAACGCCTGGGAAGCCGGCTGGATCGTGTTCACCGACGACGGGCCCACCGCCGGCACGCTGGAAACCGGTGCCGGCGAGAGCCTCCTGCGGGTCCACGCGGCCCTCGGCGGGAACACCACCCTGAGGGCCGACAACGGGGCCGCATTCGTGCGGTTCAGCGGCGACGGCCTGGCCGCCGCGAGAGACGATTTCACACTCACACCCTCGGCCTGTGACGGCAACCAGATCCGTTCGATCGACCTGTCGGCGACGGGCCGTGCCCGCATTGACGAGGTGGCGTGTCCATGAGCAAGCGGAATCGCGGTTTCACGTTCGTCGAGCTCCTGGTCGCGGTCCTGGTGCTGGGCGTCGGCCTGGTGGGCGTTGCCGGGCTGCAGTCCATCGCCCTGGGCATGAACCACGGCTCCTACCTGCGCAGCCAGGCAACCCTGCTGGCGCAGGACGTCGCCGACCGCATGCGTGCCAACTCGGTCGCGGTGGCCAACGGGTCCTATGACATGGGCGCGAGCGCGAGCGCCAGCCAGGACACGAATTGCGAAACCGCCACCGGTTGCGGTGTCGGCGCGCTCGCCGGCCACGACCTGTACGAATGGACCCAGCGGGTCCAGGCGGTGCTGCCGAGCGGCCAGGCCGTTGTCTGTGTCGACAGTACCCCCATGAGCGGAACGCCCGCGGGAGGCACGCCCGGCGCACCCGGCTGTGACGGCACGGGGAGCAACTACGCGATCAAGATCTGGTGGCTGGAACGCGAGGAAAGCGGCAACCAGCGGGTGTTCGTCACGGAGTTCCGGCCATGAGCATGTCTCGATTCCACAGCACCGGACACCGTGCCCAGCGAGGCCTGACGATGGTGGAGGTCATGGTCGCCCTCGCGCTGGGCCTGATCCTGACGCTGGGCGCGGTCCAGATATTCGTCAGCTCCAAGCAGGGCTATCGCGCGAACGAGGCGCTGGCGCGCATCCAGGAGAACGGCCGCTACGCCCTGCACTTCATCGGCAAGGACATTCGCGGCGCCGCGTTCTGGGGATGCGCCCAGAACGTCGAGGTCAACAACGTCGTCAACGGTGGCACCTCGGTCAATTTCGACGGCGAATCGGTGCAGGGCGGCGAGGGCGGAGCCGGCGTGCCCGACTCGATCACGCTGCGCATGGCGAACCAGAACTCGGGCATCAACGTGACCCAGCCCATGCCCAACACCGCCGCCAACCTGTTCCTGACGGACACGACGGGCATCCAGCAGGGCGACATCATGGTCGTCACGGACTGCGAATCGGCCGACATCTTCATGGTCACCACCAACAATGTGAACAACAGCAATGTCCAGCACAACTCCGGTGTGGGCGTCAACGGCATCCAGAACGACACCGCCGAGATGAGCAAGACCTACGGCACCGACGCGATCGCGTTCAGCGCGAGCGAGCGCACGTACCGGATCAACAACAATGCACTGGAACGCGTGGTCAACGGCGCACCGGCCGAGGCCATGGTCGACGACATCGTCGACATGCAGCTCACCTACGGGGTCGATTACGACAACAACGAGGTGCCGGACGCCTATCTGCAGGCGAACCAGATACCCGACAACGATGGCGACGGCGACCCCGACTGGCACCAGGTGCTGTCGGTCCGGCTGCAGCTGCTCGCGCGGAGTGGCGAGGACAACATCGTCGATTCCGCCCAGACACAGGTGTGGGATTTCAACGGCGACGGATCGCTCGAGCAGGCGCCCGACCGGCGGCTGTACCAGCAGTTCACCGCAACGTTCAGCGTGAGGAATCGATTGCCATGAGCCACCGCAACCGACACCCGATGCTGCCGGTCTCGCGTCAGGCAGGCGCCGCCCTGCTGGTCGCGCTGATCATGCTGCTGGTGATGACCCTGCTGGGCGTCACGATCGCCCGCACGACCACCCTGCAGGAGCGCATGGCGGGCAACCTGCGCAATCACGCGATCGCGTTCGAGGCGGCGGAGACCACACTGCGCGATGGCGAGGCCTGGGTGGAGGCACAGATCGGCGGGGTCCGTCCCAAGGCGATCGCGCCGGGGAGCTGTGCCAGTCCGCCGTGCGACGTCCTGACCACGGACGGACCCGGCGCACCGCTCGACCCGCTGGCCAGCGCGACCTGGACGGGCAGCGCGGTGCGGACCGGTACCCAGCTCGCCGAATCGGCCGCTCCGGCGCAGTACTTCATCGAGCAGCGGCAGGTCGTGCGCGATGCACTGAACATCGGACAGTCGACCGACGAGAACGCGCGCATCTATTACCGGACGACGGCGCGCGCGGTCGGCGGCAACACAACGGCAGTATCGATACTGCGATCGGAATATGCGGCGCGCTTCTGACGAGGTCGGACGCGCAAGCCCGGGGATGAAAACCATGAAACACGCGATCGAGAAAACTCACGGAAAGCGCCGCTTCGAGCGGCTCGGCGCATTCATCGGTGCCACCCTGCTGAGCGTGAGCACGTTGCACTCCTCGCTCGCCTGGTCGGCCCAGGTGCCGATTGCGGACGTGCCGCTGTTCCTCGGCGTGTCGGTCCGGCCCAATGTCTTCTTCGAGGTCGACGATTCGGGTTCGATGGATTTCCAGGTCCTCACTCGACGCTACTGGCACGCCTGCGCGTACGACAGCAATGCGCCATCGCGGAACGGCGATGACGATTGCGAGGGGTTCCAGATCGACGGGCTGTTCAACGGCTACGACGGCGCGAACTACGATCTCTATTACTACATGTACGACGACAGCGATTCCGTCTACAACCGGCCCGAGGTTCTGCCGGATGCACCGGACATCACCGATGCCGACTGGCGGATCCTCTCCAGCGACTTCAATACCCTCTACTTCAATCCGACCCTGGAGTACGAGCCCTGGCCGGACGAGTCGGACCAGTCGTTCACGGCGGCGCGCGCCGACCCGCAGGACGGCAGCGACGGCTACAACGATACCCGCGACCTGACGGGATTCACGTTTGCCATCTGGGAGGATGATCGGGGCTACAGCGGCGGGCGTCCACATCGTGGCGCCGACGCGACCCCGCAATGGTTCGGTGTCAGCAACAGTACCGCGCAGTCCGGAACCCAGTCGGCGTACGTCAACGGCAGCGCCGAGGCCGTGCTGGGCACGCTGTCGGTCGATGCCTCCGGCGGCAGCGCCGGCACGTTCGATGTCTGGATCCGGCGCGGGTCGAATGCATTGCCGGGTTCCGAGCCGCCCGAGGGGGCCGAGAACCTAGTGGTCGAGTATCGCTCGAGCACGGGCAGCTGGGTGCAGCTGGAGAGCTTCGAGGGCGGCGGCACGGCTGGACAGCAATATACCCGCAGCTATGCCCTGCCAGGGGATGCGATGCACGATGATCTCCGCTTCCGCTTCCGAATGCGCGAGGGGTCGGGCGCGACCTTCGACTTCTGGCACATCGACGATGTCGAGGTGACGGTCGACGGAACGAGCCTGTTCAGCGACGACTTCGAGACCGGCTCGCTGCAGACCGCGTTGTGGGGCGATCTCGAGGTCAACGCGACGAACACGCCCAATGACGAGGTTGACCTGTGGGACAGCCACAGGCTCGTCACCGTGAACAGCGGCAGCGTCGATGTCACCACGGTCACCTACAGCCCGGATGCGACCGGCCTCAATCGAAGCGCCACCACGGTCACCGGGGTCGACCCGCAGGCCGAGTTCGGCATGACGCTCGCGGAGCTGAAGCAGAACATCGCCAACTGGTACACCTTCGGCCGCCGGCGTTCGCTGGTCACCAAGGGCTCGATCGGGTCGGTGCTGCAGAGCAATCCGCACTTCCGCTACGGCCTGAGCGTACTCAACCAGCACAACGATCTGTTCGAGGAAGTGCCGACGGCAACCAGCGGCGACTTCACGGCGCACAACGATTCGCTCTACGAGGCCCTGAAGGACTTCAACTGGCCGAGTGCGGGGACACCGCTGAAGGAGGGCCTTGAGCGGACCGGCGAGTACTTCGACGGCAACCTCTCCGGCAAGGACGATCCGATCGTCCACGAGTGCCAGAAGAACTTCGCCATCCTGATGTCCGACGGCCACTGGTCGCCGGGCTCCACGGGCGTCAACTCGGACGAGGACGGCGACGGTTTCACCGATACCCTGGCCGACACGGCCCGTTTCTATTACGAGAAGGATCTGAGCGGCCTGCCCAACGAGGTGCCCCCGGACCCCGTGGACAGTGCGGACTGGCAGCATCTGGTGACCTTCCCCGTGGCATTCGGCGTCGACGGCGTGCTGCGGGACACCGACGGCGACGGCTGGCCCGACCCCGCTCTCGATGTCGGCGACAACTGGGGCGATTCCACCAGCTGCTCGTTCCAGCAGTGCCCCGAGAAGATCGACGACATGTGGCATGCCGCCTTCAACTCGAAGGGAACCTTCGTGTCCGCGAAGACGCCGCGTGCGCTGACCGATGCATTGACCGAGGCGGTGGAGACGGTCGCCGAACGTGACAGCTCGGCCGCCGCGGTCGCGGTCAACTCCGGCTCGTTCCAGACCGGCTCGAAGCTGTTCCAGGCGCGATTCAACAGCAACGACTGGTCGGGCAACCTGCTGGCATTCGAGCTGCAGGAAATCACCAGCCCGCAGAATCCGAGCCTGAAGCTGATCTTCCCGGCGGAGACGCCGGCCTGGGAGGCGGCCGACCTGCTGGACAACCGCAATGCCGGCAGCCGGGACATCGTCACCTTCAAGCCGAGCACCGAGGAAGGCATCGTCTTCGACTGGCCGGCCGATCCGAACAATCCCACGGCCGACGAGCTCGATCCGGCGCAGATCGCCGCACTGAACGAGCACCCGAGCTCGGGTACACCCGACGGGCTGGGGGCGGACCGGCTCGCCTACCTGCGCGGTGACGACAGCCTCGAGGCCTCGAATGGCGGCAGCTTCCGCTCCCGCTCCACGGTGCTTGGCGACCTGGTCAACTCGGCCCCCGTGTTCGTGGGCGATCCGAATTTCCTCTATCCGGAATCCTGGCCGGGCACGGCGCCGCCCGAGACGTCCTACTCCGCCTTCATCGAGGCGGAGGAGGGACGTACGCCGCTCGTGTACGCCGGCAGCAATGACGGCATGCTGCACGCCTTCAACGCCGATACCGGCGAGGAAGTGTTCGGCTACGTGCCCGGTGCCGTGTTCGATCGCCTCAACAAGCTCACGGATCCGGATTACTCGCACCGCTTCTACGTCGACGGATCACCGACCTATACCGACGTGTTCTTCAACAACGCCTGGCACTCGGTGATCACCAGCGGTCTGCGCAAGGGCGGACAGGCGGTGTTTGCGCTCGACGTGACCGATCCTTCCGTGCTCACCGAGGGCAACGCGGAGGACATCCCGCTGTGGGAGTTCGGGGACCGTGACACGGATGGCGACGGCGACGTGGAGGGCGATCCCGACCTCGGCTACACGTTCTCCTCGCCCAGTGTCGTCCGGCTGCACAATGGCAACTGGGGCGCGGTGTTCGGCAACGGCTACAACAATACCGAGCCGGACGGCAGCGCGAGCACGACCGGCAACGCGGTGCTTTATATCGTCGACATCGAGACCGGTGCCCTGATCCGCAAGATCGATACCGGTGTCGGTGCTGCCGACGATCCCGAGGGCAACAACCGGCCCAACGGGCTGGCCACGCCGGCCGTGGTGGACGTCAACGGCGATTCCGTTGCCGACCTAGTCTTCGCCGGCGACCTGTTCGGCAATCTCTGGAAGTTCGATCTGACGGACAGCAATCCGACCAACTGGGGTTCGTACGTGGAATCGGGCAACGATCCCGCCCCGTTGTTCACGACCGAGTCCCCCGACACGGGCAATCCCCCGCAGCCGATCACCTCGCGCCCGCAGGTCGGTCGCCATCCGACCGGCCGCAGCGGACTGATGATCTACTTCGGAACCGGCAAGTACCTGGGTACCGATGACAACACCCAGGTCGGTCAGACCACCCAGAGCTTCTACGCCGTGTGGGATCGTACGGAGTCGAACGGCAGTCAGAACCTGTTCGATCGCGACGACCTGCTGCTGCAGGAGATCGAGGCGGAGGTCAGCGTCACGCGCACCAGCGCGTTCTCCGGCGAGCAGGTCGAGAGCGAGCTGCGGGTGACGTCGAACAACAACCTCACCAACTGGTTCGACGGCCAGGGCAACTCCACCGACGAGTACGCCGGCTGGGTGATCGACCTGATCGATCCCGATGACGGCGAGAATCACGGCGAGAAGGCGGTGACCAACCCGCGTCTCCGCGGTGATCGCATCATCTTCACGACGCTCATCCCCAGCGACAGTCCGTGTGCGTTCGGCGGTGACAGCTGGCTGATGGAGCTGTCGACGGCGGACGGCGGGCGCCTCGGCGAGCCACCGTTCGATCTGAACAACGACGCCGGATTCGGCAGTGCCGACATGACCGACGGCGGAGTGGTCCCGAGCGGCATCAAGTCGAGCAAGGGCATCTTCTCGGAGGCGACAATCCTTCAGGTGCCCACGGGCGAGATGAAGCTGATGTCGACATCGTCCGGCGAGGTGACGTCCATCCAGGAGAACCCGGGTGACGAGGACAGTGGTCGCCAATCATGGGAGGAGCTGCGCTAGCTGCGCGGCGACGAGGAGAAAACCGGCATGAGCAATCGCAAGCGACTGGTTCATGGTGCCCTGCTGCTCGGTCTGGCATTCGGCGGACCGATGCATGCAGCGGGGGCCGACGACGAAGGCGTACGCACGGGCGTGGTCCGGCAGGTGGACGAGTCGGCCGGCATTGTCGTGATCGATGGCCAACGCTATCGTTACGGCGGCCAGCCGGTGCAGCCGCCTGCCGGCATCAGCCCGGAATCGGACGGCTATCGCACGCGTCCCTTCACCCGGGGCATGATCGTTCGCTTCACGGTGGAGCCGGGCGACCCACCGGGCATCCAGGAAGCCTGGGCCCTCGACCAGTGAGCAGGAAGATGAAAGCGATGCGCAACAATCGAGTCCGAGCCCCCGGCTTCACGCTGATCGAGCTGATGATCGTGGTCGCGGTGATCGCCATACTCGCGGCCATCGCCTTCCCCGCCTACCAGGATCAGATCCGCAAGACACGGCGCACCGAGGCCAAGGCGGCACTGCAGGAGGTGATGAACCGGCAGGAGCGGTTCTTCACCACCAACAACACCTATACCGATGACATGACGGATCTCGGCTACGGCAGCGATCCGTTCGATACCCCGGACGCGTGGTACTCAGTCGACGGCACTGCCTGCGGTGGCGGGATCGCCGAGTGCGTGGCCCTGACCGCGACGGCGCAGAACGGCCAGGAGGATGATCCCTGTGAGAACTTTACCCTGAATTCGCAGGGCGCGCGCACGGTCTCGGGCACCGGGGATTGCTGGTAGCGCAGCCTCAGGCGGACTGGATCCGCAGCGTTTTCGGCAGCGAGAAGATGACGTTCTCCTCGATGCCGCTGTCGTGTTCCGCCACCTCGCCGCCCTCGCGGCGCAGGCGCTCGATCACTTCCTGCACCAGCAGTTCCGGCGCCGATGCGCCGGCGGTGACACCGACCCGTTCCACGCCCTCGAGCCATTCCGGCCGAATCTCGTCGGCCGTGTTGATCAGATGGGAGGCGCGGCCCAGGCGCTCGGCCAGCTCGCGCAGCCGGTTGGAATTCGAACTGTTCTTCGCACCCACCACCAGCACCAGCTCGCACTCGCCGGCCAGGTTCTTGACCGCGTCCTGGCGGTTCTGCGTCGCGTAGCAGATGTCCTCCTTGCGCGGCGTGACCATGTCCGGGAAGCGCCGTTGCAGGATCGCGAGCATCTCGGCCGTGTCGTCGACCGACAGCGTGGTCTGGGAGACCACGGCGAGTCTGTGCGGGTCGTTGACCTCGACCGCCTCGGCGTCGTCCCGGTTCTCGATCAGCCGGATCCGTCCGCCATGGCTCGCGTCGAAGCGCCCCATGGTGCCCTCGACCTCGGGGTGGCCGGCGTGGCCGATCAGCAGCACATCGCGGCCCTCGCGGGCATACCGGTTGACCTCCATGTGGACCTTGGTGACCAGCGGGCAGGTGGCGTCGAACACGCGCAGGCCGCGGCGGTTCGCCTCGTCCTCGACCGCCTGCGACACGCCGTGGGCGCTGAAGATCACGGTGGCGTCGTCGGGCACCTCGTCGAGCTCCTCGACGAACACGGCGCCCTGGTTGCGCAGATCGTTCACGACGCGACGGTTGTGCACCACCTCGTGCCGCACGTAGATCGGCGCGCCGAACAGTTCCAGCGCGCGCTCGACGATGTCGATCGCACGGTCGACGCCGGCACAGAAGCCGCGCGGGTTGGCCAGCAGGATCTGCATGAATGAAGGGTTCCCGGGAAGGATTGCTGCCGCACCGCTCAGTATAACGCCCTGCCGTCCGCCCGAGAAAGGGCGGCCCCGGCGCCGTGAGACGTTTCACCGGACCACTGCCGTGCCGGTCAGCCGGCCGCTCCGGGCCTGTGACAGCCCTTGCCGCGCACTTGACCGGCCGCGCGAGGAAGTCCTTCCAATTGCCTGTGCTGTACAGCATTTTCGTCGTTCAATGATCCATTTTCAGTACGTTTTCTCTGTTTTCATCGGCGCACGGCTTGCATCGAGCGGCGGCATCGGCTAGAAAGTTCACCACGCGCCCGCGGGTTCCGGCACGGCAGGCGCGCTGGCCGAGTCCCTCCAGACATGGCGGCGACGAGGCACGGAAGCCGACAACGACACAGGGAGCCGTACCATGTCTCGACCCGCCCGGGTTGCCCCGTCCGCGAAGGCCCTCGCGCTCGTCTTTGCCATCGCTCTGGTCGCCACTTGCCTGGCGCCACTGGTTGCTGCGCCGCTTGGGGGGAGTGCTGCCCTGTGGGTGGTCACCAAGGATGCACTGGTCCGGGTCGGCCCGGATTCCGGCGATACGCAGCGCACCACGGATCCCGTGCCCGGTGCGTACGCCTCGGCAGTGCGCGTACGCGGCAATCGGATCGTCACCGCGCGCCTCGAGGCACTGACTTCGCACGCACTGACGCCCGAGCCGGAGCTCGGCGAGGGCACGACGTTGGCCATGGATCCGGCCCACGTCTACGGACTGGCTGTGTCGCGCGGGGCCGAGCGCATCTGGCTTGCTCGGCGGGTGCCGCCCGAGCCTACCGACGCCCCGACCGACGACGGTTCCGCGCCGGAGCGCTACGCCCGCGTCACCGCCTTTTCGGAAGACCTGACTCCGGACTGGCAGCACGAGCTCGGGGGGCGCGTCGTGGCGCTGGCGGCCGCGACGGACCGACCCGACGTCGCCGTCTGGGCATTGCAGGTACGTCGCATCGTCGGGCTGGACAACACCGGCACGCCGGTCGCCGACATCGAGCTCCCGCTCGAGTACCAGGCGCGCACCTTCGCACCGCTCGGCGACGATCGCTTCGCCGTCGCCAACGTGCCGGGCGTGTGGATCTTCGACGCCGACGGCAACATGCTCCATCAGCACAGTGAGGTCGGCGTCAATAGCCTGCATCCAGTGGTCGGTGACCGCATCTGGGCCGTCGGTGGGTACAGTCTGCTTCTGCTCGACGACCATCTGCACGTACTGCAGTCGTACGACTTGCCTGCGCAGGGGATCGACCAATATGTCACCGCGGCGACCAGCGATCCGCGCGACCACAACCTGTGGTTCACCGCCGGCCGCGCGCTCTACCACGCCAGCATTGACGGGCAGGTGCAACTCCAGCGCGACGAACTTGAACCGTATCTCGATAACGATCCGATCACCGAGCTTGCCCTGTACGCCGATACCTTCGCACCCGAGCTTACC
Source organism: uncultured Ectothiorhodospiraceae bacterium (assembly GCA_964478305.1). Taxonomy (GTDB): domain Bacteria; phylum Pseudomonadota; class Gammaproteobacteria; order XJ16; family Halofilaceae; genus Halofilum. The sequence goes on from CAYZHJ010000020.1 coordinate 17,398, forward strand.
GTCGAACTGCCTGCCGGCCCTCTCGTGACGAACAACGACCAGCCAGACCTGGTGCTTGGCTATTCCGACACCGGCATCGGCGTCGATACGGATACCTTCACCGCGGTCCGCGATGGCGAGCCGATCGACGGCGCCTGCAACATCGACGCCGAGGCCGAGCACATCGATTGCGCCATCGGTCCGCTCGCCGACGGAGTCCACGAGATCACTGCCACCGTGGCCGACTACGCCGGCAACGAGAGCGAGCCGGTCACGGCGACCTTCGAAATCGACACCGCCCCGCCCGGCATCATGGTCGAGTCACCGGCCGACGGCGCCTTCGTGAACACCGACACGATCACGGTGCACGGTCACCTGAGCGAGACCGCCGAGCTCACCATCGACGGCGCTCCGGTCGGCCTGGACATCGACGACCGCTTCGAGCACATGGTCGCGCTGTCCGCTGACGGAACCCGCGCCATCGCGCTCGTTGCCACCGACGGCGCCGGCAACGAGACCACGCGCACGGTCACTGTCACCCGCGACACGGTCGCGCCGCCGGCGGTCGTCACCACTGGCATCGCCGTCGAGGCCGGCGAGGAAGCGGGCACCGTGCGCATCACCGGGGCCGATGGCAGCGTCGAGCCCGGTGCCGAGGTGGACATCACCAACACCCGAACCGACGAGACCGTCACCGTGGTCGCCAACGGCGACGGTGCGTTCGTCGCCACCATCGACGGCGAGATCGGCGACAGCTTCTCGATCCGGGTCCGGGACCGGGCCGGCAACGAGAGCGATCCGGCCGAGGTCGGCAGCGGCGGTGGGGACATCCCGCCGGATCCGGTCGACGTGGCCCCGCCGCTGCCGGAGACGGGTACGCCACCGTTCGAGGAACAGATCTCGTTCCTCTACGAAGGCGCCGATCCGATCCAGCGGGGTGCCGAGCCCGGCACCATCGACGCCGAGCGGGTCTCCGTGCTGCGCGGTGCGGTCAGGAACCGTGCCGGCGAGCCGATTCCGGGCGTGACCATCCGCATCCTCGATCACCCCGAGCTGGGCCATACCGCCACCCGGGCCGACGGCGGCTTCGACCTCGCGGTCAACGGTGGCGGGCACCTCACCGTCGAATACCGCAAGGACGGCTACCTGCCGGTGCAGCGCACGGTCGGCACCCGGTGGAACGGCTGGCATCACGCCCCCGACGTCGTGATGATCCCGCTCGACGAAAAAGTCACCACCATCGACCTCGCCGACAACAGCCAGCCCTTCCAGGTTGCCCGCGGCAGCGAGGTTACCGACAGCGACGGCACCCGCCGGGCCACCGTCCTGTTCCCGGCCGGCACCACCGCCGAGATCACGCGGCCCGACGGCACGAAGCAGCAGCTCACCGAACTCGACGTGCGCGCCACCGAATACACCGTCGGCGACACCGGCCCCGCCGCCATGCCCGGCGAGCTGCCGCCGGCCTCGGCCTACACCTATGCCGTCGAGCTGTCCGTCGACCAGGCCCTGGAACAGGGCGTCAAGGTCGCCGGCAAGGATGTCGTCTTCAATCAGCCCGTTCCGGTGTACGTCGACAACTTCCTCGACTTCCCCATCGGCGAGCCGGTGCCGGTGGGTTACTACGACAACGACGCCGCCGCCTGGATCCCGCACGACAACGGCCGCATCATCGGCGTGCTCGACGAGCAGGGCGGCACGGCCGTCCTCGACGTCACCGGCGACGGCGAGGCGGCCACGCCGGAAGAACTCGACGAACTGGGCATCACCGCCGCCGAACGCGCGCAACTGGCCGAACTGCACGACCCCGGCGACAGCCTGTGGCGCTTCGCCACCACCCACCTGTCCACCTGGGACTGTAACTGGCCGTACGGCCCACCGGATGACGGTACGCGGCCACTGACGCCACTACCAGAGACCCTAGAAGCACAGGAACCGGATAATTCGGATGAGGAAGATCCTTGTGAAGGCTGCGTGATCAGCCCGCAAAAGCAGTCACTGGGAGAATCGATCAATGTAGCTGGCACTCCCTATACACTCCACTACCAGAGTAATCGTGTGCCGGGGAGCGCGGACAACCGAGTCAAGATTCCGCTGACAGGTGACGAGATTCCTGACAGCTTGAGCAAGGTCAGACTGGAAATCCGTATCGCCGGGCGAACAAGCATCCGTGAATTCTCCCCTGAGCCAAGTTTGAATCATGAGTTCGCATGGGACGGGTTGGATGCATTCGGCCGGGAACGGTACGGTCATGAGACCGCTACAATCGAGCTTACGTATGTATATCCGTGTCAATACTATGGAAGTGTCGGGAGCGCGAATCTCACTGGGGGCGGTAGCGTATTCGGTCGATTCGGTAATGTAGCTAATCCGATCGGTACGCGCAGTCGCTGTCAGGGTTTCGAGTTTCCGCGCGAGTCAACAGTTGTCGTTGAGTCACCTCTGACCGCGCAAGGGACTATCGGAAACTGGACTCTTTCATCAATTCATGAATACAGTCCCCAAAGTGGCCTTATGCTAATGGGTGACGGAGTATCTCGCCGATTGTCGAGCGACATTTCGACTGTCGCCGGCGACAGCTCTACGGGCAGCAATGGCTTCTCGGGTGATGGCGGACCGGCAACCGAGGCACGCCTCAATTTTGCAGAGGACGTTACCTTCGCGCCAGACGGTAGTATCTACATAGCCGATACCAGCAACAACCGGATTCGAAAGATTGCTCCGAACGGGGTTATCAATACGGTAGCAGGCGATGGATCATTCGGCTCTAGTGGTGATGGTGGTCTCGCGATCGAAGCTCAACTGAAATCTCCGGTTGATGTCGCGATTGGACCCGAGGGTGGACTCTACATAACCGAGCCCGGTAGTCATAGTATCCGACGTGTCACAGTTGATGGAAATATCGATACAGTCGCCGGAGACGGCACACGCGGATTCAACGGTGACAATGGTCCGGCAACTCAGGCTCAATTGAATTTTCCGAATGCCACTGCAGTAGGCCCAGACCGGACGCTGTACATCGCAGACACGTTCAATCACAGGATTCGCAGGGTCACGCCGAGAGGTCGAATTCAAACAATAGCAGGCACAGGTACGTCCGGATTCTCTGGCGATGGCGGACCGGCGACCGAAGCGGAACTGAGTTATCCAGCAAGTGTAGCAATTGGCTTCGACGGCAGCCTGTATATAGCCGACACAAGTAACTATCGGATCCGAAAGGTGACACCCGACGGAACAATCAAGACGGTCGCAGGGAGCGGTACTTCCGGTTACAGCGGTGACGGCGGACCGGCATTGGACGCTCGATTTGTGCCTTGGGATGTGACTGAAGGCAGTGATGGAAGCCTTTACATCGGTGATGGCTCGAACCATGTGATTCGACGAGTTACGCCCGATGGATTGATCGAGACAATCGTGGGGACCGGAAACCGTGGGTTTAGCAATGACGGAAGCGCACCTATGGAAGTCGATATCGCGGGTGCAAGAAGTGTGGAAATAGGGCCAAGTGGAAGTTTGTACTACACGGAATCTGGCAATGCGTTGGTCCGGCGCGTTAGTCTCGCCGTACTGCCGACAACACAGGAAGGCCACTCCGTAATCGCATCATCAACAAAAAAGCGAGCATTAGTATTTGACGCAACAGGTCAGCATGTACGTACTGTCAATTCGTCCACAAGCAACCCCTTGCTTGTGTTTGACCGCGACGGGAAAGGGTATGTGACTTCCATCAGCGACACTGACGGAAACGTCACCGTCATCGAACGCGATAATGCCGGAACCGCTACTGCGATCGTCGCTCCCGATGGCCAGCGCACCGACGTTTCCGTGGATGGGAGCGGCCATCTGACACGCTTCACCGATCCGACCGGCGCCACCTGGTCGATGGACTACACCACCGACGGCCTGCTTACCCGTCTCGAGAAACCCGGCGATGCGGTCAATACCTTTGCCTGGGACGAGCAGGGCCGCCTGATCGAGGACATCGACCCCAACGGCGGCGGCTGGCAGCTCGCGCGGAGTGAACTGGATGACGGCTACCGCACCGAGATGATCAGCGGAGAGGGTCGGATGTACCGCTTCACCACCGAGCGCCCCGATGCCTTTACCCGCGTCTATACCAACGAGGCCCCGGACGGTACCGTCACCCGACGCACCCACACGGACAGCACCACCACCCTCGAGCGCGCCGACGGCACCGTGGTCACTACCGAAGAGGCGCCCGATCCGCGGTTCGGCTTCGCCGCCCCATACGTCGCCGAGCGCCGCATCGAGACACCAGCGGGCCGCACCCTGCAGCAGGCCACCGAACGCACGGCCGAACTCGCCGATCCCGTGGATCCGATGTCTCTGGAGCAACTGCACGAGACCAGCACCACCAACGGCCGGACCCGGACGGTGGAATACGACGCCGCAACCCGTCGGTGGACCGCCGCTTCGCCCGAAGGCCGCGGTGTCACGACGCACATCGACGAGCAGGGTCGGCCATTGGTTCAAACCGTTCCGGACATCGCGCCGGTCCACACCAGCTACGACGACCGCGGTCGTCCGGCTTCGGTCGAGCAGGGCGAGGGCGCCAATGCGCGCGCCACGACGTTCGCCTACCACGGCAGCGGCAACCAGGCCGGCTATCTCGCATCCGTCACCGACGCACTGGGCCGCAGCGTCTCCTTCGAGACCGACGCCGCCGGCCGGATCACCGAACAGACCCTGCCGGACGGTCGTACGATCGGCTACCAGTACGACGATCGGGGCAACCTGATCGCGCTCGTGCCGCCGGGCCGGGAAGCCCATGTGTTCGAATACGACGGCCTCGACCAGCGCACCGGCTACACCCCGCCCGACCTGGAGGGGACGGAGACCGTCACGCGCCATGTCTACAACCTGGACCGCCAGATCCGGCGCATCGAACGTCCCGGAGACGAGGCCGTCACCTTCGACTACGACAGCGGTGGCCGTCTCGTCACCCGCAGCATGCCGGCGGGCGACACCACCTACACCCACGAAGCCACCACCGGCCAGGTCCGATCCATCACCGCCCCCGGCGGCATCGGCCTGCAGTTCCAGTGGGACGGCTTCCTGCCGGTCCGTACCGAATGGACGGGGCCCGTCTCCGGCACCGTCTCCAGGGACTTCGACCACAGCTTCTGGCTGACCGGGGAGTCGGTCAACGGTACCCCGATCACCTTCGATTACGATGACGACGGTCTGCTGACCGACGCCGGCGACCTGAGCCTAGCCCGCGATGCCGGCAACGGCCTCGTGACCGGTACTACCCAGCAGGCCATCGAGGGCAGCCGTGGCTACAACGATTTCGGAGAGCTGACCGACCGGACCGTCACCACGAACGGAACGACTGTCTACGATGTCGCCTATACCCGCGACAAGCTCGGCCGGATTGTCGAGGAGACCGAGACGATCGACGGCGAGAGCCGCGCATGGGAATACGACTACGATGCCGCCGGTCGCCTGACCGAGGTGCGACGGAACGGCACCCCGGTGCATCTCTACAGCTACGACGCCAATGGCAACCGGACCAGCCACACGGGCCCTGCGGGCACCAGAACAGGCGCCTACGACGCCCAGGACCGGATCACCAGCTACAGCGATGCGACCTACACGCACACGCCGGCCGGCGAGCGGACCACGAAGACCGCGGCCGAGGGCACGACCGAATACGACTACGACGCCGCAGGCAATCTGCGGGAAGTCGTCCTGCCCGATGGCACCACCATTGAATACCTGATCGACGGGCAAGACCGCCGGATCGGAAAGGTGGTTGATGGCACGCTACAGAAGGGCTGGTTATACCGGAACCAGCTGAACCCGGTCGCCCAGCTGGACGCGGACGGCAACGTCACCCACCGATTCGTCTATGCCGACAAGCCGAACGTGCCGGCGTACATGATCAAGGACGGCACGACCTACCGGATCGTCTCCGACCACCTGGGCTCGGTCCGGTTGGTAATCGACACCGAGACCAACGAGGTCGTGCAGCGGATGGACTACGGCCCGTTCGGAACAGTGGCTACCGACACCAATCCAGGATTCCAGCCGTTCGGATTTGCGGGTGGACTCTATGATCGGGATACTGGACTGACGAGATTCGGGGCAAGGGATTATGATGCCGAGATCGGCAGGTGGACCGCAAAGGATCCGATCCTGTTCAATGGCAGTCCTGCGAACCTGTATGGCTACTCGTTTGCCGACCCGATCAACTGGTTCGATGCAAATGGACTGGCTCCGAATCCATCGACTCGTCCGTCACGATCTGGCGGAAGCACAATCGTGCGTCCGGGAAGTACTGGACCTGCCGTAAGAGGGCCTTACCACTCTCCCCCGTCGATGGCAGACAAAGCGGGCCGCTTTGGTGCCAAACAAGCGGCTAAAGGAGTCGCCAACAGTGTTTCCCAAGGGGCCGGAACGTTTATTACCCGAAGCCCGGCGATGTTTTTGGTAACGGGGATTTTCACACCATCGGAAATTGGTACTCATCCATGCGAGATGCCCGGTGGTCCGTCATGTTTCCCCGAAGAGCCTGAAGATCCGTGCGAATGAAGGCTGACTAATGGCTGAATTTTCAGAGCGAAGTCGCGCGCACCGGCTGTTAGTGAACCTGCTCGGTCTGCCTATGTATGTAGTGTTTGCGTGGATAGGACTTCTGTTCGATAGCCATTTGGTATATTCAGTTCCGCTTCTCGTGATTATTGCCGGCATTATCGATGCCTACTTGCACAGGCAGACGGCGAACTCTCTCAAAAGGAAAACGGGAATGGTGCCTGTGCGCGATCTTTGTATCGGCCTTGCAATGCGCCAATTTGGAGTGATCGCAGTAGTCGTTGCTTGTACTGCAATCTTCCTGCGATATCAGTACGTATGATGATGTGTGGCTCGGCTGTAATTCTGACAGATCAACAGGCCAGGTACGCTTTTTGTCCTGATCGAATGGGTTGACGTCCACCTGGACGTTGTACTCATCGATCTGCTCCAGATCCTCCTCGATCTCTGGCAGCACGGTGGGGTCGAAGATCAACCGGTGTTGGGCGAGATTGCGGTTGCAGATGATCATGGTCGGCTGGTTGTTGCCACCGGGGCTGAAACCAGAGAGTCGGAATGATGAGTGAATCAGCGATACTGGTAGTTCTCCGATGGGTGATAATAGTGAGTGGCTTTATCTGTATAAACGCTATTACATTGCTAAATGTATGTAGATATAAGTTTCTTGCGGTTCCTGAGCTAACAGATAGAATCAACAATCCCATGCCACCAAGGCGACAGCTGAATCCTTACGGGAAATTGCTGCATACGATCATCTTGCTATTTGGTGGAGTGGCGATTGCATGCGCGGTCGGATTCTCACTTGTTGACCTTTTCTGAATATCATGCTTGCGAGATCAGGCGCTCGCATCTTGGCGATATAGCGTGCGTGTGAGTCAAATTCGCCTGCGGCGACAAGCCGCACGTTCCGGCCTATATGATCAAGGACGGCACGACCTACCGGATCATCTCCGATCATCTGGGCAGCGTGCGGCTGGTGATCGACACCACTACGAACGAGATTGTGCAGCGGATGGACTACGATCCGTTCGGCCAAATCACCATCGACACCAATCCCGGCTTCCAGCCGTTCGGATTTGCGGGTGGACTCTACAATCGGGATACTGGACTGACGAGATTCGGGGCAAGGGATTATGATGCCGAGATCGGCAGGTGGACCGCAAAAGATCCGATACTGTTCCAGGGGGACGGTACGAACCTGTATGGATACGCCATTAACGACTCGATCAACTTCATTGATCCGAATGGGAAGTTCATCAATGTGGCTACGGGCCTCATCGGTGCGGGTGTTGGTGCAGCTGTTGCGGCAGCTACTGGTGGTTCCATCGCCCAAGGCGCACTGACTGGAGCGACAGCTGGGCTTACCTTCGGAGTCGGATTGGCAACACAGGTTGGTACTGCTGCGATCTTTGGAGGATTGACGGCACTTTCTGAAGCCGCAACCGACCCCTGTAAAGGTGCACGTCACGTTGCTCTAGGTACCTTGACAGGCGCATTCGGTGGTTCGTTAGGCCGAATCGCGGGATTGGGTAATGGGCTTGCTCTGGCGAGACGTGGATTCGGGAGTACACAGGCAGTGACTCGAGCCCGGAGGGTACAAGCAGCAACTATGCAGTGATCGACGAAGGGAATGTCTATGATTAACCAATTGTTGATGCTGCTAACATTCGCAGCATGCGTAATTGCTGCAATAACTGCATTGCTATTAGCCAATCTCCCAAAACGCTTGACAATTAAAAAATCAATGCAGCATATGGGGAAATTGTACGGAAAAAGTGTGATGGTTCCAAAAGCCTACATGACGCCCTTGGCGCATCGTATATATCTTGTATTTCTTGTAAGTTCTTCGACATTTTCCATTTCGCTCATCTTTTGGTTTATCTTTGAGCAATGAGAGAACATTTTCGTGATGGTGGGCTTGTGCTCTGGGCAGAATATGCATCTTCATCACTATGAGCTTGAAATGGGTCGCTGACCGAAAAGGATCCGATCCTTTTCAGAGCCGGCAGTACGAATCTGTACGGCTACGCCATTAACGACCCGATCAACTTCATCGACCCGAATGGCAAGTTCTTCAATGTGGCCACTGGCCTCATCGGTGCGGGTGTTGGTGCAGCTGTAGCGGCTGCGACTGGCGGCTCAGTTGTTCAAGGAGCACTGACCGGTGCTACGGCAGGATTCACGCTGGGTGCTGGATTGGCCGTTCAAGTTGGTGGTGGAGCATTTTTCGGTGCAGCATCTGCTGCATTCAGCGCAGCAACGGACCCATGTAAGGATTTGACTGGAAGAGATCTGCTTACAGGTTCATTAACTGGAGCGTTTGGTGCATCGCTGGGACGAATTGCTGGAATTGGCAATGGCGTTGCTGTCGCGAGACGTGGGGCAGGTAGTGCGTCAGCGCATCGGCGCGCAGAGAGAGCGCAAGCAAGCGTGGATGCTGGTGCCTCGGCCGCTGCCGAAGCTGCAGTTAATCCATAGCTATCGACAATTATGCTGCAGACCATACTTGGAACAATTGTCGTAGGTGCTGCCGTAATTGGCGGTATTTGCATTTTAATGATTACGCAATTGCCACGGGCAGTGGTGTTGCGATCAGAAGTAATGCACATGGAGAAAATATATAGACGAGGTTGGGTGGTTCCTAGAAAATTGATGACTCCATTTGCGAAGAAGCTTCATTCGATATTTTTTATTTGTTTGGCTATTTTTGTGCTTACCCTGAGCATATTGATAGTCACTACTGATCTGGATCAGTCTCTGTTCTAGAGTGCAAGAGCGCAGTCTGTGTGATTCACGGACATCGTTTCATATTACGGAGCTGTAGGTCGAGTCGGTAATCACGCTCCTGCATTCGCTCAGAGGAGGGGGCATATACCTGATCTACAGCCTCTTGAAGTGGTGTTTCATCGAGCAAACTGCACAGTCTCTCGATGGGAGTGTGGCCGCCCAGCGACCCATGGGGTCGATGCCAGTTGTAGTATCCCTGCCAAATGCTGAGCTCTTCGCGGAGCACGTCGAGCGGTTCAATCATGGAAGGGAGGCCGGCCCAGAACTCTTCTTTATCCGTTCGCTGTGAGCGCTCAACTTTGCCGTTCAGATGTGGAGACCTCGGCTTGATCGGTCTGAACTTGATCCCGGTATCCATCAACCATCGTTGGACTTTCCGGGCGAAGAACTCACTGCCGCGGTCGGTCTGGACTCTCTGAATCGGGAAATACATCTCTTCCGTGACCTGCTCGAGGAAATCAATAGTATTAGTCGCATTCCGCCGCTCGTAGAGCCCTAAGACACGATATCGCGTGCAATCGTCTACAGCCGTGTATTGATACAGCCCTGGGCGGATCTGGCACGTATCCATTTGGACTCTGTCACCGGGTATGGCCCTTTGGTAGCGTTTGGTGGCAGTAAATCGACGTGACCGTACGAGCGGCGTCACTTCGTGGCGGATCAGCACCTTGTGAATCGTTGCCAGCGCGAGGCGAATGGCATGATGTCGAAGCAGTTCGCTTTGTAGCCGTCTCGCCCCCAAACGACGCGTGCGCCGGAGTCGCAGAATCAACTGCTCTACATCTTGATCGACAATTCGATTGGGTGAGTGATTAGGTCGGCGACTTCTGTCCACTAGACCTTCTTTTCCGCTCTCCTCGTAACGTCGTATCCACTTGCGGAGTGTCGGAGCGGATATCCCACAGCGCCTGCAAACCAACGAGGCATTCCCGGTAGCTCGGTACATCTCGACCCAGCCCAATCGCATGCGAACAGCTCTATCCATCACCGCATGCTACATGAAAGGATGTCTGTGAATCGCACACCAGGGTGGCGATACGAATCTGTATGGCTGTGCGATTCACAGAGATCCGGCCGTATCCGTTCGGCTTCCTGGATGGCCGGTACGCGCTGTCACACGCGACGGTTGCTCGTGCTTTCGACGGGTCCGATCTATGACGAATCGGACGGCGTGTCGTTGGCGACAATCGAGGTCAGCAGCAGGACGATGGCGCCGATGGTGATGGCCGAGTCGGCGATGTTGAACGCCGGCCAGTGCCAGCCGGCCGCGTGGAAGTCGAGGAAGTCGACGACGTGGCCGAAGCGGATGCGATCGATGACGTTGCCGATGGCGCCGCCGAGGATCAGCGCCAGGCCGGCCGCGAGCCAGCGCTGGCGCCAGGCGGAGCGGACCAGCCACACGGCGAGCACCGCGGCGATCACCAGCGCGAGGCCGATGAAGAACAGGCGCTGCCAGCCGCCGGCGCCGGCGAGGAAGGAGAAGGCGGCACCGCGGTTGAACACCAGCGTCAGGTTGAAGAACGGCAGCACCTCCACCGGTTGCCGGAACGCGAGCACGCTCAGGGCCCACCACTTGCTGATCTGATCGACGAGCACGACCGCTGCGGCGAGGCCGAACCAGGGCAGGGAACGATGCATGGCGGTGGTCCGGTACAAACGCGTCAGGCGTAGCGGCGCTGCTCGCCGTCACCGGTGATGTTGGTGACACAGCGCGCGCACAGCTCGGGGTGATCGGCGTCGCTGCCGACATCGGCGCGCCTGTGCCAGCAGCGGGCGCACTTGTCGCGGGACGTGCGGTCGGCCTGCACCCAGACCGGCGTGCCGGCGGCCTCGTCCTCGACGGCGTCGTCGCCGCGTTCGCCGGCGGGCCTGACCCGTGCCTCCGAGGTGAGCAGCACGAACCGCAGCTCGTCGCCCAGGCCTTCGAGCGTGCCGCGCAGGGGCGCATCGCAGTACACGGTCGCCTCGGCGTCGAGCGCGCCGCCGATCGCGCCTTCCCTGCGCAATGCCTCCAGTCGGCGCGACACGGCCGCGCGGGTGGCCATGACCTGGTCCCACTGCGCCCGGTCCAGCGCCGCGTCGTCGCCGAGCGGGAACAGCCCTTCGTACCACTCGGCGGTGAAGATCGAGGTCCCGTCGGTTCCCGGCATGTGCTCGCGGATCTCGTCGGCGGTGTAGGACAGGATCGGCGCCAGCCAGCGCACCAACGCCTCGAGAATGTGATGCATCGCCGTCTGGGCGGAGCGGCGGGCGTTGCTGTCGCCGCCGGTGGTGTAGAGCCGGTCTTTCAGCACGTCGAGATAGAACGCGCCCATTTCCAGTGCGCAGAAGTTGTGCACCGACTGGTAGACGCGGTGGAACTGGTAGTCCTCGTAGGCCGCGCAGACTTCCTCCTGCACCCGCAGGGCGCGGTCCACCGCCCAGCGGTCGAGCGCGATCATGTCATCCGGTGACACGGCATCGGCGGACGGATCGAAGTCATGCAGGTTGCCGAGCAGGAACCGGGCGGTGTTGCGCATGCGCCGATAGGAATCGGTCATGCGCTTGAGGATCTCGTCGGACACCGCCATCTCGCCGCGGTAGTCGGCCGAGGCGACCCACAGGCGGATGATGTCGGCGCCGAGGGTCTTCATGACCGTCTGCGGCGCGATCACGTTGCCCAGCGACTTCGACATCTTGCGGCCCTCGCCGTCGACGGTGAAGCCGTGGGTGAGCACGCCGTGGTAGGGCGGGCCGCCGCGCAGCGCGATGCTGGACAGCAGCGACGACTGGAACCAGCCGCGGTGCTGGTCGGAGCCCTCGAGGTAC
>CAYZHJ010000021.1:0-28836 GCA_964478305.1 uncultured Ectothiorhodospiraceae bacterium
AGGTGCTGCCGTTCGCGCTGGTCCCGCTGCTGATCAACGCGGTGCTCTTCGGCGGCGTGATCTGGTTCGGGGTGGATGCGTTCGGGCAGTTCATGGATGCGCAGTTGCCGGACTGGCTCGACTGGGCGCTGGTGCGGGTGGTCCTGTGGATCCTGTTTGCTGTCAGTGCCGCGCTGGTGGCGTTCTATACCTTCACCCTGATTGCCAACCTGATCGCCGCGCCGTTCAACGGGCTGCTCTCCGAGAAGGTCGAGGTGCACCTGCGCGGGCGGCGCGGAGACGAGGGCGAGCAGCACGGGCTGATGCACGAGATCGTGGCCAGCTTCGGCGCGGAAATCCGCAAGCTTCTCTATCTCGCGTTGTGGGCGCTCCCGCTGCTGGTGCTGTTTCTCATTCCCGTGGTCAACCTGCTGGCGCCGCCATTGTGGCTTGCCTTCGGCGCCTGGATGATGGCGCTGGAATACATCGACTGCCCCCTCGGCAACCACGGTGTCGTCTTCGGCCGCGGCCGCCGGCTGATCGCCCGCCGCCGCTGGGTGGCACTGGGCTTCGGCGGCACGGTGATGATCCTCACGGTCATCCCGATCCTGAACCTCGTCGCCATGCCGGTCGCCGTCTGCGGTGCGACCGCCCTCTACGTCAACGAGATGACGATGCTGGTTGACGATGCCGCCGGCGGGCAATCATCCATCGACCGCACCTGATCCCTGCACTGCATGCCGGTTTGTGGCGCTACGGGCGGGCCGGTATGATCGCCCGCGAGACGGCAACCACTTCGCAACTCACACCACCAGTCACGAGTACAACGGGAGAACCACATGGCCGCCAGCATGGAAACGGGCACGGGTTCCGGCGACTCGTTCAAGGATCTGATCGAGCCGCTCTATCGTGCAAAGTTCTGGATGCAGCTCATCGGCATCGTGATGATCATTGCCGGACTGTTCACGGCCCTGACGATCATCGGCATCATCGTCGCATGGATCCCGATCTGGGCCGGCATCGTCCTCATGCAGGCCGCCGGCAGCGTCGACCTGGCCTATACCTCGAACAGCAACGAGGCTGCCATGACCGCCATGCGGCGGCTGAAGACCTATTTCACCATCTTCGGCGTGCTGACGCTGGTCTACATCGTGTTCACGGTGTTCATGATCATGTTCGGCATCGGTGCCGGCATGATGGGGATGGGCGCGGGCATGCACGGGGGGTGGTAAGGAGCAAGTGCCCGGATTCCTTTCCTGCCTCACCGCCGCGAACGCGCCGTCTTCTTGCGTGAGATTTTCTTCCCGGCGCCTTTCTTCTTCGAGGTACGCTTGCGGCCGGCGTAGGGGTTCTCGCCGCTGCGCAGCTCGATGCGGACCGGGGTTCCGCGAAGCCTGAACGCCTCGCGGAAGGTGTTCTCGAGATAGCGCTTGTAGCTGCCCGGCAGGCGGTCGGTGCGGCTGCCGTGGATCATGATCGTCGGCGGATTGCTGCCGCTCTGGTGGGCATAGCGCAGCTTCACGCGGCCACCGCCGGCCACCGGCGGCGCGTGCGCCTCGACCGCGTCCTCCAGTATCCGGGTCAGCTCGGGCGTCGGCAGCCGGCGCGTCGCCGCCGTGTGCGCGCGTGCGACCGCCTTCATCAGCTTGCCGACACCGGTGCCGTGCAATGCCGAGATGTAGTGCGTCTCGGCAAAGTCGACGAAGGCGAAGCGGCGATCGTGGCTGGCGCGCACCCACTCGCGTGAGTCGCGATCGAGCCCGTCCCACTTGTTGATCGCCACCACCAGTGCGCGGCCCGCGTCGAGCACATGCCCGACCACGTGCTGATCCTGCTCGGCGATGCCCTGGTGCGCGTCGAGCACGAGGATGACGACATGGGCGGCGCGGATCGCCTCCAGGGTCTTGATCGCACTGAATTTCTCGATCGTCTCGCTGACCCGGCGGCGACGCCGCAGACCGGCCGTGTCGATCAGCGTGTACTGCCTGCCGTCACGCTCGAAATCGATGAAGACAGCATCCCGGGTGGTACCGGGTTCGTCCAGGGCCAGCATCCGCTCCTCGCCGAGCAGGCGATTGACGAGCGTGGACTTGCCGACATTGGGTCGGCCGATCACGGCGACCCGGATGCGGCCGTCGTCCGGCGTGTCGGCCGACTCATCCGCCTGCGCTGCCTCCGCCGCCGGCAGCATGTCCGTGACGGCCTCGGCGAGTGCGACAATACCGCGATTGTGCGTGGCCGACAGCGGCAGCGGCGGCTCGCCGGCGAGTCCGTGGAATTCCGCCAGCGCGACATCCGGATCCAGGCCGTCGGTCTTGTTGACCAGGATGCGAAAGGGCTTGCCCGAACGCCGCAGTCGCTCGATCACGGCACGGTCGTCCGGCATGAGTCCGTCGCGCGCATCGACCAGGACGAACACGGCATCGGCCTGCTCGATGGCGATCCCGGTCTGATGGGCCATCTGCACGTCGAGCGTCGCATCGGCCTCGGTCAGGCCGCCGGTATCGACCACGATCACCTCCCGTCCGCGCAGGAACGCGGTGCCGTACTGGCGGTCGCGCGTCAGTCCCGGCACCTCGGCCACGAGCGCGCGCCGCGTGCGGGTGAGCACGTTGAACAGGGTCGACTTGCCGACATTGGGCCGGCCGACGAGGGCGATCACGGGTGTCATGCGTGCAGGCGCTGTCCGGGCGATGGTGGGCGGGGGCTGACCCCGGTCCTTCAGGGGTGCGGAGTGTACAACGGGGGATGGGCCAAGGGCCAAGGGCCGACGACAAGGCAGCGTAGCCTGTCGTCGGGGATCGCGGCGGCACCGCTCGGTTCAGGCCGTGCCTCGTTCGTTCGCGGGCAAGCCCGCTCCAACAAACAGTCGGACAAGGCGAAGCGGAAACCCGGAAGGCCCGGCTCGGCGCCATCCGGCCACGTCCACCGGTACGCAACGAGAACGGTTGGAGCGGGCTTGCCCGCGAAGGGGCGTGACATGATCCCCGCTGCCCGGCTAATCGAGCGCTCGCGCCCGCAGCAGCATCAGCTCGGCACCCTGGGTCTGGACCAGGATGCGCCCGTCGCCGGCCGGTACCGGGTCGGCCAGTATGCCGAACCCGCCGAGGCCCTTGCGCGCGACCACGCGGCCGTCGTCACGCGCGAGCAGGTGCAGTTGGCCCTCGAAATCCCCGACCGCGAGCCAGGGGGAATCCGGGACCGGGACCGGCGCGGTCAGCCGCCGGTGGTGCAGCCCCTCCTGGCGCCAGAGCGGCTCGCCGGTGCCGGGACTCAGGGCCTGCACGTGGCTGTCGGCATCGGTCACGTAGAGTCGGCGATCGTCGACGTTCAGGCCGAAATAGGAAGAGATCTCGCGCGACCAGCGGATGTTGCCCCGCCGCGGTTCGATCTCCGCGATCCGGCCCTGGTAGGTGGCGGCATAGAGCACGTTGCGGCCGATCGCCATGGCGCCGTCGATGTCGACCATGCGTTCGATCGGGGACCGACCCTCCGGCGGCGCCACCTCCGTTTCCCAGATCGGCTCGCCATCATCCGACCCGAGCGCGAGCACCCGGCCGTTGTCGAGCCCGACCAGCACCCCGCCCGACACCAGCAGGGGATTCGAGTTGCCGCGCAGCGAGAGGGACGGGACATCCGTCGAGTGAGTCCACTGGCGGCTGCCGTCGGAAGCGGAAAGCGCGAGCACGCGCCCGTCCACGGTGCGCACGATCACCCGGCCATCGGCGGCCGCGGGCGCGGCCAGCAGCTCGCCGCCGGTTGCCCGGCGCCAGATCTCGCGGCCATTGTCGCGATCAAGAGCAACGACTTCGCCCTCGACGGTACCGACATAGACCCGTTCGCCATCCACGCCGACACCGGCGGCCAGCCAGCGGTCGAGTTCGACACGCCACAGGCGGCGGCCGTCGTCGATGGTGAAGGCGGCCACCGCGCCGTCGACGTTGGCGGCATAGGCGACGTCCCCGTGCAGCGCGGGCGTCATCCGCACCCACTTGCGCGTGAACGCCGAGCCGACGTGATGCCGCCACTCGGTAACCAGACGGGCTGCCGGCTCGTAATCGGGCAGTTCCGCGGGCGGCACGGTGGTGTCCTCGACCGAGCTGCAGCCGGCGAGGAGCAGCGCCAGGATCCCGAGCACGGCACGGAAACGATGCATCACGACGTGGTGTCCGGAGATTCCCCGGATTCGTCGGTCACGGCGCTGCCGCGCACCCAGTTGAGCTTGCGTTCGACCATGTCCGGATCGGACGGACCGGGCTCGGCATCGAGGGCCCGCTGATAGGCGGAAGCGGCCCCTTCGTGGTCGCCGCGCGCGCGCAACAGGTCACCACGGATCTCGGCATAGAGAGCGGTATAGGCCGGGGGCACCTCGGCGGCGATCAGGTCCAGGGCCTCGTCGGCGGCATCGCGCTCCGCCAGCACGCGCGCCAGGCGGGCACGGGCGACCGCGGACAGCTGTGGGTCACCGGCGTTGTCGAGTGCCCAGCGCAACCACTCCTCGGCGGCCTCCAGCCGTTCCCTGTCGGCCGCGAGCCCGGCCGCGGCCAGGGCCGCGAGCGTGGCGTAGGACGTGCGTGCGTAGTCGGCTCGCAGCGTTTCGGCATGCTCGCTGACGGCCGGGTAATCGCGCGCGGACACCCCGTCCAGCAGTTCGTCATAGATGGCCGAGGCCTCCAGCGCACGTTGCTCGACATGCATCTCCCAGCCGCGCCAGCCGGCCAGCGCGAGCACACCGAGCGCGGCACCCAGTACCACGGCACGGCCGTTCTCGCGCCACCAGCGCTTGAGTGCCTCGAGTTGTTCCTCTTCGGTGGCGTAATCGGCCACGTCGGTCTCCCGTGAATGCCTCGAATGGGCCGCGCCGGACTCGAGCGTCCGTCAGCGCAGCGGCGTGACCACCGTCGCGGTGGTGGCGACGAGCTCGGTCAGTCGCCGCGGCAGATTCTCCGCGCGGACCTGTTCCTGTTCGCCCTTCCCGCGCAGATCCTTGATCGACACGGTACCGGAATCCAGTTCGTCATCGCCGAGCACCAGCGCGAAGATGGCACCGCCGCGATCGGCACGACGGAACTGGCTCTTGAGACTGCCGCCGCCGCAGAGCGTTTCCAGCCGCAGCCAGCGGATGGTATCGCGCAACTGCTCGGCGAGCAGCATGCCCTCGCGCGCGGCCCGCTCGCCGACCGTGATCAGGCAGACATGCGGCGGCGCCGGACTGGGCAGCAGTCCCTCGCTGTCGAGCAGCGCCAGCAATCGCTCGATGCCGAGCGCGAAGCCCGCGCCCGGCGTCGGCCGGCCGCCGAGCTGCTCGACCAGACCGTCGTAGCGCCCGCCGGCACAGACCGTACCCTGGGCGCCGAGCCGGTCGGTGACCCACTCGAACACGGTGCCGGTGTAGTAGTCGAGCCCCCGGACCAGCCGCGGGTTGATCCGGTACTCCACGCCGGCGGCATCGAGCCCGGCCAGGATCCACTCGAAATGCGTCCGGCTGTCAGCATCGAGCGAATCGGTCAATTCGGGCGCCATGCCGATGACGTTGCCCAGTTCGGGGTTCTTGCTGTCGAGCAGTCGCAGCGGATTGTCGGCGAGCCGCCGCGTTTCCTCTTCGTCGAGCAGATCGGAGTATTTCTCGAAGTGGGCCACCAGCGCCTCGCGATACGCCGCGCGCGATTCCGGAGTACCCAGCGAATTGATCTCCAGCGTGATGCCCTCGGCGAGACCGAGCCGGCGCCAGAGACGCTCGCCCAGCAGCAGCAGCTCCAGGTCGATGTCGGGCCCGGGCATGCCGAAGGTCTCGATGCCGAACTGGTGAAACTGGCGATAGCGGCCCTTCTGCGGCCGTTCGTGGCGAAACATCGGTCCGAAGTACCAGAGACGCTGGGTCCGGTTGTGCAGCAGGCCGTGCTCGATGCCGGCGCGGACGACGCTGGCGGTCTGTTCCGGACGCAGCGAGAGACTGTCGCCGTTGCGATCGGCGAAGGTGTACATCTCCTTCTCGACGATGTCCGTCACTTCGCCGATCGAGCGCTTGAACAGCTCCGTGCGCTCCAGCAGCGGCGTGCGGATCTCGTGGTAGCCGTAGATGTCCATCAGCGTGCGCAACTGCCCCTCGAGCCACTGCCAGCAGTGGGTCTCGTGCGGCAGGATGTCGTGCATGCCGCGTACTGTCCGGAGCGCCTGGGTCATGTTCTAAAGAGGAATACCGCGGGACGGGCAATCAAAGGCGCGCAATATACACGCTCCGGCAGGCACGACCAAGCAGGGGACCACCGATGTTCAGCGCCGCCTGGCGCCTTCGCCGTCGACCAGGAACCGGGCCGTGCTGTCACTGCGCACGAACGCGGAATGATCGATTTCGAGATCGCCGAAGCGCACTGTCACGTCCGCGGAGTTGCCCAGCATGACGTCGAACGGCGCCCAGCCGTTGAGAATGACCGGTTCTTCGCCCGAATAGAGGGTGTAGGCGAGCTGGCGGCCGCGGGCATCGAATATCTCCAGCCAGGACTGACCGTCCACCTCGATTCGCAACCGGTCCGGGCCCTCGCCGGCGGCGGCGGTCGCCACTTCCTCCGCCCGGCTGGTGGCATTCGGGCGATCGCCCTCGGCAATCATGCTCTCGGGGACGGACTCGCCGGTCGCGGCCGCGTTCGCCCCGTCGACGGCTTCCCCTCCGCCGACCGCTTCGGAGGCCTGCCCGGCACCGCTGCCCCCGGTGGCAGGATCTTCCTCGGCGGCCGTCTCCTCCGTTTCGATTGCATCCTCCATGTCGGTCACGGCCGCCACCGGCTCCGCGTCCGGGGTATTGTCCGTCTCGGTCGGCGGCTCGGGCTCCGTCGGTTCGGACTCGGCGGTTTCATTCCGGTCCGCTTCGCCGGCATCCTCTGCGCGATCGCCCTGCACCGGCTCGGCCGCCGCACCGGTCACGGCATCGGCTGATTCGGTCATGCCGCCATCCCCGCTGTCCGCGACGGGGGTTGGCGGTGACTGCTGCAGCCACCAGGCAAGCGCGCCGGCAACCGCGACCACGCCCACCAGCAGCAGCGCCAGCACCGGCCCGCGGCCGCCCGCCGGATCGGGGACCCCCTGGTGCATGACCAGTTCCGGTTCCTCCACCTCGCCGCAGATGGCATCGTAGTCGGCGACCACCTGGTCGGCGTCCATCCCGACCTCGCGCGCATAGGCCCGCAGGTAGCCGCGCACGTAGGCCGGCGGCGGCAGCCGCGAATACTCGTCGGCCTCCAGGGCTTGGACCTGGTCGGCCGGCAGATGCAGCGTGGTCGCCATGGCCTCGAACGAGATGCCGGCCCGTTCCCGCGCGGCAGCCAGTTCATGCCCCGGGCGGCGGTGTGCGGACCTGTCGACGGCCTCCGGGGCCGCATCGTCCTGGTTCATGTTCAGCGCTCCTCGAGGAAGCGCTGGGCTTCCTCGGAATCGGGGAAGTTGCGCAGGAGTTTGCGCCCGAACTCGTCGAAGCGCTCGCGATTGCCCAGGCGGCGTTCGATCCGCGCGGCCAGCAGGAGGGTCCGTGCCGAGGGTGAGTAGGCGTCGTGATAACGCTCCAGATAGCGTTGCGCGGATTCCGGGTGACCGCGGTCGTATTCGATCCGCGCCAGTTCGCGCAGGGCGGAAGGCAGCCGCGGACTCAGCTCCAGTGCCCGCCGCAGATAGCGGACTGCTTCGTCCTCGCGCCCGGCGTCATGAGCACAGGCGCCGGCATTGGCGTAGGCATACTCGGGCGTACTGTAGAGCCGGTTTTCCGCGGCCTCGAGAAAATGCCCGATACCCTCGTCATGGTCACCCTGCTCGCACAGGAACGTGCCGTAATTGTTGTGTATGTCGGGATCATCGGGCGCGAGATCCAGCGCCGTGCGGAAATGCCGCCGTGCCGCCCCGGGCTTGCCCAGCTCCATCTGCAACAGGGCAAAGGTCGCATGGGCATCGACATTCTCGTCATCCTGCCGCAGCGCCTTGGTCAGTTTCTCGTTGGCCTGCTCGAGATTGCCCTGCTGCAGATAGTTGGCCCCGAGCTGGGCATTGAGCTGCGCGGCCTTGCGCAGCGACTGCTCGTTGGGGCCGGGTGTCGTGGTGCAACCCGCCACCAGCAGGGCCGCCAGCAGCACGACCGGAATTGCGGGCATTCGATGCATCAGGCTGGACGCTCCCCGAATCGCGGCTGCTCGAATCGTCGCGCGCGACGACTGCGGTCCTCCACCTGCCCGGCCAGCTGGCCGCAGGCGGCATCGATGTCGTCACCGCGCGTGCGCCGCGTGATCGCGAATATACCGCGGTCGTTGAGGATTTTACGAAATTCGTCGATCGCGGATTGTGACGAACGTCGATAACCGGAACCGGGAAACGGGTTGAACGGGATCAGGTTCACCTTCGCCGGCAGGTCGCCGATCAGCCCGGCGAGCCGGCGCGCCTGCTCCGGGCGGTCATTGACGCCGTCGAGCATGACGTACTCGAACAGGATGTGCTTGCGCCGCTCGCCCTCTCCGACCCAGCGCCGGCAGGCAGCCATCAGCTCGGCGATCGAATGGGTTCGATTGAGCGGTACCAGCTCGTTGCGCAGCTCGTCATCGGGTGCGTGCAGGGAGACCGCCATGCCGACATCGACCAGTTCGCGCAGCCGGTCCATCTTCGGCACCACGCCGGAGGTGCTGACGGTCACGCGCCGCTTGCTCAGGCCGAAGGCGAGATCGTCGGTCATCAGCCTCAGGGCGGGCACCACGGACTTGAGGTTGAGCAGGGGCTCGCCCATGCCCATCAGGACGACGTTGGTCACGCCGTGATCACCCTGCGGATGATCGATCAGCAAACTGCGATTGGCCTGCCAGATCTGGCCAACGATCTCCGCCGTGGTGAGGTTGCGATTGAACCCGGCGCGGGCGGTGGCACAGAAGGAGCAGTCGAGCGCGCAGCCGACCTGGGTGGACACGCACAGCGTGTTGCGATCGTCCTCGGGGATGAACACGCACTCGATGCTGTTGCCGCCGTCGAGCCGGAACAGCCACTTGCGCGTGCCGTCGACCGAATCGCGGCAGGTGAACATCTCGGGCGGGCGGATCTCGGCGACTTCCGCGAGTCGCGCCCGCAGCGGCCGGGCGATGTTGGTCATCGCCTCGAAGTCGGTCACGCCATGATGGTAGATCCATTTCAGGATCTGCTCGGCGCGGAACGGTCGCTCGCCCAGATCGGCGAAGAACGCCCGCATGCCCTCCCGGTCCAGGTCGAGCAGATTGGTCCGCTCGACCCGGGGGAAGAATGTCATCGGCTGCGCGGACATATCTCCTCTTCGCGGAAGAAGAACGCAATCTCCCGCTCGGCGGTCTCGGCCGCGTCGGAGCCGTGCACCGCGTTGGCATCGATGCTCTCGGCGAAGTCGGCCCGGATGGTTCCCGGGTCGGCCTCGGCTGGATTCGTCGCGCCCATCACCTCGCGGTTCATCACGATGGCGTTGTCGCCCTCGAGCACCTGCACCATCACCGGGCCCGAGCTCATGAAATCACACAGGTTGTCGAAGAACGGCCGTTCGCGATGGATGTCGTAGAACGATTCGGCCTGCTCGCGCGTCAGGTGCAGCATGCGGGCAGCGACGATCCGCAGACCGGCCTCCTCGAAGCGCTTGTAGATCTCGCCGATGATGTTCTTCGCGACGGCGTCGGGCTTGACGATCGACAGGGTGCGTTCCACGGCCATTCGTGCGGCTCCTTCGGGTTACGGGTGACGGGTTCGGGGAAACCGCCGGATTGTACGCGGCCCCTGTCAGAGGCGCAAAAAACACGGCCGGAACGAGATACGGGAACACCGAAGGCACCGAACGCACCGAAGACACCGAAGACACCGAAAAGATTCGGCGAGCCGCAGGAGCGGGGTTGCTTCTGCAGGGGAACCACCGTATTCCGCGGCAAGCATGCCACGGCAGGCGGTGCGCGGAGCCCACTGCCATGCGGTCTGAGTCCGGGGCAATTCCTGCTTTTTCGGTGATTTCGGTGCGTTCGGTGTCTTCGGTGTTCCTCCTTCCGCTGCTCCGGCCTGCAGCTAGACGTTGAAGCTCTCGCCGCAGCCGCATTCGTCGCGGACGTTGGGGTTGTGGAACACGAAGGTCTCGTTCAGGCCCTGGCGGGCAAAGTCGAGCTCGGTGCCGTCGAGATAGCGCAGATGATCCGCCGAGACCACGATCTTGAGCCCGTCCGCATCGAAAACGGTGTCGCTGTCGCCGATCTCGTCGGCGAAATCCACGACATAGGCGAGACCGGAGCAGCCGGTCTTGCGGACGCCGAGCCGGACGCCGATACCACGCCCGCGCTTGTCGAGAAACCGGCGTACCCGGTCGGCGGCGGATTCGGTCATCGTGATGGACATGGTCATTCACACTCCTCGAACTGTCTGGTCCGGTCCCGTCGTTCGGACCGCTGAGTGGTGTCTTCGTTCAACCCGTGGCGGCGTAATCCGTCCCGCGCAGGCGCGCGACGGTCGTGGCGATTGCCGCTGCGGCTGTGTCGATTTCCTCCGCCGTGGTGAAGCGGCCCCACGACAACCGCACCGCCTCGGCCGCCTGCGCATGGCCCTGCCCCATCGCGCGCAGCACGAACGAGGGTTCCATGCTGGCCGTGGTACAGGCCGAGCCGGTTGCCAGTGCCACCCGGTCGGCCAGCGCCGCCACCAGCGATTCACCCTCCACGCCGTCGAAGGCCAGGCTGCGAATGTGCGGCAGCCGCGGGGCACCGGCGCCGTTCTCGCGCAGGCCGGCGACACCGGCCAGCGCCTCCTCGAGCCGGGTCAGCAGCGCCTCGGCGTGGACACGATCCTGTTCGCGCCGCTCGATCGCCAGCGCGAACGCCTCGCCCATCCCCACGATCTGATGTGTGGGCAGCGTGCCCGAACGCAACCCGTGCTCGTGACCGCCGCCGTGCACCTGCGGCACCAGCCGCACTCGCGGCCGGCGGCGGATCCACAGCGCGCCGATCCCCTTCGGTCCGCAGAGCTTGTGCGCCGACAGCGAGACCAGGTCGAGCGGCTGCGAGGCGATATCGAGCGGCAGCCGGCCACCGGTCTGCGCCGCATCGACGTGATACAGCGCCCCCCGTGCATGCGCGGCCTCGCCGATCGCCGCAATGTCGTTGATCACGCCGGTCTCGTTGTTGGCGTGCATCACCGACACCAGCACGGTGTCGTCGCGCAGCGCCGCCGCCACGGCTTCGGGCGTCACTCGTCCGTCCGCCTCCGGCGCGACCCGGGTCACCTCGAACCCCCGGAACGCCAGTTCCTCGCAGACATCCAGTACTGCCTTGTGCTCGCTGGCGGCGGTGACGATGTGGCGGCCGCGCTCGCGCCGGAATTCGGCGGCGCCCTTCAGGGCCAGGTTGTTCGACTCGGTCGCGCCCGAGGTGAATACCACTTCCCGCGCCCGGGCACCGATCGCGGCGGCGACCTGCTCACGGGCGGACTCGACCGCGGCCAGCGCCCGGCGGCCGAAAACATGCTGTTCCGAAGCCGGGTTGGCGAAATCGCCATCGGCCGTCAGGTGCGCTGCCATGCGCCCGACCACACGCGGGTCGACCGGTGTGGTCGCGGCGTAGTCGAGATAGACGGCGTTGCTGCTCATGACGGCACGTCGCGGTTTCAGCGATCTTCCAGCTCGACCGGTGAATCCGTCCATTGAATCGGCACGGCATTCTGGCGCGCAGCGACCTCGCGCACACCCGGGTGCTCGCGCAGCTTCGCCAGCGTGATGCCGTCGAGATACGACCGCACGTGGCGGCCGAGGTCTTCCCACAACTCGTGGGTCAGACAGCGCTCCTGGTTCTGGCAGTTGCGGCGGCCTCCGCAGCGCGTGTACTCGACCGGCTCGTCGACCGCGTCGACGACCTGCGCGATCGAGATCGACCCGGCCGCTCCGTTGAGTCGATAGCCGCCGCCCGGCCCGCGGGTGCTGATGACCAGCCCGCCCCGGCGCAGCCGGCAGAAGAGCTGCTCCAGGTAGGACAGCGAAATGTCCTGGCGCGCGGCAATGTCGCCGAGCGCGACCGGCCCCTCGTTCTCGTGCAGCGAGAGGTCGAGCATGGCCGTGACCGCATAACGCCCGCGGGTGGTCAGTTTCATCGATGCTCAGCCCGCTGCTTTTCGCGTTGTTTGCAACATTTCATACCTGACCAAATCCGTCAAGATTCGTCCCGCGTCGTTTCGGCGGTCTCCGCCTCCCGGCGCACGTCCTCGAGACCCAGGTCGCAGGGATTGATCTCGGGCATCTTCACGTCCGGCATCTGCGCGCCCAGTTCCTGCAGGGCCTTGCACAGCTCCTCGGTGCGGCGATCCTGCACGCTGATGTGATCCAGCAGCTGGTTGATCGCGCTGGCGACGGGGTCGGGCATGTCGCCGGTCTGGCCGTAGGCGTCAAAGCCGATGCGGCGGGCGGTCTCGGCGCGCACGCGGTCTTCCTCCCGCTTCTTCTGCACGACCTTGCCGGGGATCCCGACCACGGTCGCGCCATCGGCCACGTCCTTGGTGACGACGGCGTTCGAGCCCACCCGAACGCCGTTGCCGAGCGTGACGGGCCCCAGGATCTTGGCACCGGCGCCGATGACGACGTTGTTCTTCAGCGTCGGGTGGCGCTTGCCCTTGTTCCAGGTGGTGCCGCCGAGCGTCACCCCGTGGTAGAGGGTGCAGTCGTCGCCGATCTCGGCGGTCTCGCCGATGACCACGCCCATGCCGTGATCGATGAAGAAGCGGCGGCCGATGGTCGCGCCCGGGTGGATCTCGATGCCCGTGAGAAAGCGGGCAACATGGGATCCGAAGCGTGCCAGCCACTTCAGTCCCCTGCCCGCCAGCCAGTGATTGAACCGGTGGAACAGCAGGGCATGCACACCGGGATAGGTGGTCAGGATCTCGAAGGTGTTGCGCGATGCCGGATCGCGCTCGAACACGCAGGCAATGTCTTCACGCACTCGTTCGAACATGGACGGTTATTCCTGATCGTCGTGGTCGGATATTGTATCACCGCCCGTGCCGCCGGGGGATGCCGGGATGCGCGCCCGGGCTGCCGATCCCGGCTTCGGCTCCTGCGCCGCGCGCAGGATGCCGCGCAGGATGTTGAGCTCGAGCGCGCTCGGCTCGCTGCGGTTGAAGTAGCGCCGCAGGCGGCGCAGGAGCTGGCGGGGATTGTCCGGATCGAGAAAGCCGATGTCGGTCAGGGCCTGCTCCAGGTGCTGGTGGAATCGTTGCATGTCCTCGTGCGTCGGCGGCGGCTCGGCGGTCGTGCGGGCCGGCGCTTCATGGCGCGCCATCTGCAGCTCGTAGGCGACGATCTGCACCGCCTGGGCGAGGTTCAGCGAGCCGTAGTCGCCGGCGGTGGGCACGTGCAGCATGTAGTGGCAGCAATCCAGCTCGGCATTGGTCAGGCCTGTACGCTCGCGGCCGAAGACGAACGCGGCCACCGTATCGTCACCGCCGGCGGCCACGTGCAGGGCAGCGGACCGGGCATCGTGCTCGGCCCATTCCAGGGTGCGGCGGCGCGCGCTCGTGCCGAACACCGCGGTGCAGCCGGCGAGCGCCTCATCGAGCGTGTCCACCACCCGCGCCGCCTCCAGCACATCGTCGGCATGCGCCGCCATCGCGGTGGCCTCGGCATGGGGAAACCGCTGCGGCCGCACCAGTACCAGCTCGCGCAGCCCCATCACCCGCATCGCCCGCGCGGCCGCGCCGATGTTGCCGGGGTGGGAGGGTTCTACCAGGACTATGCGGGCAATTGTGCTCATGTGGATTCCAGTGGGTAACGCCCAGCGTGTAGGCCGGAACGCGAGCGAAGCGAGCTTTCCGGCTGAGACGTCCGGGCGACGAAATGCCGGATGGCTCCCGGCAGTTGCCGCCCAGAGCACGTCGGCATTCCGAGCCATGGAGGCCGCCGTCGGTCGCAATCCGGCCTACCGATTTCCGCTTTTCTGCTATCCTGCGCGCCGCACCCGGCCACCCTCGGTGCAATCGACCCAGGAGCCATCCGTTTCATGCATCCGATGCTGAACATCGCCGTGCGTGCCGCCCGCGCCGCCGGCGACCTCATCATGCGCCGTTTCGAACGGCTCGACACGATCGCCGTCGAGACCAAGCAGCGCAACGACTACGTCAGCGAGGTCGACCGCGAGGCCGAGGCGCGCATCATCGAGACACTGCGGCGAACCTACCCCGACCACGGCATTCTTGCCGAAGAATCCGGCGAGCAGAAGGGCGACGACCATCTCTGGATCATCGATCCGCTCGACGGCACCACCAATTTCCTGCACGGCTTTCCCCATTTCGCGATCTCGATCGCCCTGAGCCACCGGGGGCGGCTGCAGCAGGCGGTGATCTACGATCCGGTGCGGCAGGAACTGTTCACGGCCTCGCGCGGCTCCGGAGCCGAACTCAACAACCACCGCATCCGCGTCAGCGCGCAGCGCGGCCTGGAAGGCGCGCTGCTCGGCACCGGTTTCCCCTACCGCGACGACCAGCCGAGCGAAGGATACATGGACATGCTGCGCGAGTTCATGACCCGCAGCGCGGGCATCCGCCGGCCCGGCTCGGCGGCGCTCGACCTCGCCTACCTCGCGGCCGGGCGCATCGACGGCTTCTGGGAATTCGGCCTCAGCCGCTGGGACATCGCCGCCGGCGCCCTGCTGGTACGCGAGGCCGGCGGCATCATCGGCGACCTCGACGGCGGCGACGACTACCTCGCCAGCGGCAACGTCATCGCCGCCAATCCGAAGGTCTACCACGCCATGACGACCGTGATCGAGCCGCATCGATCGAAGGTCCGGGCCCAAACCTCACAAGATCAATCTCGCAGAGACGCGGAGAACGCCGAGAGAAAAGGCAAACAGCAATAGCGGCCCAGCCTTGCGCGGCAGTGCATGCAGGTACAGACAAGCTTGTCGTTCCTGTCGTCCCTGCGTCCTCTGCGCCTCCGCGAGATACCGATGTGCTCGCGAACGGCTTTCCGGCACCAGCTACGGCGCGTTGTCGGCCTCGGTGCCTTCCTTCTGGACCGGCATCATGTCCTGGCGTGACAGGCCCAGCGCCAGCAGCAGGGTGCTGGCGACGAAGATCGAGGAGTAGGTACCCACGACCACGCCCACGGTGAGCGCGAAGGCGAAGCCGTAGATCGCCTCGCCGCCGACGATCAGCAGCGACAGCAGCACCAGCAGGGTCGTGATCGAGGTCATCAACGTGCGGGCGAGGGTCTGGTTGATCGCGCCGTTGGTGATTTCCTCCGCGCTGCCGCGACGCTGGCGGCGAAAGTTCTCGCGGATGCGATCGAACACCACGATGGTGTCGTTGAGCGAATAGCCGATGACCGCGAGCAGCGCGGCCAGCACCGGCAGGTCGAACTCGATGCGCATGAGCGAGAACACGCCGGTGACGATCACGACATCGTGGATCAGCGCGGCGACCGAGCCCAGCGCGAAACGCTTCTCGAAGCGGAAGGCGACATAGACCAGGATCATCAGCAACGCCAGCAGCATTGCCACCCCGCCCTTGTCGCGCAACTCGGCGCCAACCTGCGGACCGACGAACTCGACCCGGCGCATATCCGGGGGCGTCTCGCTCACATCCCCGAGCAGCGCGATCACCTGGTCGGAAAGCTCGGCGCTGCTGGTCTCGCCCTGCGGCGCGATGCGGACGAGGACGTCCCGCTGCGAACCGAAATGCTGCACGCGGGCATCACCGAACCCGCCCTCGGCCAGGGTGTCGCGCACCGCTTGCAGATCGGTCGGCCGCTCGAAGCCCACCTCGATCAGGTAGCCGCCGGTGAAATCGATGCCGAGCTGCAGCCCCTGCACGCCGAGCGAGCCGAGCGAGACGATCATCAGCAGCGCCGACAGCACGAAGGCCCGCCGCCGATGCTGGATGAACTCGAATTGCCGCTTGAACCGGAACAGCTCCATCGGATCGCTCCTAGACCGGCAGGCTCTGCAGCCGCCGCCCCCCGTAGACGAGGTTGACCAGCGCGCGCGTGCCGAGAATCGCGGTGAACATCGAGGCGACAATGCCGATCGACAGGGTGATGGCGAAGCCCTTGACCGGCCCGGTACCCAGCATGAAAAGCACCAGCGCGGCGATCAGGGTGGTGACGTTGGCGTCGGCAATGGTGCCGATGGCCCGGTCGTAACCGGCGTGTATGCTCGCCTGGACGCTGTTGCCCGCGCGCAGTTCCTCGCGTATCCGCTCGAAGATCAGCACGTTCGCGTCGACCGCCATGCCGACGGTCAGCACGATGCCGGCGATGCCGGGCAGGGTCAGCGTCGCCTGCAGCGCCGACAGCACGGCGACGACGATGACCAGGTTGGCCACCAGCGCGATATCGGCGAACAGGCCGAAGACCCGGTAGTAGAGGGCCATGAACACGAGCACCAGGGCCAGGCCGATGGCCACGGAGAGCATGCCCTGGCGGATGTTGTCGGCACCGAGACTGGGGCCGATGGTGCGCTCCTCGATGATCTCGATCGGCGCGCTCAGTGCGCCGGCGCGCAGCAGCAGCGACAGGTCGCGTGCCTCTTCCAGCGCGAGGCCCTCGATCTGGAAGCGATGGCTCAGCACGTCACGGATGGTGGCAATATTGACCACCTCCTCCACGCGCGTGCGCTCCCGGATCGTCTCGCCGTTCACCCGCTTCGTCTCGACCCGGTTCTCGATGAACACCACCGCCATCGGATCGCCGACGTGCTCGGCGGTGACATCCTGCATGCGATTGGCGCCGGCGTTGTTCAGGTTGACCACCACCACCGGCGAGCCGGTGCGGTTGTCAAAGCTCGAGGCCGCGTCGACGATCTGGTCGCCGGTGACGATCACCTCGCGCTTGAGCAGTACCGGCCGGCCGTCGCGATGCCGGTAGAGCCGGGCGTCGAACGGCGTGTCGCCGCTGCGGGCGGCGTCCCGCCAGTCGCCCTCGCTGCCGTGCACCAGGCGGAATTCCAGGGTCGCGGTCGCGCCGAGGATTTCCTTGGCGCGGGTCGTGTCCTGCACGCCGGGGAGCTGGACCACGATCCGCTCCTGGCCCTGGCGGGTGACCACCGGCTCGGCAACACCCAGCTCGTCGACCCGGTTGCGCAGCGTGATGACGTTCTGCTCCAGTGCCGAGGTCCGCTCCTCCTCGGCCGCGGCCTCGCCGAGCCTCGCGGTCAGCAGCGGCCGCTCGGTCGCCGCCGCCTCCCGGAATTCGAGATCGCGGTATTCACTGGTCAGCAGATCAAGCGCGTCGTTCAGCGTTTCCGCATCGATGAAGCGGATGTTGATCACGCCCTCGTCCAGGGTGACGCCGCGGTAGCGGATTCCCTCCTCGCGCAGCAGGCGGCGGATATCACCCACCTTCTGTTCCAGCGCGCTCTCGATGGCCGTCTGCATGTCGACCTCGAGCAGGAAGTGGACACCGCCGCGCAGATCGAGGCCGAGATTCAGCGGCTGCCCGCCGATCGCGCGCAGCCAGTCCGGCGCGGCCGGGGCCAGGTTCAGCGCGACCAGGAAATCGTTGCCGAGGGCATCGGCGAGGATGCCGCGGGCCTCCCGCTGTGCCGCGGAGTCATCGAAGCGGACCAGGACCGAGCCTTCCTCGCGGCGCATGCCGAGGATCTCGAGCCCCGATCCCTCGATCAGTGAACGGATGCGCTCGCCGGCGGCGGCCGGCAGCTCGCCGTCGCGTGCCGATATCTGCACGGCCGGGTCCTGGCCATGAAGATTGGGCAGGGCAAACAGCGCGCCGAGACCCACCACCAGTGCGATGAGCAGATTCTTCCAGGCAGGATAGCGATTCATCGACGAGCGGGGTCCGTGTCAGTCCTGCAGGGTGCCCTTGGGCAACAGGCTGGCGATCGCCTGTTTCTGTACCTGTACCTCGATCGACTCGGCGACCTTCAGCTTGACGAAGCTGTCACCCACCTCGGTGATGCGACCGGCGAGGCCGCCGTTGGTCAGCACCTCGTC
This sequence comes from uncultured Ectothiorhodospiraceae bacterium, assembly GCA_964478305.1. Classification (GTDB taxonomy): domain Bacteria; phylum Pseudomonadota; class Gammaproteobacteria; order XJ16; family Halofilaceae; genus Halofilum. Next base: position 17,929 of record CAYZHJ010000021.1, read on the forward strand.
GTTCTCCTTGAGCTCGCTGACCATCTGGCGATGCTCCTTCACCCGCTTCTGCTGCGGGCGAATGAACAGGAAGTAGAACACCACCAGGATGAGAATCGGCAACGCCAGGCCGACCAGCGGATTGCCCTGTCCCGCGCCCTCTTGCGCGTACGCGGCCTGCACCAGGAAGTCCATTGTCTGTCCTCCGTAGGGAACACCGGCTCCTGGCGAAACCGCCGGAGCCGGTCGTGAGCAAAGGCGCGATTATGGCACAAATGGCCACCGAGTCGCGCCCACCGGACATTGCTTTCGATACCCGCCTTGCGGCATGTCTCTCGCGAAGGCGCAAAGCGCGCAAGGAGAAGCAATTATCTCGCAGAGGCGCAGAGCACGCAGGGAAGGCGAAATACGGAGTGCCGGGGAAACGCGGCTCGAGGCTGGGATGACGCAGGCCGGACTGCGAACGAAGTGAGGCATCCGGCATTACGTGTCATGCAAATACTGACGATGAAACTCGCTCCGCTCACGCACCGACGGTTTGCCACGTTCTCCTTTTTCTTTCCCTGCGTGCTCTGCGCCTCTGCGAGATATTGTTCCCGAAGCGATTCTTCGCGTGCTTCGCGCCCTTGCGAGAGGCCCGAACAGCCGCAAACAGATGCTGCGGCCTGAGCCTCCGCACGTCACGCGAGCGAGCGCAGGACGGCGGCGAAGGCGGCCGCGGTGTCCTCCTCTTCCGGGTGCACGCCGTCGTGCACCACCCGCTCGCCGGCGACGTAGACATCGCGGACGAACGCGCTGTCGCCGCCGAACAGCCAGCGGTTGAGGATGGTGTCGTCACCGGCGTCGGCGAGCAGGGGCTGGTTCCCGTTCAGGACGACGAGATCCGCCCGGGCGCCGGGCTCGATGCGTCCCGCCGGCTGCTGCAGCGCCCGGCTGCCGCCGGCGACCGCGGCGTCGTACAGCGTCCGGCCGACGGCCGGCGTGGCCGCGGTCGCGATGCGGTTGCGGTGACGCGTGACCAGGCGCTGACCGTATTCCAGCCAGCGCAATTCCTCGACGACGCTCACTGAAACGTGGCTGTCCGAACCGACCCCGAACGAGCCGCCGGCAGACACGTAGTCGGTTGCCGGGAACACGCCGTCGCCGAGATTCGCCTCCGTGGTCGGACACAGTCCGGCGACCGCTTCGCTGGCGGCCAGGCGTGTGCACTCGGTCCCGTTCATGTGGGTCGCGTGGATCAGGCACCAGCGTCCGTCCACCGGGGCGTGATCGAGCAGCCATTCGACCGGGCGCCGGCCGCTCCATTCGAGGCAGTCGTCGACCTCGCGCGTCTGCTCAGCGACGTGGATGTGCACGGGTACCCGGGCATCGAGCGCGAGCACGCGCTCGATCTGCTCCGGTGTCACCGCACGCAGGGAATGGAAGCACAGGCCGATCCGGTGCAGCGGATCTTCCGCCAAGCGTGAGCGCAGGGATTCCCACAGCGAAACATAGCCTTCGGTATCGTGCAGGAACCGCCGTTGACCGGGCCCGGCCGGTTGCCCGCCGAAACCGCCGTGGCTGTAGAGCACCGGCAGCAGCGTCATGGCGATGCCGGTGCGCCCGGCGGCGGCAAGCACGCGCTCGGCCATCTCGGCCGGGTTGTCGTACGGACGGCCACCGGGATCGTGATGCAGGTTGTGGAACTCGCCTACGGAGGTGTAGCCCTCCTACAGCATCCCGACAAACAGCGGGGCCGCAATCGCCTCGACCGGGTCGAGGTCGAGGCGGGCCACCAGGGCGTACATCTGCTCGCGCCAGGACCAGAAGCTGTCGCGCGGATCGCCGACGGTCTCGGCCAGCCCGGCCATGGCGCGCTGGAAGGCATGCGAGTGCAGATTCGCCAGGCCCGGCAGCAACGGACCCGGCAAGCGCCCGGCACCATCCGCCGAGCCGTCCGGTTCGACCGTTTCGATGGTCCCGTCCGCCGCCAGCCGGATGCGCACGTCGCGGGCCCAGCCCCCGGGCAGCAATGCCCGCTCGGCGAACAGTTCCATTCCGCGATCCCGTGGTTGCCTGTACCTGTATGTACATTTGCACGGCCCTGTTGTGCAATGCAACGAGGATCGCAGGGAGTCACCACCGATGAAATCGCGGCCGGGACAGGCGGGCACCGCTCCACTGTATGCGCGCGTGAAGAACCGCATCAGCGATGCCATAGGCAGCGGCGAGTGGTCGCCGGGCGACCGCGTGCCGTCGGAGAGCGAACTGGTGCGCGAGACGGGCGTCAGCCGCATGACCGTCAACCGTGCCCTGCGCGAGCTCAGCGCCGACGGCCTGCTGGTGCGCGTCCAGGGAGTCGGCACCTTCGTGGCCGAGCGCAAGCCCCACGCGGCGCTGTTCGACACTTCCAGCATCGCCGACGACATCGCCGCCCGCGGCCACCGGCACTCGGCGCGCGTGGTGCGGCTGGCCGCCGAGCCGGCACCGGCGAACACGGCGCAGGCCTTCGGCCGGGCCAGTGGTGACGAGCTGTTCCACTCGCTGGTGGTGCACAGCGACGATCACGTCCCGGTGCTGCTGGAGGACCGCTGGGTCGATCCGGCGCTGGTGCCGGACTACCTGCAGCAGGATTTCAGCGCCACCACGGCGCACGACCACCTCATGGCGATCGCACCGCCGAGCGAGATCGAGCACATCGTCGAGGCGGTTGCCCCGGATACGGAGGAGCGGCGGTTGCTGAAGATCGGCCCGCGCGAGCCCTGCCTGCTGCTGCGGCGGCGCACCTGGTGGGGCGAACGCGTGGTCAGTGCCGTGCGGCTGCTGTACCCCGGCACGCGCTACCGGCTCGAGGGACGATTCGTGCACGGCGGCGCACGTGCAGGTTGATCAACAAGAACACCGAAGACACCGAATGCACCGAAATCACCGAAAGAGCGATGTATTCCCGGAAGCCCGGAAAGGAGTGGGCATTCGGTTCGCGGACCACTTCCTTGCAGAACCACGGATCAGGTGGTTTTCGGCTTCTTCGATGCATTCGGTGTTCCTTCCTGCCGACTCCAACCGGGCCCGATCACTTCGATCCTGGAGCACGGTCGGCAGCATGACGCAGGGCCCTTGCCGGCCCACGCATCCACTGCTACCTTCGAGTTACTTGTATATACAAGCCGGGCAACCAGCGACATGACTCATTCCCGAACCGACACCGAACGCGTCATCCGCGCCCCGCACGGGTCCGAATTGAGCGCCCGCAGCTGGCTCACCGAGGCGCCGCTGCGCATGCTGATGAACAACCTCGACCCCGAGGTCGCCGAGCGACCAGAGGAACTGGTCGTGTACGGCGGCATCGGCCGCGCGGCGCGCAACTGGGAATGCTTCGACCGCATCGTCGAGACCCTGCGCGAGCTGGGCGACGACGAGACCCTGCTGATCCAGTCCGGCAAGCCGGTGGGCGTGTTCCGCACCCATGCCGACGCGCCGCGGGTGCTGCTCGCCAACTCCAACCTGGTGCCGCACTGGGCCACCTGGGAGCACTTCAACGAACTCGACCGCAAGGGCCTGATGATGTTCGGCCAGATGACGGCCGGCTCGTGGATCTACATCGCCAGCCAGGGCATCGTCCAGGGCACCTACGAGACCTTCGTCGAGGCCGGCCGTCAGCACTACGGCGGCGAGCTGACCGGCCGCTGGATTCTCACCGCCGGACTCGGCGGCATGGGCGGGGCCCAGCCGCTGGCGGCCACCATGGCGGGCGCTTCCCTGCTCGCGGTCGAGTGCCGCCAGGATCGCATCGATTTCCGCCTGCGCACGGGCTACATCGACACCCAGGCCAACGATGTCGATCACGCGCTGGAACTGATCAACAAGGCCCGCGAATCGGGCGAGGCCGTCTCCGTCGCCCTGCTCGGCAACGCCGCCGAGGTGCTGCCGACGCTGGCCGAATGGGAAGTGCGCCCGGACATGGTTACCGACCAGACCAGCGCCCACGATCCTCTGAACGGCTATCTGCCGAAGGGCTGGAACTGGGACGAATACCGTGCGCGCGCCGAGTCCGACCCGGAGGGCACGACGCGGGCGGCAAAGCAGTCGATGGCGGAACACGTCCGCGCCATGCTCGCGTTCCACGCCGCCGGGGTGCCGACCTTCGACTACGGCAACAACATCCGCCAGATGGCGCAGGAAATGGGCGTGGACGACGCCTTCGACTTTCCCGGCTTCGTGCCCGCCTACATCCGGCCGCTGTTCTGCCGCGGCGTCGGCCCGTTCCGCTGGGTCGCACTGTCCGGCGATCCGGAGGACATCCATCGCACGGACGCGAAGGTCAAGGAACTGATCCCGGACGACCCGCAACTGCACAACTGGCTCGACATGGCGCAGGAACGCATCCGCTTCCAGGGTCTGCCAGCGCGCATCTGCTGGGTCGGTCTGGGCCAGCGCCACCGGCTCGGGCTGGCGTTCAACGAGATGGTGCGCACGGGCGAGCTGGCCGCACCGATCGTGATCGGCCGCGATCACCTCGATGCCGGCTCGGTCGCCAGCCCCAACCGCGAGACCGAGGGCATGCGCGACGGCTCCGACGCCGTGTCCGACTGGCCCATGCTGAACGCCCTGCTGAACACCGCCTCGGGCGCGACCTGGGTGTCGCTGCACCACGGCGGCGGCGTCGGCATGGGTTTCGCCCAGCATGCCGGCATGGTGATCGTCTGCGACGGCACGGAAGCGGCCGACCGGCGCATCGAGCGTGTACTCTGGAACGATCCGGGCAGCGGCGTCATGCGCCATGCCGACGCGGGTTACGAGACGGCGATCGAATGCGCGCGCGAACAGGGCCTGAACCTGCCGATGATCGACCGCGACGGCTGAACGGGAGCGCGACATGAGCGACGAGCGTGTCGAGATCGAACCCGGAAGCACCGCGCTCGCCGGCTGGCGCCGTGTCTACCGGGGTGCCGGCTGTCGGCTGCATCCGGGCACGCAGACGCGCGTCGAGGCCGGTGCGGAAACCATCCGCCGGATCGTCGCCGAGGGCCGTGCCGTCTACGGCGTGAATACCGGCTTTGGCAGGCTGGCCGACCGCCGCATCGACGACGCCGACCTGGAGCGCCTGCAGCACAACCTGGTGCTGTCGCATGCCGTCGGTGTCGGCGAGCCGCTGTCGCCGGAGGTCACGCGCCTGATCATGGCCCTCAAGCTCGCCGGCCTCGGCCACGGCGCATCGGGCGCGCGCTGGACCACCCTGCTCCACCTGCACGCCATGCTCGAGCACGACATCCTGCCGCTCATTCCGGCGCAGGGCTCGGTCGGCGCCTCCGGCGACCTGGCGCCGCTGGCGCACCTGGCGGCCGGCGCCTGCGGCGTCGGCGAGGTGCGGGTCGGCGGCGAGATCCGGCCGGCGACCGACGCGCTGGTCGCCGCCGGCCTGGAGCCGCTGACCCTCGGCCCGAAGGAGGGCCTGGCCCTGCTCAACGGCACCCAGGTCTCGACCGCGCTGGCCCTGGCCGCCCTGTTCGAGATGGAACGGGTACTCGAGGCCGCGCTCGTGACCGGCGCGCTGTCGGTCGATGCCGCGCTCGGCTCGGACGTGCCGTTCGACGAGCGCATCCAGGCGCTGCGCGGGCATCCCGGGCAGCGCGACGTCGCCGCCGCGCTGCGCGCGCTCATCGCCGGCAGCGAGATCCGCGCCTCCCACATCGACTGCGGCAAGGTGCAGGATCCGTACTCGCTGCGCTGCCAGCCGCAGGTCATGGGCGCCTGTCTCGACCAGATGCGCCAGGCCGCGGCCACACTGGAGCGCGAAGCCAACAGCGTGTCGGACAATCCACTGGTGTTCAGCGACAGTGACGAAGTCCTCTCCGGCGGCAACTTCCACGCCGAGCCGGTGGCCTTCGCCGCCGACCAGCTCGCGCTCGCCGTGGCCGAGATCGGCGCACTGTCCGAGCGCCGCATCGCCATGCTCACCGACGGCAGCATCAGCGGCCTGCCGCCGTTCCTGGCGAACGATCCGGGGCTGGACTCGGGCTACATGATCGCCCACGTGACCGCCGCCGCGCTGGCCTCCGAGAACAAGCAGCGGGCGACGCCGGCCAGCGTCGACAGCCTGCCGACCTCGGCCAACCAGGAGGATCACGTGTCAATGGCGACCCACGGTGCGCGCCGCGTGCTGGACATGGTCGACAACGCCGCCGCCATCGTCGCCATCGAGCTGCTGACCGCGCTGCGCGGCATCGAGGTACACGCCCCGCTCGGCTCGAGTGCCGTGCTCGAGGGAATTCGCCGGCGCGTGCGCGATGAGGTGCCGGCGGTGCGCGAGGATCATTTCCTGGCACCGGACGTGGCGAAGGCACGCGAGCTGGTGCGGACCGGGACGCTGGCGGCACTCGCCGGCGCGATTCTCGGGCCTGTCAGCCTGGAGCGGGTCGCCGATGAATCCCGTTGACATCACCCGGCGAGACGGGCCGCTCGTGTTGAGCATGCCGCACAGCGGTACGCACGTGCCGCACGATATCGGCGCCCGCCTGACCGAGGCGGGCCGCGACCTGCCCGATACCGACTGGTGGCTCGAGCGGCTGTACGATTTCGCCGGCGAGCTCGAAGCGACGGAGATCCGGGCCAGTGCCTCGCGCTACGTGATCGATGTCAACCGGCCGCCGGACGATGCCTCGCTCTATCCGGGACAATTCACCACGGGCCTGTGCCCGACGATCACCTTCGACGGCGAACCGCTGTACTACGAGGGCAAGGAACCCGACGCGGCCGAGATCGAATCGCGGCGGCGCGCCTGGCACGAGCCGTATCACGCGGCGCTGACCGCCGAACTCGAACGCGTGCGCGAACGCCACGGCTTCGCCCTGCTCTACGACTGCCATTCGATCCGTTCTCGCGTGCCGCGGCTGTTCGACGGCGAACTGCCGGTGCTCAACGTCGGCACCAACGACGGCCGCAGTTGCGCGCGGAGCCTGGAGGCCGCGATCGTGAACGTCTGTGCCGGGCAGGACGAGTTCAGTCACGTGGTCAACGGCCGCTTTCGCGGCGGCTGGATCACGCGCCACCACGGACGCCCCGAAGGCGGCGTGCACGCGGTCCAGATGGAACTGGCCCAGCGCGCCTACATGCTCGAGCGGCCGCCGCGGGAATTCGACGAGACGCGGGCGGAGCGGACCCGCGCGGTTCTGCGGGGCGTGCTCGATGCCATGCTCGAGTGGGCCCGACAGGAACGCATCTGAGACCGACATGACCTGGGACTCCCTCTGGACCGACTGCCACGCGGCCACCATGGTCGCCGGCACGCCGTACGGCGCCGTCGAGGACGCCGCCATCGCCGTCAGGGACGGCCGCATTGCCTGGATCGGCCGTCACGCCGACCTGCCCGGGGAACAGGCGGCACGTGTCGAGTCGCTGGACGGCCGCTGGGTCACGCCGGGGCTGGTCGACTTCCACACCCATCTCGTGTTCGGCGGTGACCGCGCCGCCGAGTTCGAACTGCGTCTCGAGGGCGCGAGCTACGAGGAGATCGCCCGCGCCGGTGGCGGCATCCTGTCCACGGTGCGCGACACGCGCGCCGCGGACGAGGAAGAGCTGTTCGAGGAGGCCCGCTGGCGGCTGGAGGGGCTGATCGCCGAGGGCGTGACCACGATCGAGATCAAGTCCGGTTACGGGCTGGACACGGACAGCGAGCTCAGGATGCTGCGGGTCGCCCGCCGGCTCGGCGAGATCCTGCCCGTGACGGTACGCACGACCTGCCTCGCCGCCCATGCCGTACCGCCCGAGTACGAGAACCGCGCCGACGACTACATCGAGCTGGTGTGCACGGAGACCCTGCCGGCCGCGGTCGAGGCCGGTCTGGCCGATGCCGCTGACGCCTTCTGCGAGCGCATCGCCTTCACCGCGGAACAGACCGAGCGCGTGTTCCGGGCCGCGCGGGAACTGGGTCTGCCATTGCGGCTGCACGCCGAGCAGCTCTCCGACCAGGGCGGTGCGGGCCTCGCCGCCCGTTACGGTGCGCTCTCCGCCGACCATCTCGAATACCTGAACGAGGACGATGTCCGCGCCATGGCCGCCGCCGGCACGGTCGCCGGCCTGCTGCCCGGCGCCTTCCACACCCTGCGCGAGACGCAGTTGCCGCCGATTGCGGCACTGCGCGAGCACGGCGTGCCGATGGCGCTCGGCACGGATGCCAACCCCGGCAGCTCGCCCGCCCTGTCGCTGCTGCTGATGCTCAACATGGGCTGCACGCTGTTCCGACTGACACCGGAGGAGGCGCTGGCCGGCGTCACCATCAACGGCGCCCGCGCCCTCGGCCTGGCCGACGAATGCGGCACGCTGGAAATCGGCAAGCGCGCCGACTTCGCCCTCTGGGACATCGCCCGGCCGGCCGAGCTGGCCTACTGGCTCGGAGGCAATCCCTGCTCCGGCGTCGTACGTGGTGGGGAGTGGGTGGAAATCTGATGGGCTTTCATCATGAGGAATCTCGCAAAGGCGCGAAGAAGCGCAAAGCACGCAGAGAATGAAAATGCAGGATTACACGGATCCAGTCGATTGTGACCACAGAGCAGGCGCAACGGTATGAAGGACGACCCGTAATTTGCGCTTCGCGTGCCTTGCGATTCTTCGCGCCTTTGCGAGATCCCTTCAGCAGGGCGTCGATTCGAGCAATTCCCGGGAAACCTCCGCGAACGTGCCGGTCTCGATGGCCGCGCGCAGGCGCTGCATGAGGCGCTGGTAGTAGTGGAGGTTGTGCAGGGTGTTGAGGCGGGCGCCGAGAATTTCGCCGCACTTGTCGAGGTGATGCAGGTAGGCGCGGCTGTAATGCCGGCAGGTGTAACAGTCGCAGTTCGGGTCGAGCGGGCCGGTGTCGGTGCGGTACCTGGCGTTGCGCAGCTTGACCACGCCCTGCGAGGTGTAGAGGAAGGCGGTGCGTGCGTGGCGCGTGGGAATGACGCAGTCGAACATGTCGATGCCGCGCCCGACCGCCGCGACGATATCGGCCGGCGTGCCCACGCCCATGAGATAGCGCGGCGCGTCCGCCGGCAGTTCGGGCACGGTCGCCTCGAGCACGGCGGCACGCTCCTCCGGCGGCTCGCCCACCGACAACCCGCCGATGGCGTAGCCGGGGAAGCCGATCGATCGCAGCGCGCTCACCGATTCGATGCGCAGTTCCGGATGCATGCCGCCCTGGACGATACCGAACAGCGCCGCGTTCGCGTCACCGTGCGCATCGCGGCAGCGCTGCGCCCAGCGCATCGACAGCTCCATCGAGGCGCGCGCGGTATCGGCGCCGGCCGGATACGGCGTGCACTCGTCGAAGGCCATGATGATGTCGGCGCCGAGGGCGTGCTGCACCGCGATCGATTCCTCGGGCCCGAGGAAGATGCGGTCGCCGTTGACCGGCGAGCGGAAGGTCACGCCGGCCTCCGTGATCTTCCGCATTTCCGCCAGGCTGTAGACCTGGAAGCCACCCGAGTCGGTCAGGATCGGGCCCGCCCAGTTCATGAAATCGTGCAGATCGCCATGCGCGGCGATGACCTCCGTGCCCGGCCGCAGCATCAGGTGGAAGGTGTTGCCGAGAATGATCTCGGCACCGGTCGCGCGCACCTCCTCCGGAGTCAGACCCTTGACCGTGCCGTACGTACCGACGGGCATGAAGGCCGGGGTCTCGATCGTGCCGCGCGCGAGCGTGATGCGTCCGCGCCGCGCCGCGCCATCGGTACGCGAGAGTTCGAACTTCATGCCGTGCGTGCCTGCGGGTCGGGCCACAGCAGCATGGCGTCACCGTAGCTGAAGAACCGGTAGCCGGCATCGACGGCGTGACGGTAGGCGGCCATCACGGGCTCGTACCCGCCGAAGGCACACACCAGCATCAGCAGGGTCGAGCCCGGCAGGTGGAAGTTGGTCACGAGGCCGTCGACCGCGCGGAACACGGAACCCGGCACCAGGAACAGCCTCGTCTCGCCGGCAAACGGCCGCACCACGCCGGCCTCGTCGACCGCGCTCTCCAGGCTGCGCACCACCGTGGTGCCCACGGCGACCACGCGCCCGCCGCGTTCGCGGGTGGCGGCGATGGCCTCGCAGGTCGACAGCGGGACAACGACCGTCTCGGCATGCATGACGTGTTCCTCCACCCGATCGACCCGCAGCGGCCGGAAGGTGCCGGCACCGACGTGCAGCGTGATCGTGGCGCGCTCGATGCCGCGTGTGTCCAGCGTGCGCAACACCGTCTCGTCGAAGTGCAGCCCTGCCGTCGGCGCGGCGACGGCGCCGGTCTCGCGCGCGTAAACCGTCTGGTAGCGCTCGCTGTCCGTGTCGTCGGCGGCACGCTCGATGTAGGGCGGCAGCGGCACTTCGCCACAACGCTCCAGCCGCGCCAGCAGCGGCTCGCCCGGGCCGAAGTCGAGCAGGAACAGATCGTCACGGCGCTCCGCGACTTCCGCCCGCAACTCGCCTTCGGTCAGCTCCAGCACGGTGCCGGGTTTCGGCGACTTGCTCGCCCGCACATGCGCCAGCGCCGTCCGGTCATCGAGCAGGCGCTCGATCAGCACCTCGACCCGGCCGCCCGAGCCCTGCTTGCGGCCGCGCAGCCGCGCCGGAAACACGCGCGTGTCGTTGAACACCAGCAGATCGCCCGGCGCCAGCAGCTCCGGCAGCTCGCGGAACATGCGGTCCGCGCGCTCGCCACCGCGTCCATCGAGCACCAGCAGCCGCGAGGCACTGCGCTCGGGCAGCGGGTACTGGGCGATCTGCTCCTCGGGCAGGTCGTACTGAAAGTCGGTCACGCGCATGGCGCGCGATGGTAGCAGCGGGCCCGGCATGCGGCGAGTTGTTGCGAGCGGCTGCAACGCGCATTACTGTTGCCAACCCGCGCCGGGATGGCGGAACTGGTAGACGCGCCGGACTCAAAATCCGGTGGTGGCGACACCATGTGGGTTCGAGTCCCACTCCCGGCACCAAACGCGG
>CAYZHJ010000022.1:0-4609 GCA_964478305.1 uncultured Ectothiorhodospiraceae bacterium
TCGTAGGACAGGCCGTAGCGGCGCATGATCTCCTCGGTCAGCTGCTTGCCGCCGAAGGGCTGTTCGCGGGTGTAGATCAGGTTCAGGTCGTCGATCACGTTGAGGCTGGTGACGGTGGCGCCGATGTCGACCACTGCCACTGTCCGCTCGACCCCCTCGTCGGGCAGCATCTGCGGGACCGCGTTGCAGACGTGCTCGATCGTGTAGGGCTCGACATCGACCGCCCGTGCCTTCAGACCGGCGAGATCCAGGACCGCCGAACGCATCTCGACATTCTCGCTCTTGGAGGCGGCCAGCAGGACATCCACCGAGCCCTCGTCATCGGAATTGGGGCCGAGGATCTCGAAATCGAGATTGATTTCCTCGAGCGGGTAGGGGATGTACTGGTCCGCCTCGAGTTGAATCTGCCCCTCGAGGTCATCCTCGGACAGCGAGGCGGGCATGGTGATCACCTTGGTGATCACGGCCGAGCCGGGCACGGCCACCGCGGCCTCTTTCGCCTTGGTGCCGGATTTCTTGACGGCCTTGCGCACGGCCTCCCCGACCGCGTCGATATCCTGGATCACCTTCTCGGTGACCGCTTCCTGTGCCAGCGGTTCGACGGCGTGGCTCTCGACCTTGAAACCGCTGCCGGAACGACTCAACTCGATCAGCTTGACCGAGGTCGAGCTGATGTCGATACCGAGAATCGGCGGTTGCTTGGGCTTGAACAGGAACACAAGGTTGTCCGGTGAGCGGCGTCCATCTGTTGCGATAGATGGTAATCTGGTTTAAAGAATAGTCGCAACTTTCTCAAATTACTACATTATCGAACGCCGGCTGTCCACCGCCGTCGTCTCATTCTACGGCATTCGGGCCCCGGCACCGCTTCGGGCCGTCGATTCGTGGTCACGGCATGGTGCCTCTTCGGCTCGGGACAGCCTCGAACATGGCCTTGCCTGGGGCGGGGGCAGTATACTCGCCGCCCCATACACCCTCGACTCGATGTCCGACTGTACCGGGATTCCATGGCCGCACGTTCCTCACGCGCGCTGCGCGTATTGAAGTGGCTGTTCGCCACCGCTCTCGCCGGCATCACGGCGGTGGCGCTGCTGGTCGGCGGCCTGTATCTGTATCTCGCGCCCGACCTGCCGGAAATCGATCAGTTGCGCGATGTCCGCCTCCAGGAGCCGCTGCGGGTCTTTTCGCGGGACGGCGAGTTGCTGGCGGTCTACGGTACCAAGAGGCGGGAGCCGCTGGCACTGGACGAGATCCCGCAAAGACTCCGGAATGCCTTCATCGCGGCCGAGGACGATCGTTTCCACGAACACCCCGGGGTCGACTGGATGGGCCTGACCCGCGCCGCGATCAACCTGGCGCTGACCGGCGAGAAGGGGCAGGGCGGCAGTACGATCACGATGCAGGTCGCGCGCAACTTCTTCCTCTCGCGCGAGAAGACCTATCTGCGCAAGATCAACGAGATATTCCTCGCGTTGAAGATCGAGCGCGAGCTGGACAAGGGACAGATCCTCGAACTGTATCTCAACAAGATCTATCTGGGACAGCGGGCCTACGGCGTGGGTGCGGCCGCACAGGTCTATTACGGCAAGCAGGTCGATGAGCTGACGCTGCCCGAGGCGGCAATGATCGCCGGACTGCCCAAGGCTCCGTCGAGCTACAACCCGATCAGCAACCCGACCCGGGCGCTGCAGCGACGCAACTACGTGCTGCGGCGCATGCACGACCTGGGGATGATCGACCGCAAGTTCTACGATCTGGCCAGCATCGAGGGTGTCGCCGCGGCCACGCACGGCTCGCCGCTGCAGGTCGATGCGCCCTATGTCGGTGAAATGGCGCGACAGGTGGCGATCGAGCGTTTCGGCGAGGAGGCCTATACAGGCGGCTACAACATCTACACCACCGTGATCGCCGAGGAGCAGCAGGCGGCCACGGACGCGCTGCGGGCGGCGCTGCTCGCCTACGAGGAACGCCAGGGATATGCGGGTCCCCTGGCGCAATGGGACCCGCAGCGGTTGCCGGAGGCGGAGGCGCTCGAGCAGCGCATCGCGGACCTGCAGACCAGCGAGGAGGCGGAACCGGACGAGGGCGGAGTCGGGGATGACGGGATGCTGGGCCCGGTAGCCATGGACTCGCGGCTGGCCGAACTGATCGCGGTCGACAACATCGAGCCTGCCGTGGTCATCGCGGTCGGCGAGCGTCCGGCGTCGGAAGAGGAGGCTGCCCGGGAGGAGCCGGGGGCGGAAGATCCGGAGCGCCCGGAAACCCTGGTATACCGGCGGGGCGGACGGGTCGACCCCCTGCCCTGGCCGGGCATGGAGTGGGTCGTCGCGGACGAGGACGCCGACGGAGACGAGGATGAGCCCGCCCACGGCCCGGGCGACGTCGTGGCCGTCGGCGACGTGGTTCATGTGGCCGAGTCCGGCGGTGCCCTGCGCCTCGTGCAGATGCCGCAGGTCGAGGGAGCGCTGGTGGCGCTGGATCCGGAGACGGGCGCAATCCGCGCACTGACGGGTGGATTCTCGTTCGAGCGCAGCAGTTTCAATCGGGCGACACAGGCGCGGCGTCAACCGGGCTCGAGCTTCAAGCCGTTCATCTATTCGGCGGCGCTGGCCAAGGGCTATACAGCGGCGACGCTGGTCAACGATGCGCCCGTCGTGTTCGACGATCCGGCGCTCGAGGACACCTGGCGGCCGGAGAACTACAGTGGCCGCGTGTTCGGGCCGACACGCCTGCGCGAGGGGCTGGTGCACTCGCGCAATCTGGTATCGATACGGGTGCTGCTCGACATCGGCATTCCGCATGCGCTCCGCCATGTACAGCGATTCGGTTTCCCGCGCGAACAACTGCCGGCCGACCTCACGCTGGCCCTCGGCAGTGCAGCGCTGACGCCGCTGCAGCTCACGCGCGGCTATGCCGTGCTCGCCAATGGCGGATTCCTCGTCGAGCCCCATCTGGTCGAACGGATCGAGGACGGCACCGGCGAGGTGCTGCACCTGATCAATCCGGCCCGTGCCTGCCGCGAGCCCTGCGAGCTGAAACAGGAGATGGAAGCGGCGGCCGGGGGGTCGACCGGGCAGGAAGAGGCCGATGCGGAGAACGGGCAGGAGAGCGCTGCCGCGGCGGAGGCCGCGGACGGCGGAGAGGGAGAAGCGGGTCCTGCGCTGCCGGACATGAAACCCCGCTTTGCCGAACAGGTGATCGAGCCCCGCAATGCCTACATCATGCGCAGCTTTCTGCGGGACGTGGCCCGCCGCGGGACCGGCCGGCGTACCCGCGTGCTGAATCGCGACGATCTCGGCGGCAAGACGGGCACGACCGACGACATGGTCGATGCCTGGTTCGCGGGGTTCGGCGGCGAGCGCGTCGTCACCACCTGGGTGGGCTACGACGAGCTCGAGTCGCTGGGATCGAGAGAGGCGGGCTCACGGGCGGCCCTGCCCATGTGGATCGATTTCATGCGTGTCGCCCTCGAGGGGAAGCCCGAGCGCTGGCCGGATCTGCCACCGGGCATGGTCACGGTACGAATCGACCCGGAGTCGGGCGAATACGCGGGCCCCGGGACCGAGAATGCGGTGTTCGAGATCTTCCGCAGCGAGCATGCGCCCGAGCCGCCCGCATCGGGCAATGGCGGCAACGGCGATCCCGGCAACGGCGACGATGCCGGATCGCTGTTCTGAGCAGGGTCTGATCGAAGGCCATCCCGACCTTGATCGGACACGGGCCGTGAAATGCGATTTCGGTGCCCGGGCTCGGCGGCTTGCAGTCGCCGAGGGGCACATCCCGGTACCGCGGAGCCTCCGACCGGATCCGGGGTCCCCTGATGAGTACAACGACCAGCGGGGAAAGGGTGTGGCACGCAGGCGCCAGCGGAATCCGATGCCGATTGCCGATGTCGCGGGACGAGGGGCGATCCGGTTGCGCACCGAGGTTGCACAGGTCGCGGCCCGGCTGATGGCCGAGGACAATGTGCATGATTTCGGCGAGGCGAAGAGCCGGGCGGCCGCCAGCCTCGGCGTGACCGGTCGTCACCGCCTGCCGCGCAACGACGAGATCGAGGCCGAGTTGCGTGCCTATCAGGCGCTGTTCCAGGCCGACGAACAGCCGCGCTGGCTCGCCCGCAAGCGCCACATCGCACTGCAGACCATGCGACTGCTCGAAGCGTTCCAGCCACGGCTGGCAGGTGCGGTGCTGCGGGGTACCGCCGCCGCGGAGACCGAAATCAGCCTGCATCTGTTCGTCGATCCACCGGAACGGATCGCCACTTTCCTCTACGATCACCACATCCCCTGGGAACTCGACAGCTGGCAGGGACGTTTCGGCGGCAACCGGCTGCACGAACTGCCGGTTTATCGCATCAACCCCGAGGGCCAGCCGCTGCGACTGATCGTGTTCCCCGAGGCGGCGCCGCGGGAGGCGCCGCGTTCGCCGGTGGACGGGCGGCCAATGGCGCGGGCGAATATTGACGAGGTGGAAGACCTGGTGGAGCGGGAAGGCTTGTAGGTTGGGGCCACGCCGGCGGGCCAACAAAACCCCCGGAAGTTGTTGGGCGGCGGCGGGCGGCCCACAAAAAAACCCACCCCCCCCCCCACACCCCCCCCACCCCCCCCCC
>CAYZHJ010000022.1:4619-28069 GCA_964478305.1 uncultured Ectothiorhodospiraceae bacterium
ACGGGTTGTGGGTGGGGCCGCGCCCGCGGCCCAAACAGGCGCCGGGTATGTGTGGGGCCTCCGGGTCCGGCCCAACCTACTCCCGCACCGCCGCCACCAACGCCGCCACCCGCTCGGGATCGACCCCCGGCTGCACGCCGTGGCCCAGGTTGAACACGTGCCCCGGGCCGCGGCCGAAGCGCTCCAGCACCGCCCGTGTCTCGCGCCGCACGGTGGCCTCCTCGCAGAACAGCACGGCGGGGTCGAGGTTGCCCTGCAGGGCAACCCGGTCACCGACCCGGTGCCGGGCCTCGCCGATGTCGGTGGTCCAGTCGAGGCCGATGGCGTCACAGGCGCTGTCGGCGATGTCCTCCAGCCACTGCCCGCCGTGCTTGGTGAACAGGATCACCGGCACGCGGCGTCCCTCGTGCTCGCGCGCGAGGCCGTCGATGATGCGCGCCATGGGTGCGAGCGAGAATCGTCGGTAGGCGGACGGCTCCAGAACGCCGCCCCAGGTGTCGAAGATCTGCAGGACCTGGGCGCCCGCGGCGATCTGGGCATTGAGGTAGTCCGTGACGGCGGTCGTCAGCACGTCGATGATCCGCTGCAACAGGTCCGGACGGTCGTGGAGCATCGTCTTGATGATGTTGAAGTCGCGGGTGCTGCCGCCCTCGACCATGTAGGTGGCGAGTGTCCACGGGCTGCCGGCAAAGCCGATCAGCGGCACCCGGTCCGCCAGCGCCCGGCGCGCGGTCCGCAGGGCCGCCATCACGTATCCGAGCTCGTCTTCCGGGTCGGGTGCCGCCAGCCGCGCGACATCGCCTTCGTTGCGGACGGGGTGTTCGAAACGCGGTCCCTCGCCGGCGACGAAATGCAGGCCGAGCCCCATCGCGTGCGGAATGGTCAGGATATCGGAGAAGATGATCGCGGCGTCCAGATCGAACCGGTCGACCGGCTGCAGCGTGACCTCGCAGGCCATCTCCGGCGACCGGCAGAGGCTCAGGAAATCGCCGGCGCGCTCGCGTACCGCGCGGTACTCGGGGAGATAGCGGCCGGCCTGGCGCATCAGCCAGACGGGCGTGCGATCAACCGGCTCGCGCGCCAGCGCCCGCAGCAGGCGGTCGTTCACCGGCTTGCTCACGAGGATGTCAGCCCAGGCGGGCCTTGACCCGGGCCGAGACCGAACCCATGTCGGCGCGACCCTGGGCGCGCGGCTTGAGCGCGGCCATCACGCGGCCCATGTCCTTCATCGAGGTGGCCCCGGTCTCGCTCAGCGCCTCCTCGATCAGTGCATCGAGTTCGGTTTCGGAGAGGGGTTCGGGCAGGTACTCGGCGATGATGGCCAGCTCGGCCTCCTCGCGCGCGGCGAGATCCTCGCGGCCGGCATTGCGGTACTGCTCCAGGGATTCGCGGTGCTGTTTCGCCTGCTTGTCGAGCACCTCGAGGGTGGCGGCGTCGTCCAGCTCGAGCCGTTCGTCGACCTCGCGCTGCCGGATCGCGGCATGGATCATGCGCAGCGCGCCCAGGCGCTCCTTCTCGCCCGCCTTCATTGCCGCCTTGATGTCGGCACCGAGGCGATCCTTGATCGAGGAGCCGGTCATGGCGAGAAGGCGCTCAGTACAGGCGGGTGCGGCGTTGCTGTTCCTTCGCCAGCTTCTTCTGGTAGCGCTTGATGGCGGCCGCACGCTTGCGCTTGCGCTCGGCGGTCGGCTTCTCGTAGAACTCGCGGCGGCGCGTCTCGGTGAGGACGCCGGCCTTCTCGCAGGAGCGCTTGAAACGGCGCAGGGCCACTTCGAAAGGCTCGTTGTCGCGTACGCGTACCGATGGCATGGATCCGGATCACCCCTTTGGGATTGCGATGTCGTTTCGCGGACCTCCCGCGAAAGGCGCGCAATGATAGCACGACCGCCCGGCATGGCAATGCCCCGGGCAGCTGCCTCCGCAGCGGATCCAGCCGGCTACGACAGGAACACTGAAAGCACCGAAGGCACCGAACACACCGAAAGCGCGAAACAGGATGGGCTCGAGCGTGTTTCTGCCTGCGAACCGTGCCCCGGAACGCCCTGCCTGAATTGCTGGCGGTCACGAATTATTTCTCTACACACCTTGGTGTCAGTGTCTTCGGTGCCTTCGGTGTTCCCCTTCCCGGCCTCGGCTGAGCCATGAAACGATTTGGCGCCACGTTCTGGACGGACCGGCTACACTGTCGGCCATGCGCGTGCTGGGTATCGAGACTTCCTGCGACGAGACCGGGGTGGCGGTGTACGACACCGAGGCTGGTCTGCGTGCGCACGCCCTGTACAGCCAGGCCGGGCTGCATGCCGACTACGGCGGCGTGGTACCGGAGCTGGCCTCGCGGGATCACGTTCGCCGGTTGCTGCCGCTGATGGAAGGCGTGATTGCCGAGGCCGGCCTCGGGCGAACCGGCATCGACGCGGTGGCCTACACGGAAGGGCCGGGCCTCGTCGGCGCGCTGCTGGTGGGGGCGGCCGTGGCCCAGGGTTACGCCTGGGCACGCGCCCTCCCGGTGCTCGGCGTGCATCACATGGAGGCCCATCTGCTGGCGCCGATGCTGGAACCGGACCCGCCGGCATTCCCCTTCGTCGCCCTGCTGGTGTCCGGCGGCCACACCCAGCTCGTGGCCGTGGACGGGCCGGGCGACTACCGCATGCTCGGCGAGAGCGTGGACGATGCCGCCGGCGAGGCGTTCGACAAGACGGCGCAGCTGCTCGGACTCGGTTATCCCGGCGGTCCGGCGCTGGCGGAACTGGCGGGCAAGGGCGATCCGGAACGGTTCCGTTTCCCGCGGCCGATGACCGGCCGGCCGGGACTGGACTTCAGCTTCAGCGGCCTGAAGACGGCGGTGCGTCAGGCACTGGCCACGGCCGGCGACGAGCCGGGCGTGCGTGCCGACATCGCCCGCGGTTTCGAGGAGGCGGTGGTCGAGACCCTGGTCATCAAGTGCCGCCGGGCACTGGAGGAGACCGGCTGCGGCCGGCTGGTGGTGGCCGGCGGCGTCGGCGCCAATCGGCGCCTGCGCGAATGCCTAGCGCGGCTGCCGGACGTGGCACTGCATTTTCCGCGATTCGAGTTCTGTACCGACAACGGGGCGATGATCGCCTACGCCGGCGCCTGCCGGCTGGCAGCGGGCGAAACCTCGCCGCGGCGCGTGGCTGCCCGGCCGCGCTGGTCGCTGGCCGGGCTCGCCGCGCCGGGGGAAGGATTCACTCCTCGATCCGCTTGATCAGGTTGCGGATGTTCGAGCGGTGGCGCCAGAACAGCAGGATCGTGACAATGGCCGCGGTCGTCGCCATCGTCGGCGATCCCGTTGTTGCGCCGACGTAGAAGGGAGCCAGAGCGAAGGCCGTCAGCGCACCCACGGCCGAGATCCGGAACAGCGCGAAGGCCGCGAGCCAGGTGGCGACCGTCAGCAGGCCGGCGATCGGGGTGGCGGCCAGCAGGAAGCCGAGCGCGGTGGCGACACCCTTGCCGCCGCGGAAGCGGAAGAACACGGGATAGAGATGACCCAGGAAGGCCGCGCCGCCGGCCAGCATCCAGACCACCGGATCCGGGCTCACGGCGCGCGCGATCAGGACCGCGGCCACGCCCTTGAGCATGTCGCCCGCCAGGGTGAGGGCGGCGGCGTCGCGCCCGGCGACCCGCAGCACGTTGGTCGCGCCCGGATTGCGCGAGCCGGTGGTGCGCGGGTCGGTCCGGCCGAGCGCCCGGCAGGCCAGGATGGCCGCCGAGACCGAACCCAGCAGGTAACCGGCCACGATCACGAGGAGGTTCGGCAGGAGCGCGGCGGTCACGGTACGGGATCACTCCGGTCGGCGGTGGAACGATTGTAACGGGCCGCGGCGGACGGCGGACATTCGGAGTGCGAGGCCATGCACCTCAACATGCGCGAATTCGGTCCGTGCGGCGACGCGCGGCCACCCTGGGTGCTGCTGCACGGCTGGGGATTCGGTGGCTCGGTCATGGACCCGCTCGCGCAGGCACTCGCCACGGACCGCAGGGTCCTGGTGGTGGACCTCCCGGGCTGGGGGCGCAGCAGTGCTGCCGATCGCTCCAGTGATCCGGTCACGCTGGCGGCGGCCGTGCTGGCCGCCGTGCCGCGTCCGGCTCGCTGGCTCGGCTGGTCGCTGGGGGGGCTGGTGGCGCTGGCGGCGGCGGATCACGAGCCGGCCGCGGTGGCTGCCGTCGATCTGCTGGCCGCCACGCCCCGTTTCACCGCGGATACGGACTGGCCCGGCATGGACCCGGCATCGCTGCGGGCATTCGCCGACGCGGTGGCGGACGACCCTGCCGGGGCGCACCGGCGTTTTCTGGCGTTCCAGCTGGCCGGAAGCGAGGGTGCGCGCGCCGTGCTGCGCGAGCTGCGTTCGCGCGCGGAGCGCGACGGCCTGCCGGAAACGGCAACCCTGAGCGCCGGCCTGGAACTCTTGCGTGCCACCGACCTGCGCGCCGCCGCCGCCGGGTTATCATGCCCGGTACGGGCAGTGCTCGGAGGTGCCGACCCGCTGATTCCGGCGGCGGTGGGCGAGTCGCTTGCGCGGTTCGGCATCCGGGTGCAGGTCGTCGACGGCGCCGGCCATGCACCGTTCCTGTCCCATCCCCGGACCGTGCTCGAAGCCCTGACGGAGGGAATTGCTTGACCGAAATCTTCACCAGCCGGCTCGATGCGCAGGTCGTGCGGCGCGCCTTCGATCGCGCGGCAGCGGGCTACGAGCGCAATGCCGGGCTGCAGCGCGAGATTGCCGACGAGCTGCTCGAGCGCCTCGCCGGCGTGAAAATCGATCCCCGTCACGTGCTCGATCTCGGTTGCGGCCCCGGTCATGCCTCGCGCGCACTGGCCCGCATGTATCGGCGGGCCACGGTCTGCGGCATCGATTTCGCCCCCTCGATGCTGCGCGAGTTTCGTCGCGGCTGGTGGCCGCGCGGCCGGCCGCTTCCCCGGTGCGGCGATCTGAATAGATTGCCGGTTGCCGATGCCAGTGTCGATCTGCTGTTCTCGAATCTCGCCTTTCAGTGGATCGACGATCTGCCCGCCCTGTTCGCCGAACTGCGGCGCGTGCTGCGGCCCGATGGTGTGCTGATGTTCTCGTCGTTCGGACCGGATACGCTGATGGAACTCCGCTCCGCCTGGGAATCGGTGGATGACGGAGTCCACGTCAATCGGTTCCCCGACATGCATGATGTCGGTGATGCCCTGCTGGGGGCCGGTCTGCGCGATCCGGTAATGGATGTCGACCGCCTCTCGCGAAGCTATTCCGACCTGCGCGAGCTGATGCGCTCGATCAAGTCGATCGGCGCGGGCAACGCGGCCGCTGGTCGCGCGCGCGGGCTGACCGGGCGCGGCGTGATGCAGCGCCTCGAATCGTCCTACCCGGCTCGCGGCGAGGACGGACGGCCACGGGCCTCCTGGGAAGTGGTGTACGGGCACGCCTGGGGCGCCGTGATGGCGCGTCCCGGGACGGGGGACGCGGGCGAATTCGCCGTACCTCTCGATGCCATCGGCGGCCTGCGTGGGCGGCGCAGTGATTGAGCGGGACAGGGGCATGCGCTAGCATTGCCCGCTGGGCGAGCCCGGTCTGCGAACCGGTGTCAACGGACTCCCCGCGGTCGGCAAGAGACCGGCGCCGGTACACGGCACGCGGCGTGAATGCAGGTACGTGCGTATTGTGTCACCCGGACGCGCAACCGGGGACGGATCCACCAGAGCGGGAGAACAGAGGGTATGCGGCCATTCATCTGCAGGGCAGCCGCCGCCGCGGGGCTGGTGTTCGGCTTCGCTGGCATGGCCCGCGCCGACTGGGCCGTGAACATGCCGACCGGCGTTACACCCCTCAGCCGCGAGGTCTACAACCTGCACATGCTGATCTTCCTGATCTGCGTGCTGATCGGCGTGGTCGTGTTCGGCGTGATCGTCTGGTCGCTGGTCCACCACCGCAAGTCGAAGGGGCACGAGGCAGCGCAGTGGCACGAGAGCACCAAGGTGGAGATCGCATGGACCATCGTGCCGTTCCTGATCCTGATCGCCATGGCCGTCCCGGCAGCCCGGGTAATGGTGACCATGGAGGATGCGAGCGAGGCGGAACTCACGGTCAAGGTTACCGGCTACCAGTGGAAGTGGCACTATGATTACCTCGGCGAGGATGTCGCCTACTTCAGCGACCTGTCGACACCGCGCGAGGCGATTCTCAACCAGCAGGAAAAGGACGAAGCCTACCTGATCGACGTCGACAATCCGCTGGTTCTGCCGGTCGATACCAAGGTGCGTTTCCACCATACGTCGAATGACGTGATTCATTCCTGGTGGGTGCCGGCGCTCTCGGTCAAGAAGGACGCCATTCCGGGGTACATCAACACCAACTGGGCCTATATCGAGGAACCGGGAACCTACCGCGGCAAGTGTGCCGAGCTGTGCGGTCGCGGCCACGGATTCATGCCGATCGTGGTCAAGGCGGTACCGCGGGACGAATTCGAGGACTGGCTCGAGAGCCAGCGGCAGGCGCAGGCGAGTGCCGGGGCCGGTGACGAAGAGCTCGTCGCCGAGCGGCAGTAGCAGGGGCCCGCGCGACTACAGGTTTCCAGGAGCCGATCATGAGTGCAGTGATTCCCGAGAACGACCATCACCACGACGAGCACGGACCCCACTACGAGCCGGGTTTCATCGGGTTCGCCAAGCGCTGGCTCTTCACGACCAATCACAAGGACATCGGCACCCTGTACCTGCTCTGGTCGCTGGCGATGTTCTTCGTCGGCGGGTTGATGGCCCTGATCGTCCGGGCCGAGCTGTTCCAGCCCGGCCTGCAGCTGGTTGATCCGCACTTCTTCAACCAGATGACCACAATGCATGCGCTGGTCATGATCTTCGGCGCCGTCATGCCCGCCTTCGTCGGTCTCGCCAACTGGCTGATCCCGATGATGGTCGGCGCGCCCGACATGGCGTTGCCGCGCATGAACAACTGGTCCTTCTGGATTCTTCCCTTCGCCTTCGGCCTGCTGCTGCTGACCCTGTTCCTGCCGGGCGGGGCGCCGGCGGCGGGCTGGACACTCTACCCACCGCTGGTATTGCAGACCGGCAGCGCGTTTCCCTTTGCCATCTTCGCCATCCACCTGATGGGCATATCCTCGGTGATGGGGGCGATCAACATCATCGCCACCATCTTCAATCTGCGTGCACCCGGCATGACCCTGATGAAGATGCCGCTGTTCGTGTGGACCTGGCTCATTACCGCCTACCTGCTGATCGCGGTGATGCCGGTGCTCGCCGGTGCCGTGACGATGCTGCTCACGGACAAGTTCTTCGGCACGACCTTCTTCAGCGCCACCGGCGGCGGTGACCCGGTCATGTACCAGCACATCTTCTGGTTCTTCGGGCACCCCGAGGTCTACATTCTCATCCTGCCGGCGTTCGGGATCATCTCGCACGTGATCCCGACGTTCGCGCGCAAGCCGCTGTTCGGTTACAGCGCGATGGTCTACGCCACTGCATCGATCGCGTTCCTGTCGTTCATCGTCTGGGCACACCACATGTTCACCGTCGGCATGCCGCTGGCCGGACAGCTGTTCTTCATGTTCTCGACCATGCTGATCGCGGTGCCCACCGGCGTGAAGGTATTCAACTGGGTGTCGACCATGTGGAAGGGGGCAATGACCTTTGAAACGCCGATGCTGTTCGCCGTGGCGTTCGTCATCCTGTTCACCATCGGCGGCTTCTCGGGCCTGATGCTGGCCATCGCGCCGGCCGACATCCAGTACCATGACACCTATTTCGTGGTCGCTCACTTCCACTATGTGCTGGTGCCGGGCGCGATCTTCGCGATCATCGCCGGCGTCTATTTCTGGCTGCCGAAGTGGACCGGCCACATGTACGACGAGAAGCTCGGCAAGTGGCACTTCTGGCTGTCGGCGATCTTCGTCAACGTGCTGTTCTTCCCGCAGCATTTCGTCGGTCTGGCCGGCATGCCGCGCCGGATTCCGGACTATTCGCTGCAGTTCGCCGAATTCAACATGATTTCCACGATCGGCGCCTTCGGGTATGGCCTGTCGCAACTGCTGTTCCTGTGGCTGGTGATCAAGTGCATACGTGGCGGCCAGAAGGCTTCCGACAAGGTCTGGGAGGGGGCGGAAGGCCTCGAGTGGACACTGCCGTCGCCACCGCCGTATCACTCGTTCGAAGTCCAGCCCGAGGTCAAATGACGCCGGCATGGTCACCGAGCGCAAGACACCGCGGCAGCGGCGGGCGGTGATTCTCACCGCGTTGTCGCTCGCGGGCGTGGCGATCGCGATCTACATCGCCTTCATCATGGTGACGGCGGCGCGCTGAGCCGCCCGCTTCAGGGGACAACGACAATGACAGCAGCCTCACCCGGCCACTACTACGTACCGCACGGGACCCACTGGCCGATCCTCGGCTCGATCGGCCTGACGACGCTGCTCGGCGGTTTCGCCGTCTATCTCAACGGCGCCGATTCGGGGCTGGTCGTCATGCTCGTCGGCCTGGCGATCACGCTGGGCATGATGTTCGGCTGGTTCGGTACGGTCATTCATGAATCGGAGAGCGGTTACTACAAGGACTGGGAGGATCGCTCGTTCCGCATGGGAATGGGCTGGTTCATCTTCTCCGAGGTGATGTTCTTCGCCGCCTTCTTCGGTGCCCTGTTCTATGCCCGCATCTATTCGGTGCCCTGGCTCGGCGGCGAGGGCACCGGCGCCGCCACCAATGCCCTGCTGCACGAGGCGTTCTCCACGGCCTGGCCGACCAACGGCCCGGCCGGGGTCGGCGGAGATTTCGGGATCGTCGGTGCCGGCGGAATCCCCGCCCTGAACACGGCGATCCTGCTGACCTCGGGCGTGACCGTGACGTTCGCGCACTGGGCGCTGAAACAGAGTCGGCGTGGTCCGCTGGTGATGTGGCTGACGGCGACCTGGCTGCTGGGCGTGCTGTTCGTGAGCCTGCAGGGGTACGAATACGGCCATGCCTGGACGGATCTGAATCTGACCCTCGGCAGCGGAGTGTACGGCTCGACCTTCTACATGCTCACCGGGTTCCACGGGTTCCACGTGACGCTGGGTGCGATCATGCTGATCATCATCACCCTGCGCGCGATGAAGGGGCATTTCACCCCCCGGGGGCATTTCGCCTTCGAGGCGGTAGCCTGGTACTGGCACTTCGTCGACGTGGTCTGGCTCGGCCTGTTCATGTTCGTCTACTGGCTCTGACGGACACGGAGCCGGACAGTAGCGAGGGCGCCGGCCCCCGGGGCGGCGCCTTTTTCATGGAATTCCCGGCGCTGCCGGAATTCGCGCGGACAGGCTCCGCCTTGCGCCGCCGGCGTCACGCCGGGTTGGGCTCGATCCAGCCCATCCAGGCGCCGACCAGAAGCAGGAGGAAGGCCGCGATCGAGAGGGAGATCCGCCAGGTGAGCGCCTTGACGGCGCGATCCGAACCGGCATCGTCCCGCAGCATGAAGAGCAGCCCGGAGCCCAGGCTGGCGAGGATCACCAGGAACAGGATCACGACCACGATCTTGATCGCCACGGGGTATCCGGGTGAGAGAATGAACATTCATTGTATCGCATGACTCGCCCTGCCGAGACCGATTCCGGGAGCGGGGCATGAGCCGCCGGCGTCCGTACTGGCTGCCATTGTGTGCGGCCGTGGCTGCAACGGCCCTGTTCGCCGGCCTGGGGGTATGGCAGCTCGATCGGGCCCGGGAGAAGGGCGAGATCGTGGCCGCGCTCGAACGGGGCGAACGAGCACCGGTCACTGCCCTGCCCGCCGACGCCGGGGAATTCGCGGAGCTCGCATACAGGCGTGTCCGGGTAACCGGTGAGTTGCGCGGGCAGCATCAGTTTCTGCTGGACAATCGCATCCACGACGGGCGGGTGGGGTTCGACGTACTCGTGCCGCTGGTGCGAGGCAACGGCGACACGATCCTGGTTGATCGGGGCTGGGTCCCGGCCACCGCGGAACGCGAGCCGGCTCGTCCGATCCGCCTGGCGCTGGAAGGCGAGGTCGAGGCACGGGGGAGACTGTGGCGTCCGTCGCCCGGTTTCGCCCTGGGCCCGGCGGTGACGCGGGAAGGAGGCGGCTGGCCGCGGCTGGTGACACGGATCGACTTTGATGCGCTCGGCAGTACCCTGGGCCGGGATCTGTTGCCGGCGGTCATCCGGCTCGACCCGAGCCTGCCCTGGGCGCTGGAGTCGCGCCCGCTGACACCCGCCTTCGGTCCGATGCGGCATGTCGGTTACGCGGTGCAGTGGTTCGCCCTGGCGCTGACCGTGGTCGTGGTCGCCGCCGTGTTGTGGTGTCGTCGCAAGAGGAGAGAACGCGCATGAGCGAACGGTCGCCGGACAGCGTCGCCCGCGGGCGCTGGAAATTCGTTGCCGTGGTGGCCCTGTTCGCCGGCCCGGTACTGCTGGCGGTGGCCTGGTACAGCCTCGCTCCGCAGACCGCCCCGTCCGCGGCCGCGCACGGCAGCCTGGTCGAACCGGCCCGGCCGCTGGAGCCGTTCGAGCTTGCACGCCCCGATTCGGATCGCAGCTATGGCCTGGAGGACCTGCGCGGGCGATGGACGCTGGTACACGTGATCGAGGATCGGTGCGGCGCCGATTGCCGTGAACGGCTCTATTTCACCCGTCAGATCCACACTGCGCTTGGGAAGGATCAGGGGCGCGTGCAACGGCTGGCGCTGGCTTCGCGGGGAACGGATGCCGCCGGGCTCGATGAGGTTCTGGATGAACATCCACGGCTGACCGTGCTGGCCGCGACGCCGGACGATCCGTTGCGGCGCCAGTTGCCGAACGATGTCGACGCAGAAACCGTGCTGCTGATCGACCCGCTGGGCAACCTCATGCTGCGTTTCGATGCCGATGTCGAGCCCGACGGCATCCTCGAGGACCTGGAAAAGCTGCTCAAGCTGTCGCGTGTCGGTTGACCGCATGCGAAGGGGATCTCGCAAAGGCGCCAGGCTCGCAAGGAATGTGAAGGGATACAGAAAATGCATGATATGCATTCCATCAATCCCTGCGTTCTCTGCGCCTCTGCGAGATTCTGTTGTCCGTGCTTGAAATGTCTCGCTGAGGCGCAGAGAGCGCAGAGAAGATGAAGAAAATGGATTGTTGTCCGTTTTGTTTCACTACGCACCTTGCGAGTCCGGAGTCCCTGCGAGGCCCCTTGGGCAAGCTGAAGGAATGTCCCGGACGGTTGGCATCCAGCCCGGACTGAAAGATGCACAGTGACCCGCTCATCGGCCGCCTGGCCGCCATCGCCGCCGTGCTCGCGCTGTGCGTGATCGTGCTCGGTGCCTGGGTACGCCTGTCCGATGCCGGTCTCGGCTGTCCCGACTGGCCGGGCTGCTACGGACAACTGGACGTGCCGCGGGACGAGGCCGAAATCGAGGCCGCCAACCGTGCCTTCCCGGAACGGCCGGTGGATACGGCCAAGGCCTGGAAGGAGATGGTCCACCGCTACTTTGCCGGCGCACTGGGCCTGCTGATACTGGCCATTGCCCTCGTCGCCTGGCGGCGGCGTCGACGCGGCACATCGGTGGTTCTGCCCATCGTCATCGCCGCGTTGGTCGTACTGCAGGCACTGCTCGGCATGTGGACGGTAACCCTGCTGCTGAAACCGCTGATCGTTCTGACGCACCTGCTCGGCGGGATGGTTCTGCTCGCGCTGCTGGTCTGGCTCGCGCTCTCGCATACCCGTGCACCACCGTTGTTGCCGCATCCGCGCCGGCTGCGCCGCTTCGCCGGGCTGGCGCTGGCGGTTCTGCTGGTGCAGATCGCGCTGGGCGGCTGGACCAGCAGCAACTACGCGGCACTGGCGTGCCCGGATCTGCCCACGTGCCAGGGGCAATGGTGGCCCGAGACCGACTTTGCCAGCGCGTTCATCCCTTGGCACGGCCTCGGCATCGATTACGAGGGCGGCATCCTCAAGGGGCCTGCCCGCACGGCCATTCATCTGAGTCACCGGCTGGGTGCAATCGTGGTCGTGCTGGTGATCGGTGCACTGGCACTCGTCTGCCTGCGCCGTGGTCATGACCGCAATCTGCGGCGCGCCGGTGCGGGCCTGCTGTCATTGCTGATCCTGCAACTCGGCCTCGGCCTGGCCAACGTGTGGTGGCTGCTTCCCCTGCCCGTCGCCACCGCCCATAATGGCGGCGCCGCGCTGCTGCTGGCGGCCCTGGTGGCCTTCACCTGCATGCTCTACCGTTCCCCTTCCCGCCAGTGACGGACCGTCGATGATTCACGCGCTGACCCGTACCGTGTCCGAGTTCGCCAACTGGCGGGCCTACCTCGAATTGTGCAAGCCGAAGGTGGTGGCGCTGCTGGTGTTCACGGCGCTGGTGGGGATGTTCCTGGCGGTACCCGGCCTGGTGCCGCCGCAGTCACTGCTGCTGGGCACGCTGGGGATCGGCATGGCATCGGCCGCCGCCGCCGCCCTGAATCATGTCATGGACCGCGAGGCCGATGCCCGCATGCGGCGAACCGACCGGCGGCCGCTGCCCAGCGGGGCGCTTGACGAATCCCGCAGCATCGCCTTCTCCGCTGTGCTGGCCGCCCTGGCAATGTTCATCCTCGCCGCCGGCGTCAACGTGCTCACGGCAACGCTGACCTTCGCTTCGATGATCGGCTACGCGGTCGTCTATACCCTCTACCTGAAACGGGCCACACCGCAGAACATCGTCATCGGCGGTGCCGCGGGCGCCATGCCGCCGGTTCTCGGCTGGACCGCCGTCACCGGCGAAGTGCACGCTCATGCGTTGCTGCTGTTCCTGATTGTCTTCGTCTGGACGCCGCCGCATTTCTGGGCGCTGGCCCTGCACAAGCGCGACGAATACGCCGGCGTCGACATCCCCATGCTGCCGGTCACGCATGGCGAGTCACTGACCCGGCTGCACATACTTCTCTACACGATCCTGCTGGTGGTGGTGACGCTGCTGCCGTGGCTGGCGGGCATGAGCGGGCTGCTCTATCTGTTCGCTGCCGTCGTGCTCGACATCGGTTTCCTGCGGCATGCCTGGCGCCTGTATCGTCACGCACCGGCGGGTCAGGCGATGCGCACGTTCGTGTTCTCGATCAATTACCTCATGGGCTTGTTCGCCGCCCTGCTGGTCGATCACTACCTGCCCGTGGTCCGGGACATGATCTTCGGCTGATGCTTTCGAGTCCGGCGACGGGAAGAGAGATGGCAGTCGGCAGATGGCAGATGGCAGGAAAGGACGGGCGGCGGTGTCAGCGACTCCCGGGCGTGACGGATATCCCGGCACTTGACAGCCCCGCAAGGCAACACATCCTTTTATCTGCCATCCTGGCGTGGTGTGCCTGGCGTCTTCGCGCCTTTGCGAGAGGCCTGGCGCAGAGCGTGGAAAGAAAATGAAAACGCCCGGCCATGCCGGGCGTCGGAAAGGGATGGATGGGTGAGGCTCTCTCAGGCTTCGATGGTCATCGCCTTGCGGACCTTCTTCATCGCGTTCACCTCGACCTGGCGGATGCGTTCGGCGGATACGCCGTAGCGGTCGGCCAGTTCCTGCAGCGTGGCCTTGTTCTCGCCGAGCCAGCGTTCGCGCAGGATTGCCTGGCTGCGCTCGTCCAGTTGCGTCAGCGCGGCATGCAGCCGGTCGTGCTGGTAGTCATCCTGATCGCTGCGCTCGAGCAGCAGTGCCGGATCGCTCTCCGGTTGCTGCAGCCAGGAGGAGGGCGAGAACTGCTCGTCCTCGTCGGCATCGGTCGGCGCATCGAAGGAGGTGTCATGGCTGCTCAGCCTCGACTCCATCTCCAGCACGGTACGCGGCTCGACACCGAGGTCCCTGGCGACGGCCTCGACTTCCTCGCGGGTGAACCAGCCGAGCCGGGTCTTGGCCGAGCGCAGCTTGAAGAAGAGCTTGCGCTGGGCCTTGGTCGAGGCCACCTTGACGATGCGCCAGTTGCGGATGACGTATTCGTGGATTTCCGCCCGTATCCAGTGGACGGCGAACGAGATCAGGCGCACGCCGACATCCGGATCGAAGCGCTTGACGGCCTTCATCAGGCCGATGTTGCCTTCCTGGATGAGGTCGGCCAGCGGCAGACCGTAGCCGGTGTAGCCGCGCGCGATGTGGACCACGAAGCGCAGCTGCGACAGGATCAGCTGGCGTGCGGCCTCGAGGTCCTCCTGTTCGCGCCAGCGCCGGGCCAGCCGCTGTTCCTCCTCGTACTCGAGCACGGGCAGTTGCTGGACGGCATTCAGATAGCCGTTCAGGTCGCCCGTGACGGCGGGAAGGCGGTTGGATTCTACTGCAAGCAGGGCCGTGCTCATCGAGCATGCCTCCGTTATCTGTGTTCCGAAACTGGGGCTATTTTAGCACTCTGGGCCTGTGACTGCTAAACCCCTGCAAAGTTCCCGGCCGCGGGGGGCGCGCTCAACCCGGTTCGATGGCCCGCAGGTGGCGGCCGACCGCGAGCCAGGAGCCGACCCAGCCGAGACCCGCGCCGAGGGCGATCAGGAAGCCGGTCTCGGCCAGCGTCAGGCCGTCGAGACGGAACTGGCTGCCGTAGGCCGCGGCCAGCCGGCCGACGGGTCCGGACAGCAATGCGCGCGTGACGGCGAGCAGCAGCCAGGCGCTGACGGCCCCGCCGAGGCCGTACCACAGGCCGCCGTAGAGGAACGGTCGCCGGATGAAGGCATCGCTCGCGCCGATCAGCTTGGTGACCTCGATCTCGTCGCGCCGGTTGAGGATGTCGAGCCGGATGGTATTGCCCACGATCAGCAGTACGCCGGCGAAGAGCAGCAGGGCCAGCAGGGTCACGCCGCGCTCGATCACCGCCAGCAGTGCGTACAACCGTTCCACCCATTCGAGATCGAGTCTCGCCTGGTCGACACCGTCGATGTCCTGCAACTGCCGCGCAAGGGACTCGAGCGAAGCGGTCGAGCGCGGCGTGCCGGCCGCCGGTTCCAGCACCATCACGGCCGGCAGCGGATTGCTCTCCAGCGCTTCCAGGGCTTGCTCGAATCCGGCCAGTTCGCGGAACTCCGCGAGCGCCCGGTCGGCGTCGATGCGCTCGATGACACGCACATCCTCGCGCTCGGCGATGCGGGCCGCCGCTGCATCGACCGCGGCGGCATCGAGGCCGGGCTCGAGATAGACCGACACCTGGGCGCCGGCGTCCCAGCCGCCGGTTGCCCGCTGGGTATTCTTCAGCAGCAGCCACAGAGCCCCCGGCAGTGCCAGCGCCACGGCGATCACGGCGACGGTCAGGAGACTGGCGGCCGGGCTGCGCCACAGGCGGCCGAGGCTGCCGAGGGCGGCCCGTGCATGCTCCTGCAGCCACGCGGCCGGTCGCGCGCCGAGCCCGCCTCCCGGACGCTGCCGGCGACTCGTGGCCTTCGCCTTGCGCCGCCCCTCGTTCCTAGCGGCCATCGCGCCGCTCCGTGAAGTCGTCGCGCGAGAGCCGGCCGTTGGCCAGCGAGATCACGGGCAGACCGTAGGATTCGGTCAGGGCGATGTCATGGGTCGCCACCAGCACCGTGACGCCGACGGAGTTGAACTGGACGAACAGGTCCATGATCTCGCGCGACAGATCCGGGTCGAGATTGCCGGTCGGCTCGTCGGCCAGCAGCAACTGTGGACGGTGGACCACGGCGCGCGCGATGCCCACCCGCTGCTGCTCGCCGCCTGACAGGGTGATCGGCATCTGTCTTTCCTTGTCGAGCAGACCCACCTTGTCCAGCGCCGCCCGCACGCGCCGGCTGAGCTCGCCGGAACGGTAGCCGGCAACCACCAGCGGCAGGGCGACGTTGTCGAACACGGTGCGGTCGTACAGCAACTGGTGATTCTGGAACACGATCCCCATCTGGCGGCGCAGCCACGGGATGCGGCGGCGCGGCAGCTTCGCCAGGTTGATGTTGTCGATCAGCAGCGTGCCGCGGGTGACCCGCTCGATCAGCGCGATCAGCTTCAGCAGCGTCGACTTGCCGGCCCCGGAATGCCCGGTCAGGAACGCCATCTCGCCCTTCGGCAGATGCAGGCTCATGTCCGACAGCGCATCCTTCTGGCCCGGGTAGCGCTTGCTGACGTGGTCGAAGCGGATCATGTCTGTATAGCCGAAACCACGGAAACTGGAACCACGAATGAACACGAATGAACACGAAAGATTCGCCGGGAGCGAATCTTCACGCCAGCCCCGAAGGGGCGAGGCGCAGGGATGCGCCGAGTAATGCTGCCGTCCATCAACGGCAAGCGTGTCGGAGCTCCGCTGTTAGGTCTGAGAGCCGTGGGGACACGCAGGGAACCACAAAATGGACACAAGATGAACACAAAATCATCCATTCGGTTCGGCGTGCGGAGAAACGGATCAGCCGCAATCATTTTGTGGTTCTTTCAGAACCTGCATGCGAGTAAAGCGTGCCGGCTTTGCTCCGACATGCTTGAGTGCGCGAGCGGCAGCATTCGTGTTCATTCGTGTTCATTCGTGGTTCGTCTTTCTTCCACCAAGGCTTCGTTCCCCAGCAAGGCATCGACGAAGGCCTCGGGGTCAAAGGGGCGCAGGTCCTCCGGTTTCTCGCCGACGCCGACGAAGCGGATCGGCAGGCCGGTTTCCCGGGCAATCGCGAACGCGACGCCGCCCTTCGCCGTGCCGTCGAGCTTGGTCAGCGCAACGCCGGTGACGTTGACCGCTTCCCCGAACTGGCGCGCCTGTGCCAGTGCATTCTGTCCCGAGCCGCCATCGACCACCAGCAGGGTCTCGTGCGGCGCGCTCTCGTCGAAGCGGTTGATCACGCGACGGATCTTGCGCAGTTCCTCCATCAGGTTCGACTGGGTGTGCAGGCGGCCGGCGGTATCGGCGAGGACCACCTCGATGCCGCGCGCGCGCGCGCTGGCGATGGCGTCGTGGATCACGGCGGCCGCATCGGCTCCGCCGGGCTGGGCCACGACCGGCACCTTCACCCGTTCGCCCCACTGCTGCAGTTGTTCGATCGCGGCGGCGCGGAAGGTGTCACCGGCCGCCAGCAGTACCGAATGGCCGGCGTTGCGCAGCCGCAGCGCAAGCTTGCCGATCGTGGTGGTCTTGCCGGAGCCGTTGACGCCGACGACCAGCATGATCCACGGCGATCCGTCGGCTGGTTGCGCGGCCGGTGTTTCCTCGACCCGCAGCAGATCGATCAGCGTGCGCCGCAATACGGTGCGCACTTCTCCCGCATCGCGGGCGCGCCTGGCTTCGCGTTGCAGGGTATCCGTGATCAGGCGGGTGGCGCTGACGCCGACATCCGCCAGCAGCAGCTCCTCCTCGATCCGTTCCAGCAGTTCGTCATCGAGACCGCGGCCGCCGAACAGCGCGCGCAGGCCGCCGCCGAGCCGCGAACGGGTCCTGGCAAGGCCCTGGTCGAGGGCTTCACGTTCCTCGCCGGCGGTGTCATCCGCCGTCTTGCGCTTGAACAGGCCGAAAAGACGCATCCGGATCCACACTCGACGGGCAAAGGAAAACGCGACACCACGGAGATTACCGAGCCGTAATGCCGCGGTCGTTGTCCGGCCGGCCGGACATCACTAGGCTTCGGGACTGGCCGCCGACACGGCGCCGGACGACGTTGCCGGAGCGAGAACTGTATGCTACCAGCCGTCCGATGACCGGGGAACAAACGATGCTGCGAATCATGCTCGTCTCGCTTGCCATTGCCGCCGTTGCCGTGACGGGGCCGGCGGGCGCGGCCGGGATCCACCGCTACGAGCTCGACAACGGGATGAAGGTTCTCGTGCGAGTGGACCGGCGGGCCCCCGTGGTCGTGTCGCAGGTCTGGTACCGGGTCGGCAGCATCGACGAGCATCGCGGCGTCACGGGCGTCTCCCACGTGCTCGAGCACATGATGTTCAAGGGCACGGACGAGCTCGGCCCGGGCGAGTTCTCCGAGATCATCGCCCGTCACGGCGGCAGCGACAATGCCTTCACCGGGCGCGAGTACACGGCCTATTTCCAGCGCATCGCGAACGAGCACCTGGAGCTCTGCCTGCGGCTGGAGGCGGACCGCATGGCCGATCTGCGCCTCGATCCGGAAGAGTTCGCCCGCGAGCGGCGGGTCGTGCGGGAGGAGCGGCGCCAGCGGGTGGAGGACAACCCGCGCTCGCTCACCTGGGAACGCCTGCGCGCGGCCGCCTATCCGTCCTCGCCGGCACGCAGTCCGATCATCGGCTGGCCCGCCGATCTCGCAGCGATGGAGCTCGCCGATCTCGAGCGCTGGTATCGGCACTACTACGGTCCCGACAACGCCATCCTGGTCGTGGTGGGCGATGTCGATCCCGACGAGGTGCGCCGGCTGGCGCGCAAGCATTTCGGACCGCTCGAGCCGGTCTCGCCGCCGGCGCGCATCGACGTCGCGGAGCTGGAAGCGCGCGGCGAGACACGCCTGCGGGTGCATGCCCCGGCGACCCTGCCGTACCTGGCCATGGGCTGGCGCGTTCCTTCGCTGACGAGCGCGGCGGAGCCGGAGGATGCTTATGCGCTGGATGTGCTGGCCGGCATCCTCGACGGCGGACGCAGCGCCCGCATCGAGACCAACGTCGTGCGTGGCGGCCAGGTGGCGGCGAGTGCCGGCGCCGGCTATTCGCCTCTGGCCCGCGGCGAAACGCTGTTCAGCATCAGCGGGACGCCGAGAGACGATCGGGATGTGAACGCGCTGGAGGAGGCGTTGCGAGCGGAGATCGACAAGCTCAGGGATGGCGACATCGACGCCGCCGAGCTCGAGCGCGTAAAGACCAATGTCCGGGCGCAGGATGTTTTCCAGCGTGATTCGATGTTCTACCAGGCCATGCGCATGGGCCGGCTGGAAATCCTCGGGCTCGGCCCGAGCGCCTACGAGGACTACCTGGCGGGCATCGAGCGCGTCACGGCGGACGATGTCCGCCGGGTCGCGCGCGAATATCTCGACGACCGGTCGCTGACCGTGGCCGAGCTGGTTCCGGAGGGCGTTGGCATCGATCGCGGCATGCCCGCCACCGATGGAGACGGGGAGGGTGATCATGTGCGCTGACCGCGGTCCCGTCGGGGCCTGCCTGCTGCTCGCGGCATCGTGCTTCGCCACGCCGGCCGCGGCCATGCCGGAGATCCAGCAATGGGAAACCGGCAACGGCGCCCGTGTGCTGTTCGTCGAGGCCCGCGAGATCCCGCTGGTGGAGGTGCAGGTGACATTCGCGGCCGGATCGGCCCGCGACGGAGAACATCCCGGGGTCGCCCACCTGGTCAGTGATCTGCTGCTGTCGGGTACCGAGCATCGCGACACCGATGCCCTGGCGGCGGCATTCGAGCAGCGCGGCGCCGAGATATCCACCGGTGCGGCCCGTGACATGGGCTGGGTCGAGTTCCGCAGCCTGAGCGAAGAACAGCGACTGGCGCCGGTGGTCGAGACCGCGGCCGAGCTGCTGGCACAGCCGGCGTTCCCCGCCGGCGAGATCGAGCGACTCAGGGACCGCCAGCTCACGAATCTCGAGGACGAGAAGCAGAAGCCGGGCGCGATCGCGGGCCGCGAGTTCTGGCGGACGATCTACCGCGATCATCCGTACGGTCACCGGCCGGAGGGAACGGAGGAAAGCCTGGCGGCGATCGGCAGGGAGGAGCTGCGCGCGTTTCATCGCGAATACTACGTCGCGCGCAACGCCAGCATTGCCATTGTCGGCGACCTCGATCGTGCCCGGGCCGGGCACCTGGCCGAGCAGCTGGTCGGGGACCTGCCCGCCGGCAGCCCGGCCGCGAGCCTGCCCCCGGTACCGCAGATGGTGGAGGCGACCACGGTGGAGAAGGCGTTCCCCTCCACCCAGGCGCACGTCGTGCTCGGTCATGCCGGCATCGCCCGCGGTGACGAGCGCTGGCCGGCCCTGCACGTGGCCAACCACATCCTCGGTGGCGGCGGTTTCAGCTCGCGGTTGATGACCGAGGTGCGCGAGAAGCGCGGACTGGTCTACGGCGTTTCCAGCCGGCTCAGTCCCATGGAGGCATCCGGCCCCTTCCGTATCGCGTTGCAGACACGCGGTGATCAGGCGAGCGAGGCCGTGGAGCTGGTGCGGGCGGAACTGAAACGCTTCGTCGAGGAAGGTCCCACCGAACAGGAAGTGAGCGATGCCCGCCGCAACATCGTCGGCGGATTTCCCCTGCAGATCGACTCCAATGCCGAGCTGGCGGGCTATCTGGCGATGATCGGTTTCTACGACCTGCCGCTGGATTACCTCCGGCATTTCCGTGACAGCGTCGAGGCGGTCGATCGCGAGGCCGTGCATGCAGCCGCGCGATCGCTGCTGGCCGATCGGGCCCATGCGACGATCATCGTCGGCGGCAGCCGGGGACGTGACGATGGCGATTGATGCCCTGCCTGCATGAGTGGCAATTCGATACGCATCATCGGCGGCGAATGGCGCGGCCGCCGGATCCGGTTCCCGGCCGCACCCGGACTGCGCCCCACCAGCGATCGGCGGCGCGAGACCCTGTTCAACTGGCTTGCCCCCGATCTGCCCGGCTGTCGCTGCCTCGACCTGTTCGCCGGCTCGGGTGCGCTCGGCTTCGAGGCGCTCTCCCGCGGCGCGGACCGGGCCGTGCTGGTGGAGGCCTCGCGCGAAGTGGCCGCCGCGCTTGCGGCCAGCGCGCGTACACTCGCGGCCGGTGACCGGTGCAGGGTGGTGCATGCCCGGGCCGAACGCTTCCTGGCGCGCACCGCCGAGCCGTTCGATCTCGTCTTCCTGGACCCTCCGTTCGCCCGCACGAACCTGATCGCGGGCACCTGCAGCCGGCTCGATGCGCACTGGCTGGCGCCGCATGCCCGGATCTACCTGGAGCTGGACGCACGCGCCGAACGTCCCCGGCTGCCGCCCCGCTGGCGGCTGTTGCGGGAACACACCGCCGGGGACGCGCACGCACTGCTGTTCGTCACCGGGAATGAGCAGGGACAGCGGGACCGGCTGTCCTTCTTGTGATCTGCATCACATTGTGTTTCCAAATGCTTGTGTAGTGTGGAAAAATACCTGAAGACCGACCCCCCGGACGGTCGCTCCTCGTGCCCGTGCCGGCCCCCAGCGGCGCCGGCCGAGCCGGGGAGGTGGCCCCAGGGTCTTGAGGACGACATGGCTACACATGGCAAGGCTCCAGCGGTTCCGGTCGATCTGCTGCGTACCGGACTCTACGTCGTGGAGCTCGATCGCCCCTGGATCGAGACGCCCTTCCTGTTCCAGGGGTTCCGCATTGCCTGTGACGAAGAGCTCCAGGTCCTGCGCGAATACTGCCGCCGGGTCTATGTCGATCCGCGTCGGTCCGAACGGCAGGCGATCGAGTCGCTCAAGGTGGCGGCGGCACAGCGCAAGCGCAGCAGGGCCACGGAAACCGCCGACAGCGACAACGCCGTCATACCCCGCTTCTCCATGCCCTCGCAGCGGGCACTGGAGAAGAGTGCCGGCGTTCTGTTCGACGACACGATCGAACCGGACCGCAAGCGTTTCAGCACGCAGGTGCAAGCGGCCGTGGTGTCGCGGCATCAGGCCACCCAGGCCGTGACCGAGGCAATGCGGCAGGCCCGGCTGGGTCGATCCCTCGACCTGGTGACGACGGGTCGGGCGGTCGAGCGGCTGGCGGCCCAGGTCGTGTCGGATGCGAGCGCCCTGCTGTGGCTCAACCAGCTGCAGGAGCACAGCGATCGCGAGGCACGGCACGCCGTCAATACCTGCGTGCTGGCACTCGCCTTCGGCGCCCATCTCGGCATGAGCAACCGTGAACTGCGCCGGCTCGGGCTGGGCGCCCTGCT
Source organism: uncultured Ectothiorhodospiraceae bacterium (assembly GCA_964478305.1). GTDB lineage: Bacteria > Pseudomonadota > Gammaproteobacteria > XJ16 > Halofilaceae > Halofilum. Next base: position 26,371 of record CAYZHJ010000022.1, read on the forward strand.
TCACGACATCGGCAAGACCCGGATTCCGCCGAGACTGCTCGACAAGACCGACCCGCTGACCGAGCAGGAGGCGGATATCATGCGTCGCCATCCCGAGCTCGGTCACGAATTGCTGGTCGACGCCGGTCAGGCCGACCGTCAGGTGCTCGAGATGGTGCGCCTCCATCACGAACGCTGGCAGGGGCAGGGCTACCCGTTCGGCATGCAGGGCGAGACGATCCCGCGGCATGCGCTGATGGTCGGACTGGTCGACAGCTACGATGCCATGACCAGCGGCCGGCCCTACCGCAGCGCGATGACGCCGGAACAGGCGTTGCAGGAACTCTACAGCGAGGCGGCGGGCAGTTTCGGGGTGGACCTGGTCCAGGCACTCATCCGCTGTCTCGGCATCTTTCCGGTCGGCAGCGTGGTGGAACTGGACAACGGGGCGCACGGCCTGGTGGTGGGCTCCCGTCCCGGCGGCGGCCTGTGGCCCACTGTCCTGCTGGTACGCAATGCCGATGGCGAGTTCTATCGCAAGCGGCTGCTGATCAATCTCATGGCGGAAGCGCAGCGGGCGCGTGACAGCGGATCGCGTCGTGTCCGCCGCGGTGTCGAACCGTCGGCGGCCGGCATCGATGTGGCGGCCATCGTGGGTAGTGAATTCGGGCTTGCGGCCGCGATGCAGGCCTGAGGGATCTTTCGCGTTCATTCGCGGTTCCCTGTCCCGCTCAAAACTGGATCATTACTACTTTGTGTGGGCCGGGCCTTGCGAGACCGCTGATGGGCAATAACCACCGAAGGCACCGAACGCACCGAAGACACTGAAAGGGTCGATCAGTACGGATGGGGGGGTAGACCGGCCTGCGAGCTCCGTCCGAACCGGCTGTTCGCGACTGACGTCGCTCCCACAATCTTCTTTTCGGTGCGTTCGGTGTCTTCGGTGTTCCGCTGTTTGCCGGTGCTCCTGAACATTCTGGTACAGGAACAAGCTCCCACACGAGATGGCGAAGAGCCCCAAAGCTTCCTAAAGCCGCTGCGCCAGCTCGCGGCCCTCGTGGATCGCCATCACGGCGAGGCGGGGGGCGACGCAGTCGCCGATGGTGTGAATCTCGATTTCCGTGCCGGCCAGCTCGTCGGCGAGCCAGCGCTGGGGTTCGTTGGTCGTGGCGGTGACCAGCGTGTCGGCCTCGATGCGGGTGATGCTTCCGTCGAGCAGATTGATCACGTCGGCACTGTCGCCGCGCCATTCGCCGATCGCGCTGTCGCCTGCCTCGACCACGCCGAGCTGTCGCAGGCGCATGCGCAGGGGCATGTCCGCCGCCGTCCGCACGAGCTCGGCAGCGATCGTCGGGTGGCGCGTGACCACGGTGACGGCATGGCCTGCCTCGGCCAGGTGCCAGGCGGTGCCGGCGCCGTGCCAGTGGCCGATGTCGTCGAGCACGATCACGCGCCGGCCCGGCCGTACCGATCGATCCATGATGTCCTCGACGGCGCAGACATTGCCGCGCTCGAGGCCGGGCAGGTGCTCCAGCTGCGGCAGGGCCCGCTGAAACCCGGTTTCGGCGGGCAGTGAGCCCGTCGCCAGGACCGCGGCATCGGCGCCGTGGCGGGATACGTCCTCCGCCTCCATTGGCGTGTTGCAGTGCACCTCCACCCCCAGACGCTCCAGCTCGCGGGTCCACCAGCCGATCAGGTCGACGATCTGGCCGCGGCGCGG
>CAYZHJ010000023.1:0-27344 GCA_964478305.1 uncultured Ectothiorhodospiraceae bacterium
TGCGCCGGTTCCCGATCGACGTGCTCAAGATCGACCGGGAGTTCATCAACTGGGTGACGGAGAGCCCGGAGGACGCGGCCATCCTGCGTGCGGTGCTGCGGCTGACCCGGGATCTCGGGATCGAGGCGGTGGCCGAGGGCGTCGAAACCGAGGAGCAGCTGCGCTTCCTGATGGAGGAAGGCTGTCGTTTCGCCCAGGGTTACTACTTCGCGCGACCGTTGGCGCCCACCGAGTTCGCGCGCCTGCTGGGCGAGGGACAGCCGTTTCCGCTGCCCGGACGACCGGGCGGGAGTGACGATCCGGAAACGACGTGACCGCGTCAAGCCGGTCGGAACCCAAAACAGAAAAAGGCCGGCAAGACGCCAGCCTCCTTCTGTTTGGCGCCCCGGGCAGGATTCGAACCTGCGACCTTTCCCTTAGGAGGGGAATGCTCTATCCGGCTGAGCTACCGGGGCAGGAGCGGACGAGTCGTGTGACTGCGAGCGGATGGAAATGGTGGAGCCGAGGGGACTCGAACCCCTGACCTTCGCGATGCGAACGCGACGCTCTCCCAGCTGAGCTACGGCCCCGATGGGGAAGGCATTGTACGCAGAGAGGCCCGTCTTGCCTATCCCCATCGGGGGCGGGTCGCTGGAGGCGCGGAGTCGTGCATAATCGGGGCGGGAGAGCCTGGAAAGAGCGAGTCATGCGAGGCGAAATCGAGCGAGACGCGGCGTCGGACACGCTGCTGGAGCGGGCGGGCGGCTCCTTCTTCGAGATGCTCGCGGACCTGTCAGAGGGGGCCATCGCGGTCGATCGGTCCGCCCGGATTGCGTGGATCAGTGACAAGTACCGCACGTTGCTGGAGTTGTCGCCCGACGATCCGGTCGTGGGCCGGCCGGTCGAGGAAATCATCCCGGCGAGTCGCATGCGCCGGGTCGTTGACAGCGGCGAGGCGACCCTGCTCGACATCATGCAGTTCGGAAAGCGCTGGTTCGTGGTCACCCGGGTCCCCGTGACCGCCGAGGACGGGACCGTCATAGGCGGACTCGGATTCGTGCTCTATGATCGCGTCGACTATCTGCGGCCCGTTGTGGAAAAGCTGGAACGGTTGCAGAGCGAGCTCGAATCGACCCGGCGTCAACTCGATCGTCAGCGTCAGTCACGCTACACGTTTTCCCAGTTCGTCGGCACGAGCCACGCCGCGCGCACCGTCAAGAACGAGGCGAGGCGCGCCGCCCGGCTCGATGCCAACGTGCTGCTCACGGGCGAAACCGGTACCGGCAAGGAATTGCTGGCGCATGCCATCCATGCGGCCTCTCCGCGGGCGCAGCGGCCCTTCGTGGGCGTGAGCGTGGCGGCCGTGCCCGATACGTTGCTCGAGGCGGAGTTCTTCGGGGTCGCGCCGGGTGCCTACACCGGCGCCGATCGTTCCGGCCGCTCCGGCAAGTTCACCCTGGCCGACGGCGGCACGCTCTTCCTCGACGAGATCGGGGACATGCCGCTTTCGCTCCAGGCCAAGCTGCTGCGGGTGCTGCAGGAGCAGGAGGTCGAGCCGCTCGGCTCGAACCGGGTCCAGCACGTCGATGTCCGGGTCATCGCGGCCACCAGCCGGGATCTCGCTGCCGAAGTGGAGGCGGGCCGGTTTCGTTCGGACCTGTATTATCGGCTGCACGTGCTCCCAATCGAGGTGCCGCCGTTGCGCCGGCGCCTCACCGACCTGGAGGCACTCTGCCAGAATCAGCTCGAGCGGATCGCGGACGAGGGGGGACTGCCCCAGCGCGAGCTTGCCAACGATGCGCTGTATCGACTGCAGCGGTACCGCTGGCCGGGCAACGTGCGCGAGTTGCGCAACGTCCTCCAGCGTGTCTGTGCCCGGACCGATGCGGTTGTTCTCACGGCGGGGGAGTTCGCCCAGTTCGTGCCCGAATCGGTGCCCGAGGTGGAGATGGAACCCGGGATCCGGAAGCTGGACGAGGTCCTGGCGGAAGCCGAGCGCGATGCACTGAAGACGGCGCTGAGCGTTACCGGGGGCAACAAGCGTCGCGCGGCGCAGGCTCTCGGGATCTCGCGCTCCCGGTTGTACGAGCGACTCGCCAGGCACCGGGATTGATCTGAAATCCGGACAGAGTGTCCGGATATCGGGACACATAACTGCAGGCGTACAGGGCCACGATAAAGGATACCGGTACGGGCCACGTATGTCCGGAATTCCGGACAGCCTGCCAGGAACGCATTCCTTCGGAACAGTCACTCAGCCCATTGGCAACGGGCGTTTCAACCCTGTCTGGAAAGCTGGCACAACTCTTGATGCCTTGTCCCTGACGGGCGCATGCATGGCCGATGCGTCCACGTTCACGAGCAGACGAGCGGCGGTGGCCTCGATGGGGCAATCGGCCGTGGCGGAAGGCCGGTCTCGCTGACGAGTCCGGCACCGAATCCATCGCACGGGAGATCCAGCCATGACAAGAAATCAGATTGAGCTCCGGAACGGGGGAAACACACGCCTCGGCCGGATGGTTACGGGAGCGGGCCTCGCGGCTGCATTCCTGCTGCTGGCCATCAGTGGTCCCGCGAGCGCGGACCCGATCCGCTGGAAGATGCCGATCGCGTTCGCGTCCAAGCTTCCGGGGCTGGGCAGTCCGTCCAGGTACGTCGAGGAGCGGCTGAACACCGCCAGCGACGGAGACGTCCAGATTCGCGTTTACGAGCCGGACGAACTGGTGCCGCCGTTCGAGATCCTGAGCGCGGTCAGCGAGGGCAAGGTATCCGCGGGCTATACGTGGATCGGCTATGACCAGGGCAAGGTCCCGGCGGTGCCGCTGTTCGCCGCCGTGCCGTTCGGCCTCAAGCCCTGGTCCTTCACTGCCTGGTACTACTACGGCGGTGGCCACGACCTGCTGCAGGAAGTTTACGCCAACAAGGGCTTCAACGTGCACGCGCAGCTCTGCGGAATCATCGGGCCGGAAACAGCGGGCTGGTACAGCGAACCGATCGAGAGCCTCGATGATTACAAGGGCATGAAGATCCGCTTCGCGGGCCTCGGCGGCAAGGTGCTCGAGCGCCTCGGCGCCTCTGTGACCATGATGCCGGGTGGCGAGCTGTTCCAGGCACTGGAGAAGGGCACGATCGATGCCACCGAATTCTCGATGCCGGTAATCGATCAGATCCTCGGTTTCAACAAGGTCGTCAACTACAACATGTTCCCCGGCTGGCACCAGCCGTTCACGGCACAGTACATGCTGATCAACAGGGACGAATGGGAAGCGGCCAGCGCGAGCCAGAAGTCCCTCATCGAGACAACGTGCACGGCCGCGACCACGATGGGCCTGGCCGAGGGCGAGTACAAGAACGGCTCGATCCTGCAGGAATTCCAGGAGAAGGGCGTGCAGACGCAGCAGATCCCGATCGAAGTGCTGCGTGAACTCAAGTCGGTGAGCGACGAGGTACTTGCCGAAGAGGCGAAGAATGACGCGGACTTTGCCCGTGTCCTCGAGTCGCAGCAGGAATTCGGATCGGACTACGCCGTCTGGGGCAAGCGGGCCTATCTGCCCGACGATCTCGACGAGGAGTAGATCGACCACGAAATACAGCCGTCCGGCATCCGGAATACCGGGTGTCGGGCGGGCTTTTACACTCATGGCCTGGTGACCGCGCCGGAGGGCGGACGAGGTGAGCGAACAAGCCGGTATTGACGGGCACAGTCTCGTCGCGGATTTCCAGCGCCATGCCGAGCTTCCCACCACCCGTCCCTCACGGGTGCTCGACGGTTTCCTGACGCGCGCGGGCGAGTTGTGCTCCTGGCTCTGGGTGGCGGTGATGGCGGTGATTCTCGTGAGCGTGATCTCCCGCTACGTGTTTTCGGAGGGGTCGGTCATGATGGGGGAGATTCAGTGGCATCTCTCGTCGATCGCCTGGCTCGTCGGCATGTCGTATGCCCTTGTTCACGACAATCACGTGCGCGTGAACGTGATCCACGAGCGGCTCGGCCTGCGCGCCCAGGCGTGGATCGAGCTTATGGGCCTGGTCATTCTGGCGTTGCCGTTCCTCGTGATCGGCGTGTACATGGGCTGGCCGTATTTTTATCAATCCTGGTTGCAGGGTGAGGTCGCGCAGTCACCGAACGGGCTTCCCTGGCGCTGGTTTCTGAAATTCTTCCTGCCCCTGAGTTTTGCGCTCCTGACGCTCGCCGCCGTGTCGCGCCTGTTCAAGTGCACCGCCCTGTTGTTCGGGCTGCCGAAACCGTGGCACAGCGATCCGGACGCGACAAGCCGCGGAAACGATTCCCGGTGATGGCCCGTTTCCCCGATCCGCCGCTGGCCCATGCCCGGGAAGGCCGATGGACCTGAGTGTCATCCTGGTGCTCGCGATGTTCGCGACGTTCATCGCCCTGCTGTTCACCGGTTATCCGGTGACCTGGACACTCGGCGGTACTGCGGTCCTGTTCACCGTGGTCGGCCTGGTCGCGGTCGAGCAGTTCGGTGCGAATCTCTGGTTCGACTGGGGCAGTTCCATGGGGTTCCTGCCCGAGCGTGTCTGGGGCCTGATAGCCAGCGAGACCCTGGTTGCCCTGCCCATGTTCATCTTCATGGGTGTCATGCTCGATCTCTCCGGGGTTGCAGAGCGCCTGATGCATTCGATGGTGCGGCTCTTCGGCGTGGTACGCGGTGGTTACGCAGTGACCGTTGTGGTGATGGGCGTACTGCTGGCCGCGACGACGGGAATCATCGGTGCGTCCGTCGTCTTGCTCGGCATGCTCTCGCTGCCCGTGATGCTGCAGGCGAAATATTCGAAGTCCCTGGCCGTGGGCACGTCGTGCGCGACGGGGACGCTCGGCATCCTGATTCCGCCGAGCATCATGCTGGTGATAATGGCCGATCGCCTGGCGACTCCCGAAGCCTCGGTCGGCGATCTCTTCATGGGCGCACTGCTGCCGGGGGTGCTTCTGGGTGCCCTGTACGTCGCCTACGTGTTGCTGCTGGCGTATCTGCGTCCGAGTACGGCACCCATCCCGGAACACGTGTCGCCCATCACCATGCGCGTGATCGGGGACACGTTCCGCGCGGTCATGCCGACCGCCTTCCTGATACTCGCCGTGCTCGGATCGATCTTCTTCGGCGTGGCCACGCCGACGGAGGCCTCGGGCGTGGGAGCCGCGGGCGCCATGCTGCTGGCGCTGATCAATCGCAACCTTGATCTGCCGGTCATGCGCCAGGCCGTTCTGCGGACTACGCGCACGAGTGCCTTCATTTTCGCGATTTTTGTAGGCGCGACCGCGTTCACCGTGGTACTGCGTGGTCTCGGGGGTGATCAGGTCATCGAGAACGCGTTGCTCGGGCTGCCGTTCGGTCCGTACGGCATACTCGCGATCATTCTGCTGGTGACGTTCCTGCTCGGCTTCGTTCTCGACTGGGTGGAACTGACCCTGATCATCCTGCCTCTCGTGGCGCCGGTGGTCGAAGGACTCGGTTTCGATCTTCTCTGGTTCACGGTCATGTTCGCGGTCTGCCTTCAGACCTCGTTCCTGACCCCTCCGGTGGGTTTCGCAATCTTCTATATCAAGGGCGTATGTCCGCCCGAGATCAGTGTCAGTGACATCTACAGGGGTGTCGTTCCCTTCATCGGACTCCAACTGCTGGGGCTGGCTCTCGTGTTCATCTTCCCCGAACTCGTGACCTGGCTGCCCGGCATCGCATACAACTGAGGCGATACAACGATGAACTCGACGCATTCCACGTATCAGACCGTCGCGCGGTTTCCACGGCGTACCGATGAGGGAGACAGGCAATGAACCTCGACGGAAAGACGGCCGTGGTAACGGGTTCCACGAGCGGTATCGGACATGCGATCGCGGCGGCATTCGCCGGTGCCGGTGCCCGGGTCGTGCTGAATGGAATCGAGTGCCGGGAAGCGGGGGATGCGATCGCACGGGAACTGGGCCGGGCGCGGGGCGCCGAGATCCACTACGCTGCTGCGGACCTGTCCCGGCCGGACGAAGCCGCGGGGCTGATCGACAGTGCCGTGAACACCTTCGGTGCGGTGGACATCGTGGTCAACAACGCCGGGATTCAGCACACCGCACCGATCGAGTCGTTTCCGGTCGAGAAGTGGGACGAGATCCAGGCAATCATGCTGGGATCGGCCTTCCACACGATCCGGCGCGCAATTCCGGCGATGCAGGAACGTGGCTGGGGGCGCATCATCAATACCGCGTCGGTCCACGGTCTTGTGGCATCGGCGGACAAGGCCGCCTATGTCGCGGCGAAGCACGGCCTGGTCGGACTGACGAAGGTCGTGGCGCTGGAGAATGCGGACAAGGGGATCACCTGCAACGCGATCTGCCCGGGCTGGGTCGAGACGCCGTTGATTCGCCGCCAGATCGAGAACATCGCCGAACGCGACGGCATTTCGATCGAGGACGCGAAGGTCGAGCTCGTTCGCCACAAGCAGCCTTCGATGCGTTTCGTGCAGCCGGAACAGATCGGTTCCCTGGCTCTCTATCTGTGCTCGGATGGCGCCTCGCAGATCACCGGCGCATCGCTGCCGGTCGACGGTGCCTGGACAGCACAATAGTCTTGCCGCGGAAGGAGCGCTGGTCGGGAATGCTCTCCGCGTTCAGGCATCCCGTGCAGGGGCATGCGGGGCCACGGTCTGTGCACGCCCGCCGACGTGCCGGCGCGCCCGATAGGCACGGATTCCCAGCATCGAATGGACTACCAGCGTCACGAGGACAATGGCGCCGCCGATGAAGGTCGCGACCGGCGGGATCTCGCCGACGCCGAGCCAGACCCACAGCGGTCCCAGTATTGCCTCGAGCTGCATGATCAGGCTGACCTCCGGGGAGGGAATGTAGCGCGGGGCGAGCGTCAGCAGCCCGAAGGCCGCCGGAACCACGACACAGCCCAGCAGACCGAGCCAGAGCACATCCGACTCGCTGACCGACAGGGGGCTGGCAACGGTCGTTCCGGTGAGCAGCGCAACCAGCAGCATGCCCGCCGCCAGCGCCGGTACCAGGTTGATCGCCCGTGCATGGCGGGCGATCGACAACTGGCCGGCCAGGCAGATCGCGGCTCCGATCGCCAGCAGATCGCCCAGCAGCGTGCCGCCGCCGACGCCGCCGGCAAAGATGATGGCGATTCCGGTCAGTGCGCAGCCGATCGCGATCCAGGTCCGCAGGGCAACCCGCTCGCGCAGCACGATCCAGCTGATGAGGGCGGCGAAGAGCGGCGCGGTCGAGAGGATGAACAGCGTGTTGGCTGCCTTCGTGAGCGTGATCGAGGTGACGAACAGCACCGTGCTCAGGCCGAAGACAAGCACGGCCAGCAGGCCGATCCAGCCCATTTCCAGTGTCACCGCCAGCAGGCGGCCGCGATACCAGCACGCGAGCACCACCCACAGCGTCAGCCCTTCCAGCAGCACGCGCCAGAACAGCAGCGTCGCCCGATCGGCCTCGATCAGCCGGATCAGCAGCGCGTCCGGCGTCAGCACCAGCACCCCGAGCAGCGCCAGCGATAGGCCCAGTACCTGTCGTTCCGCGCTCATCCGTGGTTCGTCTTTTCAATCCTTGACGATCAGCTCGCGCCGGAAGTCGGCGAACGGCTCGCCGCCCGAGGGGGTGACGTGGATGCATTCGCTGATCTCTACGCCCCAGTCCTCCTGCCAGATGCCGGGAATGACGTGCAGCACCATGTTCTCCTGCAGCTCGGTATGGTCGCCCGGGCGCAGGCTGATCGTGCCTTCGCCCCAGTCCGGCGGGTAGTTGAGGCCGGTCGAGTAGCCGATGCGGGAGTCCTTCCTGATACCGTGCCGTTCGATGGTTTCACGCCAGGCCAGTTCCACCTGCTCGGCCGTATTGCCGGGACGCGCGGCTTCCATGGCGGCTTCCAGTCCCTCGACTACCACCTTCGCCGTGTCGGTCAGCCGTTTCGGTGTCGCTCCGAGTTGCACGGTCCGGGCCATCGGACAGTGATACCGCTTGTAGCAGCCGGCGAGTTCGATGATGGTGGCTTCGTTGTCGTTGAACGGGCCATCGTGCCAGGTCAGGTGCGGCGTATTGGTACCTTCGCCCGAAGGCAGCATCGGCACGATGGCGGTGTAGTCACCGCCGAACTCGTCGGTACCGGCGATCTGGGCCTGGAAGATCGCCGCGGCTGCATCGCATTGGCGCCGGCCGATCTCGATATTGTCCACCGCCGCGGTCATTGCTCGTTCACAGATCCGGGCGGCTCGCCGGATGTAGTCGATCTCCCTGTCCGACTTGATCACCTTGACCCAGGGCACGAGCGTGGTGGCATCGACGATGCGCGCATGCGGCAGCTTGCGCTGCAGTGCAAGCAGACTGCGGGCAGGGAAATAGAAATTGTCCATCTCCACGCCGATGGTGGCCCGAGAAAGCCCGCGTTCGTGGATCAGGTCGGCGACAAATTCGAGCGGATGCTTGATCTTCGAATGCACGTAATCGTCACCGTAGGCAATGATGTTCTCGTGCGGCAGGAAGGTCGTGACCCGGGCCGCGGCGGCATCCATGCCGCGACCGATCCACAAGGGGTCGCTGCCGTCGGCTGCCATCATCACCAGCTGATGAACATAGAATGACCAGCCATCGTAACCGGTGAGGTAGCACATGTTGGCCGGATTGCTGCAGAGCAGGACATCGATCTCCTCGATCTGCATGCCTTCCAGGGTCTTGCGGATGCGCTCGCGGTATTCGGTCTCGGGAAATGCCAGCATTGCGGATGCTCCTGGATGATTTCAGTGAATCGTTCCGGTCGATTCGGGCGGTGGCGGGGCACGTCGTGAACGGCTTTCTCGCAGCGCGATCACGATTCCACTGCCGACGATGATGGAGATGCCGAGCCAGGTCCAGCCGTCGGGAAAGTCGCCGAAGGCGAAGTAGCCCACCGCGGTGGCGACGACGATCTCGAAATAGCCGATCGGCGCGACGATCGGCGCAGACGCCTGGTCGAAGCTGCGGATGATCAGGAAATGCCCGCCGGCGGCGAACAGGCCCATGAGTGCCATCAGCAGCCAGTCACCGACTGCCGGCGGACTCCAGACAAGCGGCGCTGCCAGTGACATCACGATCAGGCCTATCAGTGCGGTGAACAGCAGGGTCACCATCGGGCGGGTACTGCCGGACAGCCTCCGGGTCGTGACCAGGTAGCCGCCGTGCAGCGCGCCGGCGGCCAGCGCCAGCAGCGAGATCCACTGGAACACGCCGAATCCGGGCTGGATGACCACCAGTGCGCCGACAAAACCGGCGGCCACCGCTGCCCAGCGCCAGGGTCCGACGTGCTCGCCCAGCACCCAGGGCGAGAGCAGCGTGCAGATCATGGGCGAGATGAACAGCAGGGCCAGGGCATCGGCGATCGGCATTGTCCGAATGGCGGTGAAGAAACACAGGGTCGCGCCGAGCAGGAAGCCGCCGCGCAGCAGTTGCAGTGCCGGATGTCGCGGCAGCAGATCACGCGGACGGAACCGCCACAGCAGGATGGGCAGCAACCAGGCGACATGGAAGGCGAACCGGGCCCAGACGATCTGCAGGACGTGGAAATCGCCGCTGAGGTACTTGGCGATGCCGTCCATCAACGGCACCACGCTGACCCCGAGGAGCATGCAGCCGATGCCGGCCAGAGGCCGATCGATGGCCGCATGGGCGGGTGTCGTGCCGCCGTCGACGGCAACGGAAAGGGTGCTGCGTTCCATTGGAAATTCCCGGGCTCAGTCCGCCAGGCGGTGTCTCATGCCTCGATGTGCGTGCCGAAGCCGGCGCTGGTTGCTGCCTCGAGTGCCAGCACGGCAATGGCCGTGTCCTGCACGCCGGTGCCGGTCAGATCGGCGATGGTAATCTGTTCGGCGTTCTCGCGCCCGGGAATTTCCGCCGCCGCGATCGCGCCCAGCTCGGGCAGATCCCGGTCGGCCGCGATGGTGCCCGCGGCGATGGCCGAGCGCAGCTCGCCGCGCTCGGCACACTGCGGCTGGCGGTCGCAGACCAGCAGATCGGCCGCGGCCAGTGCGGCCGGATCGATCTCGTTCTTGCCCTCGGCGTCGGAACCCATGGCCGTGACATGCAGGCCGGGATGCAGCGCTTCGCGCGGCAGGATCGGTTCCCGCGCCGGGGTCGTGGTAATGGCGACATCGGCCGCCTGCACGGCCTCGATGGGGCTGTCGGCGACCTCGACCGCAATGCCCAGTTTCTTCGACATCTCGCCGGCATAGCCACGGGCCTTCTCCGCATCACGGCCCCACACCAGCACGCGCTCGATGGGACGCACGAGCAGCAGGGCCTCGAGCTGGAGTCGGGCCTGCAGACCGGTACCGAGGACGGCGGCCACGCGGGCGTTCTCGCGCGCCAGGTAGCGGGCCGCGACCGCGCCCGCGGCAGCGGTGCGCAGGTCGGTCAGCCAGCCGTTGTCGAGCAGTGCGGCCTGCAGCCGGCCGGTCTCGGCGGAGAACAGGGCCATCATGCCCGAGAGGCTCGGCAGGCCGAGCTGGACGTTGTTGAAAAAGCCCGGACTGATCTTGACCGCGAAGCCGTCAAGACCGCGGACCCAGGCCATCTTCACGTCGACCTCGGCATTGAGCTCGGGCAGGTCCATGGACAATACCGGCGGCATCACCACCTCGCCGCGGTGCAGGGCGGCGAACGCCCCGGCGATGGTGTCGATGGTACGGCTCTCGAGCCTGGCGCACTGCCGTAGCTCGGATTCGCTGAGCACGGTAATGGTCATTTCGCATTCCTCCGCACTGTGGGACCGCCTCTCCCGTCACGCTCGTTCAGGTATTCATGGCAGATCGGTCGCTGATATTGAAACACCGAAGACACCGAAGAATACTGAAGACACCGAAAATGCGATGCACGATGGCGGGAGCGGACCTGCGCGTGAACAGGAGCCGGGAAGGCGCTGATGCCATTATGCCATTCGTTCGCGACCGAAGGCCGCTTCTGCATGGCCCTTCTTCGGTGTGTTCGGTGCTCTTCGGTGTATTCGGTGTTCCCCTTGCTCCCGCGTCTCCTGAACCGCAAGGATCAGGGCAGGGCGTCGGCGCCGTTGACGACCGCGGTAAACACGTCCATGTCGACCAGGTTGCCGCTGACCAGACATACCACGGGCGAGGGCAGCGACGCGAGACGTCCGGTGAGCAGTACCGCAGGACCGACCGAGGCGGCACCTTCCGCGATCATCCGCTGGTTGCGGTAGAGCGCGCGCATGCCGGCGGCAATCCCGGCCTCGGACAGCAGCACGACCTCGTCCAGCAGATCCCGGCAGAGACGGAAGGTGCAGCGATTGTCCAGGCCGATACCGCCGCCGAGGCTGTCCGCCAGGCTGGGCGGTTCCGGCACCTCGACCGGATGTCCCGCCTGCAGGCTCTCGTGCATTGCCGCGCCGCCGTTGTCGGTCGACAGGCCGACGATGCGTGCTTCCGGCCTGATCGATTTCAGCGCCAGGGCGATGCCGCCGGCCAGGCCGCCGCCGGAAAGCCCGACCAGGACCGTGCCGACGTCGGGCAGCTGCTCCATGATCTCGAGGCCGATCGTGCCCTGGCCGGCGACGATCAGGGGATCGTCGAACGGGGGAACGACCGTGAGTCCTTCCTCGCGGGCCAGGCGGTCGGCCTCGACACCGGCCTCGTCCTGGGTCTTGCCGATCACGCGGACCTCGGCGCCCAGTTTGCGGATGGCCTCGCGCCGGTATTCCGGCACCAGCGAGGACAGGCAGACCACTGCCCGCACGCCGGCGGCTGCCGCGGCATGGGCCACCGCACGGCCGTGGTTGCCGGTCGAACAGGTCACCACACCGATCCGGCGTGCCTCATCCGGCAGGGCGGCGATCATGTTGGTGGCCCCCCGGATCTTGAACGCGCCGGTGGGACCGCGCGTCTCGTCCTTGAGCCACACCGGTCCGCCTGCTGCCTCGTCGAGCCAGTCCGCACGCACCAGGGGAGTATGCGTGACTGCGCGCGGCAGGCGGGCCCGTGCGCGGAATACCGACTCGAGCGTCACATCCGCTCGTTCATCCGTCATGGTTCAGGCTGCCTGCAGCTTGCCTTCCCGCACCAGCTCGTCGGTGACGGCATCGACCGCGGCCTTCGCGCGCTCGACGACCAGCTCGACCTCGTCGCGCGTCAGCACCAGCGGCGGTGCAAACCCGAGGATGTCGCCGTGCGGCATGGCCCGTGCGATCAGGCCGCGCTCGTTGCAGGCAGCCGATACCCGCGCACCGACCTTGAGGCCGGGATCGAACGGCTTGCGAGCGCCGTGGTCGGCGACGAATTCCAGCGCACCGAGCAGGCTGACACCGCGTACCTCGCCGACGAGGGGGTGCTCGTCGAAGGTCTCGTGCATGCGCTGCTGGAAGTACGCCCCCGTGTCGCGGGCGTTGTCCACCAGGCCATCGCGCTCGATGACGTCGAGATTGGCGTTGGCCGCGGCGGCGCACAGGGTGTGCCCGGAATAGGTGTATCCGTGACCGATGGGTCCCATTTGCTCGGCACCCTGCTCGAGCACGTTCCAGACCTTCTCGCCGACGATCACGCCGGACAGCGGCAGGTAGCCGCTGGTGATGCCCTTGGCGACGGTGATCAGGTCGGGCTCGATGCCGTAGACGTCCGAGCCGAACCAGGCACCGATCCGGCCGAAGCCGGTGACCACCTCGTCGGCGATCAGCAGCACGTCGTACTTCTTCAGTACCGCCTGGATCTCGGCCCAGTAGCCCTCGGGCGGAGGGATGATGCCGCCGGTGCCGAGCACCGGCTCGCCGATGAAGGCCGCCACCGTCTCCGGACCCTCGTCGAGGATCATGCGCTCGAGATCGGCTGCGCAGCGCTTCGAGAAGTCGGCCTCGCTCTCGCCTTCCTCGTGCTGCCAGTACCAGTGCGGCGTGGTCGTGTGCAGGATCTGCGGCAGCGGCAGGTCGAACGCGTTGTGGAATGTCGGCAGGCCGGTCATCGAGCCCGAGGTCACGCTCGAGCCGTGATAGCCGCGGTGCCGCGAGATGATCTTCTTCTTCTCCGGACGGCCGAGGATGTTGCTGTAGTACCAGACCAGCTTGGCCTGGGTTTCGTTGGCGTCGGAACCGGAGGTGCCGTAATAGACCTTGCTCATGCCGGCCGGCGCCGTACGGATGATGCGCTCGGACAGCCGGATCAGCGGCTCGTGCGAATGGCCGACGTAGGAATGGTAGAAGGCCAGTTTCCGTGCCTGTTCGGAGATCGCCTCGGTGATTTCCTGGCGGTTGTAGCCGATGTTGGTGCAGTACAGGCCGGCAAAGGCATCGAGCAGCTGCGTGCCGTGGCTGTCGGTGATGTAGACGCCGTCGCCGCGGTCGATGATTCGCGGCGTGCCCGCCGTGCCGTTGGCATGGTTCTTCAGG
Source organism: uncultured Ectothiorhodospiraceae bacterium (assembly GCA_964478305.1). Classification (GTDB taxonomy): domain Bacteria; phylum Pseudomonadota; class Gammaproteobacteria; order XJ16; family Halofilaceae; genus Halofilum. Next base: position 13,353 of record CAYZHJ010000023.1, read on the forward strand.
TGCGTCGACGGATGGAACACGGTGCGGCGATCGAGCTCTTCGAGGCTCAGATCGTTCGGAATCTCGTTGGTCATTTCATTGCTCCCTTGTAACGGGTGATCGTGCAGGGCGGTCGCGTCCGTCGTCGATCGGCCGCTGCAAGTGTGGCCTCAGGAGGCCATGCAGACGTATTTCAGTTCGGTGAATTCCTCGATGCCCTGACGGCCGCCCTCGCGCCCCAGGCCGGACTGCTTGACGCCGCCGAACGGGATCGGCGCGCCGGTGATCTTGACCGTGTTGACCGCCACCATGCCGTATTCGAGTTCTTCCGACAGGCGCAGCACGCGGCCGTTGTCCCGCGTCTGGAGGTAGGCCACGAGGCCGTATTCGGTATTGTTGGCGCGGCGCACGACTTCCGCCTCGTCGGTGAACGGTTGCACCGCGGCCACGGGGCCGAAGGTTTCCTCGCAGGAGATCTTCATGTCGGTTCCGACATCGGCCAGCACCGTCGGCTGGAAGAACAGTCCGCCGAGCTCGTGGCGTGCGCCGCCGCAGAGCAGACGAGCCCCGCCGGCAACGGCGTCCTGCACGTGTTCCTCGGACTTGGCGACCGCCGCCTCGTTCATCAGCGGACCGATCTCGACACCCTCGTCCAGGCCGGGGCCGACCTTCAGGGCGCGGACCTGCTCGACGAAATGTTCCAGGAAGCGCTCGTAGATGCCGGCATGGATGTAGATCCGGTTCGCCGCCAGGCAATCCTGGCCGGTGGTCTGGAACTTCGCCTTCAGGGCGGCTTCCGCCGCTTCTCGCGGATCCACATCGTCGAATGCGATGAAGGGGGCGTGACCACCCAGTTCCATCGACATGCGCTTGACCGTCTCGGCCCCCTGCGCGATCAGCTTGCGGCCGACCTCGGTCGAGCCGGTGAACGAGATCCCCCGCACACGGGTGTCTTTCATCAGCGCGCCCACGATGGTGCGGGCATCGCCGGTGAGAACCGTGAACACGCCGGCCGGAATGCCCGCGCGGTCGGCGAGCTCGGCCAGTGCCAGCGCGGAATAGGGAGTCTCGTTTGCCGGTCGCACCACCGTGGTGCAACCGGCGGCGAGCGCCGCCGCCGCCTTGCGGGTGATCATGGCCGAGGGGAAATTCCAGGGCGTGACGATGCCGACCACGCCGATCGGTTCGTGCCGGGTGAACAGGTGCCGATCGCGCAGATGCGTGGGAATGGTTTCACCGTAGGTACGGCGGGCCTCCTCGGCGAACCACTGGATGAAGCTGGCGGCATAGTCGATCTCGCCGCGGGACTCGGCCAGGGGCTTGCCCTGTTCCACGGTCATCAGCCGCGCCAGGTCCTCGCGGTTGTCACGCATGCCCAGGTACCACGCCTGCAGGCGTTCGCCGCGCTCGTGCGGCAGCAGGCGGCGCCATTCGGCGAACGCGCCGGCGGCGGCATCGACCGCGCGCCGGGTCTCGACCGTCCCCATCGAGGGGATGCTGCCTATCCGATCGCCGGTGGCCGGGTTGGTCACCTCGGTCACGCGGCCGTCGTCGGCTGCGCACCACTTGCCGTCGATGTAGCCCTGCTCGCGCAACAGGCGCAGGTCGCCGAGCTCGATGGCGGTCGCCGCACGCATCACGCCACCGCCTTCTCGGGGCCCTTGCCGTCCCGCACGAAGCTGTGCGGGTCGACGAACTCGTGCCCGAGATCGCGGGCCACGGCCTCGTGGGTGACATGGCCGTGGCAGACATTGAGCCCGTTGAGCAGGTGACGATCGGCCGCCAGTGCCGGCCACACGCCGTGATCGGCCAGCCTGAGCACGAACGGCAGGGTCGCGTTGTTCAGTGCCATGGTAGAGGTGCGGGCGACCGCACCCGGCATGTTCGCGACGGCGTAGTGGACCACGTCGTCAACGATGTAGGTTGGCTGCTTGTGGGTGGTCGCCTTCGTGGTCTCGCAGCAGCCGCCCTGGTCGACCGCGATGTCGACGATGACCGAACCGGGGTTCATGCGCCGGACCATGTCGCGCGTCACCAGTTTCGGTGCCGCTGCACCCGGCACCAGCACGCAGCCGATCACCAGGTCGGCCTCCAGCACGGACTGTTCCACCGCCTCGCTGGTGGAATGCAGGGTGCGCACGCGGCCGCCGTACAGGTCGTCGAGCTCGGCCAGTCGCGGCAGCGACTTGTCGAGCACGGTCACCTCGGCGCCGATGCCTACGGCCATCTTCAGCGCGTTGGAGCCGGCGACACCGCCGCCGATGATGGTGATGCGGCCGGCGCCGACGCCGGGAACCCCGCCGAGCAGTATGCCGCGGCCACCCATGATCTTCTCGAGACAGCGCGCACCGGCCTGCACACCCAGGCGTCCGGCCACTTCCGACATCGGTGCCAGCAGTGGCAGTCCGCCCCGGTCGCTGGTCACGGTCTCGTAGGCGATCGCGATGCTGCGGGACCGGATCAGGCCTTCGGTCTGTTCCGGATCGGGCGCCAGGTGCAGATACGTGAACAGGATCTGGTCGGGCTGCAGCATGGCGGTCTCGCTCGGCTGCGGCTCCTTGACCTTGACGATCATCTCGGCCTGGCGGAACACCTCGGCGGCGGAATCGACGATTTCCGCACCGGCGGCACGATAAGCCTCGTCGTCAAAGTCGATGCCGGTACCGGCGCCGCTCTCGACCACGACCCGATGACCGTGCTCGATCACCTCGCGCACGGAGGTGGGTGTCAGGCCGACCCGGTTCTCGTCGGCCTTGATCTCCTTTGGTACCCCTACCAGCATCGCCTTGCCCCCTTGATGATTGGACATGCAAATGACCCGCGCACGCCGCAACTCCCGCGCAGGCCGGACTCTGCACGCTACGGTAGCAAAGCCGCCGGAGATTTCGTTTTCAAAGGTTCTTCTGCCCCCGGCACTGTTATCCGTTGTCTCATGCACTTTCGAATTTTTTTGCCGTCGCCGGGGTGTCGGTTACGGGGTGGAGGCCTGCCGTCAGCAGACTTTGCTTCTGCAGGACTTGTAGCCCCGCCGGCAGCCGGGGCAGTAGAATGCGCCGCTTGTCGTTCGCCGGAGTCCGCACGCATGAGCGTCGTTACACGGTTCGCCCCGAGCCCCACCGGATACCTGCATATCGGTGGTGCGCGCACGGCCCTGTTCTCGTGGCTGTATGCACGTCGTCACGGCGGGCGGTTCATCCTGCGGGTGGAGGATACCGACCGCGAGCGCTCCACCGGGGAATCGACGCAGGCGATCCTCGACGGCATGGCCTGGCTGGGCCTCGATTGCGACGAAGGTCCGTACTTCCAGAGCGAGCGCATGGAACGCTACCGTGAGGTGGTCGACAGCTGGCTGCGGCAGGGCAAGGCCTATTACTGCTACCGGACGAAGGAAGAGCTCGAGGCCATGCGCGAGGCGCAGCGCGCCCGCGGCGAAAAGCCCCGCTATGATGGCTACTGGCGCGACAATGACGAGCCGCCACCGGCGGGCGTGACGCCCTGCGTCCGATTCAGGAACCCGCTCGAGGGGGAGGTGGTGTTCCACGATCACGTGCGCGGCGAGATCCGGGTGTCGAATCGCGAGCTCGACGATCTGGTGATCTGCCGTACCGACGGCACGCCGACCTACAACTTCTGCGTGGTGGTGGACGATCACGACATGGGCATCACCCATGTCGTGCGCGGCGATGACCACATCAGCAACACGCCGCGACAGATCAACATGCTGCGGGCCATGGACGTGGAGCCTCCGGAATACGCGCACGTGCCGATGATCCTGGGGCCCGACGGCAAGCGGCTGTCGAAGCGCCACGGCGCGGTCAGCGTCATGCAGTACGAGGCGGAAGGTTATCTGCCCGAGGCGATGCGCAATTACCTGGTGCGGCTCGGCTGGTCGCACGGCGACCAGGAAGTGTTCTCGCTGGACGAGATGATCGAGCTGTTCGATCTCGACGAGGTCAATCCCTCGGCAGCAGCGTTCGATCCGCGCAAGCTGCTATGGCTCAATCAGCACTACATGAAGAACCTGGACGAGCGGGAAATCGCCCGGCGCCTGCGCACCCACGTCGAGCGGGCCGGGCGGGCTCCCGCACGGGGGCCGGATCTCGCGGCCCTCGTCCGCGCCCAGCGCGAGCGAAGCACGACACTGGTGGAAATGGTCGAGAGCAGCCGCTTCCTGTTCGAGGACTTCGACGAGTACGACGAGAAATCGGCGCGCAAGCACCTCGGTGGCGAGGCCGTGCCGGTACTGGAGGATGTCGTGGAACGCCTCACGGCACTCGGGGACTGGTCGGCGACTTCGCTGCACGCGATCGTGGAGGGTATTGCAGGGGAGCGGGAGCTCGGCATGGGCAGGGTCGCTCAGCCGATCCGCGTCGCCGTCGCCGGTCGCGCCGTCTCGCCGCCGATCGACATCACCCTCGAGATGCTCGGCCGTGACCGCACCCTGGCCCGCCTTGACCGCGCCCTCGAGCACGCCCGGGCGCAGGGTTGAAAGGGCGGGCGGCGGCTTGACTGCCCAGCGGAGGGTCTTTATTCTGCGCTCGCTTTCGTGGGGCCATAGCTCAGCCGGGAGAGCGCCTGCATGGCATGCAGGAGGTCGGCGGTTCGATCCCGCCTGGCTCCACCACTTTCCCCCCGTGCGGCATGTCCGCAGCTCCTTCGGACCGGAGGCCCATGAGCGCATCCGACCGTGAGTGGTATGTCCGTCGAGGTTCAGCAGTCCAGGGGCCGTATTCACTGGCGCGGCTGCACCGTTATCTCGTGCTCGGCCGCGTCCGGCTGACCGACCGGGTGAGCGAGGACGGGCGGCGCTGGTACCGGGTTACCCAGTGTCCGGATCTGATCCCCGAGGAAATGCACGACCTCGGCAGCGAGCAGGGCCTGGCCCGGTACGAGGCGGCACGGCAGGCACTCGACGAGCGCGAACCGGAGGAGGACAACAAGCTGCGCGTCGGCGGGGTGCGCTCGGCCGACCCGCTTCCGACCACCACCGCACCCGTACCCGGCCGCAGACCCGGATATCTCCAGAATCTGCTGTTGCCCCTGTTGCTGGTCTCGGTGGCGGTGCTGCTGACCGTCATGTGGCTGTATCAGGGCTGATCGCGCGGAAACCCGGCGGACGATCACGGACGGTCCCGGCATTGCCCGGAGAGCCATTCGGGGATGCGCCGTTCCAGCCAGCGGACAGGCAGTCCCGACCGCCCGCATCCGATGAAGCCGACATGACCGCCGTGCGTGCTCGTCGCGAGCTCCACACCGGGTCCGGCACCTTGACCGGCGGGCACTCCCGCGGGGCCCAGGAAGGGGTCATCACGTGCGTGCAGGATCAGTGCCGGGATCCCGATGTCCGCCAGCCAGAGGGCCGAACTCGAACGGCCGTAATAGTCATCGGCATCCCTGAACCCGTGCAGCGGCGCAGTGACACGGTCGTCGAATTCCCGAAAGCTGCGGGCATGCTCCATGCATTCGGGCGCCACCGGCAGCGCACCGAGCCGGCGCATTCGTGCCCGTGCCGATGCCTTCATGCGCCGCAGCAGGTAGGCCTGATAGAGGCGTGACAGGCCCCGATCAATGCGATTGGCCGAGGTTGCGAGCCGGAATGGCGGGGACACGGCCACAGCGGCGTGCAGGGGCGTATTGGTGCCGCGTTCGCCGAGATACTTCAGCAGCGCGTTGCCGCCGAGCGAGAAGCCCACGGCCAGGAGCGGGTGCCGGTCATGGCGCTGGCGCAGGGTCTCGAGCAGGTATCCGATGTCGCCGGTCTCGCCCGAGTGGTAGGCGCGTGGCAACCGGTTCGGCTCGCCGCTGCAGCCGCGGAAGTGCATGAACGTGACCCGGAAGCCGTGCGCCACGAGCGCGTTCGCCAGACCTGCGACGTAATGCGAGCGGACACAGCCCTCGAGGCCGTGGAACAGGCAGACGACCGGCGCGTCGGCCGGTCCGAGGTGGCACAGGTCCAGGAAGTCGCCGTCGGGCAGTTCCAGGCGCTCGCGCTGCCAGGGCAGGGGTCGGCGCTCGTGCACGAGAAACGCGAACAGGGTCTGGGCATGGGCGCCGCGCAGCAATGGGTGGGGACGGAAGGCCGGCACGGTCATTCGTGGCCCGCAATGGCTGTACGTGCCCTGGCCGGCCACTGCTGGATCACGTTGCCGGCGACGATCAGCACCAGTCCGACATACGTGGCCGCCACGATCTCCTCGCCGACCAGGAAGTGGATGAACACCAGCGACAGGAAGGGGGCGAGGAAGATCAGGTTGCCGACCTTCGCCGTTGTACTCGAATGACGCAGCGCCTGCAGCCAGAACACGAACGAGATGCCCATCTCGAAGGCACCGACATACGCCGCGCCCGCCAGTCCCCGCCAGCCGGATATCACCGGCGTGGAGAAGACGGTGGTCGTCACGGCGATCAGCGGCAGGCTGAAGCAGAAGCCGACGAACAGGGCGGCAACCGGATCGCCCCGGTCACGGGTGTTGCAGATCCAGTACAGCGCCCAGATGACGGTGCTGCCCAGCGCGAAGGCGACGCCCGGCAGACTGGTGAATTGCAGGCCGAGGATGTCACCCTCGGTGGCGATGGTGACGACGCCGGCATAGCTGACGAACAATGCCGCGATGGCCTTGCCGCCGATCCGCTGGCCCAGCAGGGGCACCGACAGCAGCGCCAGCGTGATGGCCCAGGTGAAGTTCAGCGGCTGCGCCTGCTGCGCCGGCAGCAGATCGTATGCCCGGAACAGGACGACGTAGTAGAGAAAGGGGTTGAGCGTGCCCAGGGCGGCCAGGCGCAGCAGATCGCTCCGGCCGTAGCGTGCCAGCAGATGCAGGCGGCCCTGGCCGGCCAGCACGGCGAACAGCACCAGCACCGAAACCAGGTTGGCATACAACAGCAGCTGCAGCGGATCCAGGTGCCGCAGCGAGAGCTTGAACGCGGAGGCGACGGTCGACCACAGCAGGATCGCCATGCCGGCGTAGACGTAGGCCAGGGACTGGCGGCTCACGCGGGCCTTCCTTGGGTGTAAGCTGTTGTCACGACATTGCCTTCGTTATCGCCCGCGCGGCGCCGCCGGCAGGTCGCCGCAGGGGAGGGGGGATCGATGGACGAGACGGACACACTGCTCTATTTCGCCTACGGTTCCAACATGCACACGCCACGGCTGCTCGAACGGGTGCCGTCGGCCAGGGTCGTGGACATCGCCCGCCTGCCGGGCCACTGTCTTGCGTTCCGCAAGCACGGTCGCGACGGCTCGGCCAAGTGCGATCTCGAGCCGTTCGAGCCGGAGACGGTCTGGGGCGTGGTCTACCGGATCGATGCCGCCGATCTCGATGCGCTGGACGCGGCCGAGGGCGAGGGCTATCGGCGCGAGACCGTCACGGTGGCCACTGCCGACGCCTTCCTGGAGGCGGCGACCTATCGCGCGAAGCCGGACTGGCTGACCGGGGCCGCTCCGTTCGACTGGTACCGGGACCTGGTCGCCGCCGGCGCGCGCGAGCACGAACTGCCGTTGATCTATGCCGCGGCAATCGAGGGCATGCCGGCCGAGCCGGATCCCGATACCGAACGCGCGGAGCGCAATCGGCCCGGGTCCGGCTGAGCCGGCACGCCGTTCAGGCTTCGCCCTGCAGCTGCTCGATGATGGCCGGGTTCTCGAGCGTCGAGGTATCGCCCTCGACCGGCTTGTCCTGGGCAACGTTCTTCAACAGCCTGCGCATGATCTTGCCCGAGCGCGTCTTCGGGAGGTTGTCCGCGTAGCGGATGTCCTCCGGCTTCGCGATCGGGCCGATCTGCTTGCCGACCCACTCGATCAACTCCCGGGTCAGCACGTCGTCCCGGCCGCCATCGGGCCGATCGCCCTTGAGCACCACGAAGGCGAAGATGCCCTCGCCCTTGACGTCGTGCGGGATGCCGACCACCGCCGCTTCGGCGACGCGTTCGTGCGCCACCAGCGCGGATTCCACCTCCATCGTGCCGAGCCGGTGACCGGAGACGTTCACCACGTCGTCGATCCGGCCCATGATCCAGAAGTAGCCGTCGGCGTCCTTGTGCGCGCTGTCGCCGGCCAGGTAGTAGCGGCCGCCGAACTTGGGCCAGTAGGTGTCCTTGTAGCGCTGGGGATCGCCCCAGATCGTGCGCAGCATCGACGGCCAGGGCTTCTTGATCACCAGGTAGCCGCCCTGATCGGACTCGGTGATGCTGTTGCCTTCCTCGTCGACCACGTCGGCGGCGATGCCGGGCAGGGGACGGGTGCAGGAACCCGGCTTGGTCGGCGTCACGCCCGGCAGGGGCGCGATCATGTGGGCGCCGGTCTCGGTCTGCCACCAGGTGTCGACGATCGGGCAGCGTTCGCCGCCGATGACCTGGTGATACCACATCCAGGCCTCGGGATTGATCGGCTCGCCCACGGTGCCGAGGATGCGCAGCGACGACAGGTCGTACTTCGCCGGGAATTCGTCGCCGAGCTTCATCAGTGCCCGGATCGCGGTGGGCGCGGTGTAGAACACCGATATCTGGTGATCCTGCACGAGCTTCCAGAAGCGGCCGCCGTCGGGCACCGTCGGTGCTCCCTCGTACATGACCTGGGTCGCGCCGCAGGCCAGCGGGCCGTAGGCGACGTAGGTATGGCCCGTGACCCAGCCGACGTCCGCCGTGCACCAGAACACGTCGTCGTCGCGCAGATCGAATACCCACTTGCAGGTCACGATCGAGTTGAGCAGGTAGCCGCCGGTCGAATGCTGAATGCCTTTCGGCTTGCCGGTGGAGCCGGAGGTGTAGAGCAGGAAAAGCGGGTGCTCGGCGTTGATGGGGGCCGGTTCGCACTCCTCGCTCTGATCGGCCACCGCGTCGTGCCACCAGATGTCGCGGCCGTCCTGCATGTCGATGTCATTGCCGGTTCGCCGGTAGACGAACACGTGCTGCACCGAATCGCACTCCCTGGCCAGGGCATCGTCGACACCCTGCTTGGTCGCCTGCAGCTTGCCGCCGCGCATGCCGCCGTCGGCGGTGATCACGGCCTTCGCCTCGGAGTCCACGATGCGGCTGCGCAGCGCCTCGGCGGAGAAACCGCCGAACACCACCGAGTGGATGGCCCCGATGCGCGCACAGGCCTGCATCGCGATCACGGCCTGCGGGATCATCGGCATGTAGATCACGACGCGATCGCCGTGTTCGACGCCGCGGCTCTTGAGCGCATTGGCGAACAGGCAGACCTCGCGGTGCAGCTCGCGGTAGGTGTACTTGGCGACGTCGCCGCCTTCGCCCTCGAAGGCGATCGCGGTCTTGTCGCCCCGTGCTTCCAGGTGACGGTCGAGACAATTGTAGGAGACGTTCAGCTCGCCGTCGGCGAACCACTTGAAGAACGGCGGATCGCTGCTGTCCAGGGTCTGTTCGAACGGCTTGTGCCAGTCGATCTCGGAGCGTGCCAGATCTGCCCAGAAGCCTTCGTGATCGCTCTCGGCCTTGCGGTACATCGCCTCCAGATCCTCGCGCTGAATCCGCGCGGAACGGGCGACCCGCTCGTCCGGTTCGAATACGCGGCTTTCGGTGAGGATGGATTCGAGGTTCTCAGCCATCGGATTCTCCCGTCGTTGTCCTGGCCCGGGGTGCGCCGGGGCACCTGTCGCGGGCATTCATTGATCCGGTCTTGCCCAATTATCCGCTGATACCGGTACCGTCTTTCAAGCCGGAGGCCCCTCCGGCGCGTCCGGGGGCTCGGCCCGCGTGCCCGCGAGCAGCTCCCCCACGCTGCGACCCGCCTCGGCGGCGGGGGCGGCCAGATGCGCGAAAATGCGTCCCGCGGTGACCGCGTCGCCCCTCGCGTCGTGCCGTTTCCCGGGTGTCACGCCGCACGCCGCGGCGACGTCCTCGAGTTCATGGTGGCCCAGCCTGCCGCTGTGCGAAAGATACAGCAGCATCGTGTCGACTGCCGGGTGGGGCAGGCGGCAGAAGAGCTCGCGCTGCGTGACCCGGTTGAGAAAGCGCAGGTCAAAGGCGACATGATGTCCGACGATCACTCCTTCGTCGAGAAAATCCAGGATTTTCTCCAGAACTTCCTCGATTCCGGGGGCATCGGTCACCATCGTGTCGTCAATGCCGTGCACTTCGGTTGCCGGCGGCGGGATCGGGATCGAGGGCCGCACCAGCGAGCAGTATTCGCGGCCGGTCGGCGCGAGCCCCCGGTATTCGAGCAGCGCGAACTGGACGATCTCGTCGCCGGCGTAGGCGCCGAAGCCCGTGGTCTCGAGATCGAGCGCCACGAAACGGGCCTCCGTGACCGGCGTGTTCAGCAGCGCTCGCGTGTCGAGGCCGGCGCAGCGATCGTGCAGCTCGCGCCGGCCGGCAAGGGCCTGCTTGCGCAGCAGGCGGTTGCACGCGGCCCGGGCCCGGTCGGCGAACTCGTGGATCGGTCGGTCGCTCACCCCGTTACCTCGCTCAGGCCTGCACGCCGAATCTGTCTTGCAGGCGTTCCTGCAGGCGTCGCGCCGACCGCAGGGACACCCGCAGGCGTTCCCGGTCGGGACCGGAGAGGCGGTCCAGCCGCAGGAACTTGTCGGGCGCCTCGCCATGCTCGACCTGTTCGAGCTGATGGCAGAGCAGCAGGTCCTGCAGCTCGTCGAAGGCCATGCGCACGCTGTCGATGAAGTCGTGATCGAAGACACCGAGCCGGCCCAGTGTGTCCAGCCGATCGAATGTCCCGGTGCGCTTGATGCCGTGATCCAGGGCGAAGATGCGCACTGCATCGACGATGATGCGCAGGCCGTTGCGCTTGACGTCGATGGCCTCCTCGCCGTCGTGCGTGGTGGTCACCAGCCGGTTGAACAGCCCGAGCGCCGGTCGGCCGGCCGCATCGTCGCGCACCATCATCTTCAGCAGGCCGCGGTTGCGACGGAGCTCGCGTACCAGGTGGTCTCGCAGCTCCGCGGTCAGGAGATCGTCGCCGTACTGGGTGGCGAAGTCGAACACGATCGACGACCAGCGGGCGGCCTGCTCACCCGGGTAGTCGATCAGCCGGGAAATCCGCTCGCGCCAGTTGCCCAGGCTCCTGCGGAACTCCGGGTTACTGGCCATGATGTCGCCGGGACAGAGCGTGTACCCGACCCGGCCGAGTGCCGGATTGAGGGCCTCGGCGAAGCGCCGGAACCACTCGCCTGCGTCCTCGCCGGCGTCGTCGGCGACGATCAGGCCGTTGTCCTGGTCGGTATGCAGCAGCATCTCGCCGCGACCACCGGAGCCCATGACGATCAGCGCGAACCGGGCCGGCGGCGGGCCATGCCCCGCCTGCTCGAGCTCCGCCAGCACCAGCTCGACCACCCGGTGCTGGATGGCGAGATGGAGATCGGTGATCGCCTGGACGGCGAGCGAGGCACTGCGGTGCGTGTCATGAGCCCGCCGGGCGGCCGCGGGAACGCGCCGGAACAGTTCCGCCAGCGCGTCGAGATCCGGTGCCTCGGCGATCTCGCTGTCCAGGGTCTGCGCGGGCGTGGCGAGTCCGCGCACCAGATCGGTCTGCGACACCATGCCGATCGGCTGGTTGTCCGCATCGACCACGACGACGTATTTCACGCCCTGGCGCTGCTGGATTTCCTCGACCCGCCACAGCGGCGTCTCCGGGGTGACCGTCCAGGGGGTCTGGCAGGCGCTGGTGAGCACGCTGTCCGACGGTGCCGCATCGCGGTGGATGAGTGCCTCGCCGATGCTGAGCGGGGTCAGCAGGCCCAGCAGTTCACCATTGTGTCCGAGCACGCCGAGGCTGCCGATGCGTCGGCCGACCAGCAGGTCGAACGCTTCCGCGAGCGTGGTGTCCGGCCCGCAGGTGGCGAGCGGGCTGTGCATGAACTGGCTGACCGGGCGGGCGAGTGTCCCGCGGACGGTCTCGCGGACCTGGCGCGCCTTGCGCATGCGGGCGGCGAGCGCTCGGTTGATGGCGGCGAAGAAGGCTGGGGATTCCCGCTCGAGCCGGCGTACCTCGCGTTCGGGGAGCTCCAGCAGGCGGCAATCGCTGCGGGCGCGGGCCGTCGAACGATAGTCGGCGGCGTCGAGATAGTTCGCCAGGCCGACGAGATCGCCGCTTTCGGCCATGCGCACGTCGCCGCGGCCGCTGATCTGCTCGAGTTCTCCCTCCAGGTGGATGTAGACGCAACCCCGGTAGGCATCGCCGGCACGGAACACGTCCTCGCCGGCGGCAATCGTGATGCCGCGACCCGCCGTCAGCAGGGTATCGATCACGCCGGATTCGAGTCCCTGCCAGAGTGTCGATCCGGCAATTCGCGCGTGGTCGTCGGCCCTGTTCATGGTCGTGTCCGGCAATTCCCTGCGGCCACCGCTGTCCCCGCCGGGCATGGCGGCAGTACAATCACTGCGTCCCGGCAAGGTGTGAGTACATTCATGGGCGGTGAACCCTTCGATTACGTGTTCGTCCTGGTGACCGGTGCAATAGCCTGGCACGGCATTACCTACCGCGACGCCGAGGGCGAGACCGACATGGGTCATCTGCTCATGGGCTGCATTGCCCTGCTGTTCTGCCTGCGCGTCCTGTTCGTGGACATTTTCGGCGTGTTCGGGCCCGTCCCCGGCTGAGGCCCGCCGAAGGCGCTGGCCGCTGCAACGGGACCCGTCAGTGGCGACGAGCGGTCCGGCACGAGCCGGTACAGCGATCAGCCGTCTTCCTCCGCCGGCCTTTCGATGCGATAACTGCCCTGCTCGGCGTCCTTCTCGGGGTCTCGCAGACGTCGTTCTCCCGGCGGCTTCTCCAGCTCGGCGGCGAGATAGTCGGCACGCGCGCCGACCGTGGGCACTTTCGGGCGGTTGCGCAGGAAGCGCGTCAGCCAGCCCGGGCCCTCCGCGACCTCCGGATCGAGTTCGATCGCCCGGCGGTAATCCGCCAGTGCCCGCTCGTAGTGCCCCATGCGGTCGTGCAGGATGCCGCGGTTGGCGTAGGCGGCCCCGAAATCCGGATCGGCCTCGATCGCCTGGTTGAACTGGGCCAGGGCCTCGTCGTAGCGCTCCATCTGCAGCAGCGTGCGCGCCAGGCCGCGGCGGGCATCCAGATTGCCCGGGTCGTCACGCAGGAGTTCCGCATAGCCGTCATATGCCTGCTGGTAGTGGCCGTCGGCAAAGGCCCGGTGGGCCGCCGCCGCGGCCATGGTCTCGGCATCGCGCGGCTTCACGAAGCCGTCGTAGATGCTCCAGCCGATCCAGCCGAGGACCATGACGATGGCCGTGTACTTCAGGAACCGATACAGCCGCTCATCCACGTCCGGGTGCCCCCAGCATTGCCAGGTTGAACAACAGCGAGAACAGGATCACCAGGATCAGCGCCACCAGTCGGGCTCGTCGCAACTGACCGGCGCGTTCCGTCTCGTCCAGGACCGTACCCGCCCTGCGTTCGAGCCGGCGCACGCTCAGCACCCACACGAGTCGGGTAACGGGCACGAACAGCAGGGCGGCCAGCACCACGACGGACAGGGAGAAGAACACGGATTCGTTCATGGCGCCATTGCGTCGTCGTTCCCGGTGGCAACGCTGCCCGAAAAGCGTGGGCGCGGCAAGGTGCGGGACGTGCCGGCGGTCTCGATCGCGGCGGGCGTCGGACCGTGATGGTGAAAAAGGAAGGTACGGAGCCGCTTCCCGCGACTCCGTACCAGTTTCGCACACTCGGGGCGGTTTGCCCCGTCTGACACCACCTGTCCCTTTACGGCTTGTCCACGTCGAGATGGACATCGCCGATGTCCTCCGCCAGCACCTCGATCTCGCGCTTCGGCACGGTGGACATCTCCATCTTGTACGCCAGGAACCACATCATGGCGACACCGAGAGCCCAGAAGATGATCTGCCAGGCCCAGATCGACGGCATGCCGAACACCCAGGTACTCATGTCGTTCGGGTTGCCGAAGATGGTGTTGCCGATGACGGCGCCCGGGCCGATGCCGAAGAAGAACCAGGCGATGGTCACGATCCAGGCGATCGGCACCAGGTGCTTCTTCTCGGCGGGCAGGGAGGCATGATCCCGGAGGAAGTCATGGA
>CAYZHJ010000024.1:0-27255 GCA_964478305.1 uncultured Ectothiorhodospiraceae bacterium
GGACGCCATTGCCTGGGCGCCGCCCAGGACATAGATCTCGTCCGCGCCGGCGGCATGCAGGCCATACAGGGTCGGGGCGAAGATGCCTTCCGCGCCGCGCGGGGGCGCGCAGGCGATGACGCGGTCGACACCGGCCTCGCGGGCCGTGGCCACGCTCATGATGGCCGAAGCGACGAGTGGATACTTGCCGCCCGGCACATAGCAACCCACCGTCGAAACCGGGATCAGCTTCTGACCCAGGCGAATACCGGGCTCCGTCTCGATCTCGAACTCTTCCATCGACTCGCGCTGCCGACGGGCGAACGCACAAACCTGCCGGCGGCAGTAATCGAAGTCCTGCTTGAAGGTTTCCGGCAGCGCGCTGGCAGCCTTGCGAATCTGGTCCGGACCAACCCTGAAATCGCTTTCAGTCCACTTGTCGAGATCTCGCGCGTAACGCCGAACAGCGTCATCGCCCTGCTCGCGGACCGCGGTGATGATGTCGCGGACGATTTCCTCGACACGCGTCGTATCCTGGGGCTGCCGAGGCTCGGCACGCTTGAGATAGCTCGTCATGACCCTCCCTCGTGATTCCGGTTCGGCCGATCCCGTCGCGTGTCCGGATCGAAATAATCAGCCGATGCTTTGATGTATGCGCTTTCATTTTTGGCGGTAAAAGCGCACGGGCTTGATCCGGAGCGTAGACACAACCGCGGATCGAGGTCAAGCGACTTCCGTCGACATACATCGAATGATTACGATATTTAGCTGATTTATAAGGATTTTAATGAATCCCATCAAATTCGTTCTGCATCGTGCAGCAATCCGATCGCCCAGTGCCACTCCATGAATTTGATGGAAGCGCTTTCTAATTCGAACCGATACCACGTAAACTTCAGGGGTATCCGTCACCCTGCGCCCTGCTCCGGAGAGGGAAGAAATTGAGCCAGGACCGTAACCGCCGAAGCGGTCGCCGCAAGCCCGGCGGCATGACGATTCAGGACATAGCCCGAGAAGCCGGCGTGTCGGCGGCCACCGTTTCGCGCACCTTCAACAACCCGGAGAAGGTGAGCGCGACAACGCGCGAGGCCGTGGAAGCGGTCGCCAAGCGCCATCATTTCGTGGCCCACGGGCTGGCGACGGGTCTCGCGTCGAGGCGCAGCGGACTGCTCGGCGTGATCATCCCGACGATCAGCAATTCGATCTATGCCCAGTCGACCCAGGCAATTCAGGATGTCGCGCAGTCGGCGGGCTACACCGTGCTGGTCGGCATCTCCGACTTCTCGCGATCACGCGAGGAACGCCTGATCCACCGCTTCATCGAGCATCGCGTCGAAGGCATCATGCTGACCGGCGCCGAGCGTGATGCGCAGGTCTACGAGAAGATCACGCACAATGAGCTGCCCTATGTCGTCACCTGGAAGCTCGATCCCGCCCGACGGCACCCCTGTGTCTCGTTCGACAACGCCAGGGCGGCGGCGACGGCGACCGAACACCTGATTGCTCTCGGCCATCGCCGGATCGGATTCGTGTGCGGCCATACCGAGGTGAATGACCGCGCACTCGAACGTCGGCGAGCCTTCGAGGCAACGATGTCTGCGCACGGCCTCACGCCCGATCCGGACCTGCTCTTCGAACGGCCCTTCGAATACATAGACGGAAACGCGGTGATGCGGCGCATGCTGGAACATTCCGATCCGCCGACCGCCGTGTTCTGCGCCAATGACATCCAGGCGATCGGCGCGATGGCCTGCTGCCACGAGGCCGGGCTTCGGGTGCCTGCCGACATTTCGATCATGGGCTTTGACGATCTTGCGATCACCCAGTACACGACGCCCCAGCTGACCACGGTGCATGTCCCCGCTGCCGAGATGGGCCGACGGGCGGCCCTGCAGTTGGTCGCGGCCATTCGTGACGGCGAGAGACCCATGTCGCTGGAACTCCCGACCCAACTCACCGTGCGCGGATCCACTGCTCCACCAGCACGCGTTTCCGGAACCGGCTCCGACAGCAGCGCCAGGCACCGGTACAACGCCGGAGATGGTGAATGACCGAACCGGCCGAGACATGCTCTGCCACGGTCACGGCCGGCTCCGCGAGCACCGGGGCCGAACGCGCACGTGCATATTGTCGTGATGTCTACTCCGGCCACGGCAAGCTGGAGATGCTGCCGAAGATCACCGTATCCAGCCTGTCGGACCTGACCGTCGCCTATACACCCGGTGTCGGCAGCGTCGTGAGCGACATCGTCGCCGCTCCGGATTCGGTGCATGAATTGACCGGACTGGACAACACCATTGCCCTTGTCACCAACGGCACGGCAGTACTCGGGTTCGGTGATGTCGGACCGCGTGCCGCGATCCCGGTCATGGAAGGCAAGGCGTGCATGTTCAAGCTCCTGGCGGGAATCGACTGTATCCCGCTGTGCGTGGATGCCCGCACCCCGGCCGAGATGATCGTGCTGATGCGGGCACTGTCGCCCGGCTTTTCCGGCTTCAACCTGGAGGACGTGGCCGCCCCCGCGTGTTTCGAAGTCATGGCGGCGGCGGAACGGGATCTGGGGATACCCACGTTGCACGACGACCAGTTTGGAACTGCCACGGTGATTCTGGCCGGAGTCCTGAACGCCTGCCGGGTGCTCGGACGCGATCCGGGCTCCCTGCGCGTGGTGGTCAACGGGATCGGCGCCGCCGGAACCGCGGCAGTACAACTGTTGAACGCGCTTTCCGTCGGTGACGTCATCGCGGTCGACCGCGACGGCATTCTGAACCGAAGGTGCTCGTACGCACATGCACACTGGAACGAAATTGCCGCCGCCACCAATGCCGATGGCCTTTCGGGAGACCTGCGCACGGCCCTGCGTGGCGCCGACTGCTTCATCGGTGTGTCGGCTCCCGACCTCGTGGATGCGGAAATGATTCGTTCCATGGCAGCCGCGCCGATCGTGTTTGCCTTGGCGAACCCGCGGCCGGAGATTCTGCCGGATGCCGCCCGGGCAGCCGGGGCGATCATTGCCGCAAGCGGGCGCTTCGACTACCCGAACCACTGCAACAACGTACTGGCGTTCCCGGCGCTGATGCGCGGAGCGATCGACACCGCCGCCCGACGGATCAGCATCGGCATGTGCCTGGCCGCGGCTCGGTCAATTGCCGACCAGGTTGACTCCGACCTGGGTCCGGAACACCTGCTGCCGAGCCCGCTGTCGCAGACCCTGTACCCGGAAGTGGCGGAAGCCGTGGCCCGGCAGGCGATCGACGAGGGTCTGGCCCGCAGGACACCGATGCCCGGCTGGGTGCGCGACAACACCGCAAGACTGCGTGCCCTGGTCGCGGCGCGCCAGACCGCCCTTCCGGCTCGTCCACACGACGGCGAAACGGGTCGGTGAAGGCCTGATCAGTGGCCATCCCGACCTTGATCAGACACAGGGCATGAAGAGCGATTTCCATGCCCCTCCATATGCCGTGACTGATGCACGAACCCGGCCTGCGCGACACGGTACGGGCCGCCGGGCGCCCTTCACCACTGCCGGCGAGGCCGGCGGCAGAACCAAACGGAATCCCCGGCCGAGCTCGAAAGGGATCCGATCAATTTGCCTGGACCGACTCTCGTCTCCCTGATCCTCGATTTGGTACGGGACTTGCTGGTGAGCGTGATTGATCGTGCATGTACCCACCGGGAGATCTGATCGTGCTCTTCACATTGCGGCATACAAGAAAGAACGCTGATGCAGGCGACGGTTGGCCGACAACGATGCGTGGCTGGCGCGCCTGGCTCAAGACGGCTGGCAGGATGGAGAGTCGCGAGCTCGCCCATGCGCTTTACCGGATCTCGCGTACGCTCAACGAACGCTCGATGTCGGCGAGATCGCGTGTCCAGGTACTGGAATTGCTGCGCCCCGAGGTCCGGCGAGCACTGGACTACCTGGCAGATCGAGTTCATGCGCAGCCGTTGCCGCTCCCCCTTTCCGCACAAGCTCCATATCGAATCATGCTCGATCTCCTGGCGGAGTTGGCCTCCGGCTACGAGCATGCCGTAACCGGGGCGATCACGCCTCCCGCTGCCGGGCGAACAACGGCATTGGCCGGCGAGCGCGCGCTTGCGCTTCATGGTGAGCGCATGCTCCGGCTCATGCAGACCTACTCCGCACTCCCGGCGGATTACTGGCAACGAGTGAATCGACTTCATGAGGTCCTGGAGCAGTCGGGCGTCGCCCACCGCGAGGTCCCGGATCCCGAGATCCGCTTCGGTTCCAGGTGCCGCCAGTCGCCGTGCGCGATGTACAAGCGATTGCTGCTGCTCGTGCTGGCAGGCGTTCATGGTTTCAGTCGTGGCGAAACAGCCCGCCTCTACCGGGCACTGGAATCCTGGAGCCATCTTGCGCAATTGACGACCGGCGACAGGATGGTGAAAGGCGGTCTCGCGCTGTTCGCCATCGACCTTGGCTCCAACGAGGGTCCGCGACCGCTGGGAGAAGTTCGCTCCGGTCCCTCGGTTCGTATCCTCGACGTGTCGAATTTGCTGCTCCACATCGAACAGTTGCGGGCCGAATCCGGTCCACGGAAAAATCCCGCCCCTGCCCGGGACGAAGTCAGTGGCAGTGGGCTCGCACGACTTCTCGACACCTGGATACCCGGGACATACCAGCGCCACCAGCGCAAGCGGTGCGGTTCCGAAATCGATGCGGAAGTTTCATTGGCGATGATCCACGCACGCATGCAGCATGATGCAAGGAAGTCCGGGAATGCCGTGCAGGCACCGCCGGAATGGGAACAGGACACATTCCTCGAGGATCTGGTTCTCGAGGAGATTCCCGACTCCGAGATGATGCTGAGCCGCGGTTCCATCGGAGTACGGCCGGGAGTGAACTGGAACAGGGTCCCCGAGGAGGCTGTTCCCTTGCCGCACCACGGAGCAGTTCCCGTCGGTGAATCCGCGACCACGAATCAGGGTAGCGAATCGCGATGGGTGCTCAGAGATATCAGTACCACCGGTTTCTGCCTGCTCCGGGAAGGACAAGGTTCCTGTCCCATTGCAGTGGGTGAGGTTGTTGCACTCCGGGCCACGGATAACGCGGAAGTCCGTGGCCGGTGGTGTGTCGGCTTCGTCCGTCGCATCACCTGTCCCGATGGAAACCGGTTACAGGTCGGGGTGCAGGTACTGTCCTGCAACGCGCTTGCCGCTGACGTGCGCCTGGCTCCCGCGAACTCGAACAGGGCACGGCACAGGGATCATGGCCATCGATTGCCCGCCTTGCTGCTCCCGGGCGACGCCGGTTCCGGCACCCCGGCCAGACTGCTCACGCCGGCACACAAATGCAGGGCGGGTGACGAGATTGAACTGGCTCTCGGAACCCGTACGACACGATTCACCATCGCGCGGATGCTCGAGGATACGGGACTCGTCAGCCAGCACGAACTCGCATTGCCGAAGGAGCGTGGCCGGCGCGCCCCCAGTCACGCACGTTTTGTCGAATCACTCCAGTCCCCTGCACACGACACGGGGTGACCGGATCCGGGAGGGAAATCGAGATCGCACGACATCCGCCCGATCCGCGTGCTGGCGAGGACTGTTCCCTGTCTACCGGCCACCGCCCGGCGATGCGAGTTGCATGCAGTTCCTGATGGAACGCACGCCGCTGATCCCCCTTGCAACCTGGATTGCCCTGTCCAGCTCATAGCGCGCATTGACGAAACCACTCAATTGCACCACACCGTTGAATGTTTCAACGATGATCCGGGCATTCTTCAGGGCGGCATCGGCAGAAAACGCCTCCTCGACTTTCAGCGACAGGAAAACGCTGGGCAACGGCCTCGAATCGGTGGCCCTCGTCGGGACAGCGCCGCCGGATGTCGAGCCGCTGCCTGGCGGCCACCGAACGGAAACGGGCATGCTCGCAATACTCTTCATGACGACTTCCTGTGGTCTCGCGTATCGGTACGTTACTGACCGCGGGCTTGCTCATGGCTACCGCGTCGAGCCGGAATCGGGATTCCGAAGACGGTCTGCCAGCGCCTGGCTCCAGACAGTATGGGCAGGCGTGCACCACGGCTCTGTCGGTTAACGCACATACCATGAAGGGGCCAGACTCCTGCCGCGAGCGCGGGTTTGGCGGTTTCGCGTTCGCTGCGAACGCGGCTGGCCGAACGGCGGGACGGATGGGTGCACCCGCCCGTCCCGCCCATGGAACCCGTTTCATGCCCCGCCGGCACCGAAGCGGTTTCGGCTTGCCGTTCAGCGCCTTCCCGGGGCATGCTCGGCAAACCGGCACGGAAACGCCGATCGCGAAGTATAATGCTGCCAGGTGCAATGGTGGATGCCTTGATGAGCGACAGCGACACGGCTGCGGACTTTCCGGCACGGCGAGCACTCGACTGCATGCGGCATGCCGTGCTCGTGACCGATGAGAGGGGTCGTGTCCGTTATGCCAATCCCGCGGCAGAACGACTGCTCGGCGAGCGCGCGGCCGAACTGTGCGGCCGGGAAATGGGCGAACTGCTCCAGCTGGTGGACGAATACTCGGGGCAACCGATACCGAACCCGGTTGCCGAGGTGCTCGCCGGACCTCCATGGAGCTTCACCACGCCACCGGAAACGGATCCGTTGCTGGAAATTCCGGCGCGCAACGAGCGGCTGTCCGTCCGGCTGTCCGTTGGTGCCATGATCGACGACGGCACCACGCCCACCGGCGTCGTGCTGACCATCCAGGACGACAGCAGCGACCGGGTGCTGCGCCGGGCACTGGCGGATGCGGCCGCCCAGGATCCACTGACACGGCTGGTCAACCGGGCGGAGTTCACCCAGCGGCTGCAGCGTCTGCTCGAGGGCGGTGACGGGCCGCATGCCCTGCTCTACCTCGATCTCGATCACTTCAGGGCCATCAACGACCAGTGGGGCCATGCGGCCGGCGATCATGCGCTGCGCGAGGTCACGCGGATGTTCTCGGAGATGATCCGCGCCCGCGACACCTTTGCGCGACTCGGCGGCGATGAATTCGGCCTGCTGATGGAGCACTGCGGTCCGGGGATCACCGAGCAGATCGCCAGCAGCCTGCATGCGACACTGGTCCGCCGTCCGCTGAACTGGCGCGATGAGCCGGTCTCGCTGGCAGTGAGCATCGGGGGAGTTCTTGTTCACAAGGACGAGAGCCGGGATGCCGAGACCCTGCTCGAGGCCGCTCGAAGCGCCTGCGAGCGGGCCAAGACCGACGACAGCCGACCGGTTCAGATCGACGCCTGAGGCGGTCGCTACAGCCATCTTCTCGACACCCCCACAACGCCTTCACACTGCTCAGGCGCGCTCCGGCGGGAACGCCAGTACGGAATCGATGGTATCGGCATTCGCGGCCAGCATGACCAGACGATCGAATCCCAGCGCCACCCCTGCCGAATCCGGCAATCCCGCCGCCAGTGCCGCCAACAGCCTCTCATCGGACGGAGGCGGGGGATCTGCGGCCTGCCCGCGGCGCTCGAGATCGGTCTCGAAACGGGCACGCTGTTCCTCGGCATCGGTCAGTTCGTGATAGCCATTGGCCAGTTCGATTCCGTCCCAGTAGAGCTCGAAGCGACGGGCCTGCCGGGGATCGTCCGGCTCGCATCGCGCCAGTGCCGCCTGCGAGATCGGCCAGGCATGAATGAACATCAGCCGGTCACGCGGCAGGGCCGGCACGACCACCGCCGACAGCAGGCAGTCCAGCCAGGCATCCCGATCGGCCTCGTCCAGTCCGGCCGGTTCGGCGACACCGGCGCGACACAGGGCATCGCGCATTTCCGCCATCGGGTCCTCGAAGGGATCGATACCGGCGTGCACGTGGAAGGCTTCCCGGTATGTCATCCGCAGCCCGGACGGCACGGGGCGCTCCGGCGCCACCAGCTCGTGCACCAGCGCCTCGACCTCCTCCATCAGGGCATGATGATCGAATCCGGTGCGATACCACTCCAGCAAATCGAATTCGGGAACATGGAGTCGCCCACGCTCCCCGTCGCGGAATACCCGCGCAAGCTGCCAGCAGTCGCCGATGCCCGCGGCAAGCAGCCGCTTCATGGGAAATTCGGGCGAGGTATGCAGGAAACGCGGCAGCGCCTCGCCGGCGATCCGCGTCTGCAACGAGTGAACATGGGGATCCGTGGGCGCCGCCGTCGCCAGCATCGGCGTGTCGACCTCGAGTACCCCGCGCTGCTCGAAGAAGCAACGAATCCGGGCCTTCATCCGCGCTCGCAGCCGCAGACAATCCCCGGTTGTCACCGGCTCCCAGCCACTGTCCCGGATGCCGGCACTCACGATCCGGAAGTTTCGTCCGGACGGGGGTTATTCCTTGACGCGGGAGACATATTCCCCCTTGCGGGTATCGACCCGGATCTTCTCGCCCTGCTCGATGAACAGCGGTACCTTGGCCACGGCCCCGGTTTCCAGTGTTGCGGGCTTGGTCCCGCCCTGGGCGGTATCGCCCCGCACGCCGGGGTCCGTCTCGACGATCCGCAGATCCACGAAATTCGGCGGCGTCACGGTCAGCGGTTCGCCGTTGAACAGGGTCACCTCGACCGTGTCCTGCTCGCGCAGCCACTTGGCGGCCTCGCCCACGGCATTCCGGTCCGCGGCGATCTGCTCGAAGTTCTCCGGATCCATGAGGTGCCAGAATTCGCCGTCGGAATAGAGATAGGTCATCTCCGTATCGATCACGTCGGCCGCCTCGACCGATTCTCCCGATTTGAAGGTCCGTTCCACCACACGGCCGGTCTTCAGGTTGCGCAGCTTGACACGGTTGAACGCCTGACCCTTGCCCGGCTTGACGAACTCGTTCTCGACAATGGCGTTGGGATCACCGTCCAGCATGATCTTCAGACCGGCCTTGAACTCGTTCGTGCTGTAGCTTGCCATTTGACCCTCGTCCACCTGACGGAAAAAAATCGGCCCGCCATGATACCCGTATCCACGCCCCGGAAAAACGTGCCGGACTGGCAGCGCGCCCTGGCCGAGGCGATCCGTGACCCGGCCGAGCTTCTCTCCCTGCTTCGAATCGACCCGGCGACTCTCGATCTCCGCTCCGGCTCCGGTCATTTCCCCCTGCGGGTCCCGCGCGGCTATGCGGCGCGCATGCGGATCGGCGATCCCGCCGATCCGCTGCTGGCGCAGGTACTCCCACGGGCCGTGGAGGACGCGGATACGACGGGCATCGGCGACCCGGTGGGGGACCTGGCCGCCATGCGGTACC
This sequence comes from uncultured Ectothiorhodospiraceae bacterium, assembly GCA_964478305.1. Classification (GTDB taxonomy): domain Bacteria; phylum Pseudomonadota; class Gammaproteobacteria; order XJ16; family Halofilaceae; genus Halofilum. Next base: position 9,188 of record CAYZHJ010000024.1, read on the forward strand.
CGGGGGTATTGCACAAGTACCACGGCCGCGTGCTGCTGATCACGACCGGGGCCTGCGGCATCCATTGCCGCTACTGCTTCCGTCGCGGGTTTCCCTATGCCGAAGCCAACCCGCGCACGGGTGACTGGGCCGAGGCACTGGACTGCATCAGCCGGGACGAGACGATCGAGGAAGTCATTCTCAGCGGCGGAGATCCCCTTTCCCTCCCCGACCCGACCCTGGCCGACCTGGTCTCCCGCATCGAGGCAATCGACCACGTCCGCATCCTGCGACTGCACACGCGCATGCCGGTGGTGCTGCCGGAGCGTGTCGACGGATTCCTGCTCGAGTGGCTGGCCGCCACGCGCCTCCAGCGGGTCGTGGTGCTGCACGCCAACCATCCGAACGAGATCGACGCCGACGTGGCGGCCGCCGGCCGACGGCTGCGCGATGCCGGAGCCACGCTCCTCAACCAGGCGGTGCTGCTGGCCGGAGTGAACGATTCATCCGGGGCACTCGAGAGCCTGTCGCGCAAACTGTTCGCGTTCGGTACGCTGCCGTATTATCTTCATCTGTTCGACCCGGTCCGCGGCGCTGCCCATTTCGATGTGGATGCCGAAACGGCACGCGGTTTGCATTCCGAACTGGCTGCCCGGCTCCCCGGTTACCTGGTCCCGCGCCTCGTCCGCGAGGAAGCGGGGCGCCCGGGCAAGACACCCGTCAATCATGCATGGCGGGCGTCCGGGACCGAACGACATGAACCAGAACCCGGGGGTTAGAGCCGGCTTGAAGGAACCATCCAACATTCGTGCCCTGGTCATCGGCGACGAGCCGGAGGATGCCGAACACGCGATTTCGGTCATGCGTGGTGCGGGCTATACCGTCGAGGCAAACCGGGTGGACGAGACGAAGCAACTGCGCGAAACCATTGCGGAGAACTCCTTCGACATCGCTCTTCACTCGCTCGGCGCGATGGACATCAAGCTTTCCGATACGATCGAGGCGCTCAGGGAACACGAATTGTTCGTCCCGGTCCTGGTGATCGGCGAAGGTGATCTGACTGCCGGCAAGGCACTGGCAAGTGGAGCCGCCGACCGTATAGCACCGGGTGACGATGAACACCTTCGTCATGCGATGTTGCGTGAATTCCAGCGCGTGCTCGCGCGGCGCCGCGTTCACTTCCTGCAGGAAGCCTATTCGGAAAGCGAGCAACGGGCCCGTGCCCTGATGCAGAGCTCCCGTGACGCAATCGCCTATATTCACGACGGCATGCATGTACTCGCCAATGATGCCTATCTCGCGCGATTCGGTTACGGCTCGTTCGAGGAACTGGAAGACACGCCGATCATGGACATGGTAACCGGCGGCGATCAGCAGGCACTCAAGAAACTGTTGCGCACAAGTGCTACCAGCAACGAGGCGATCGGGAAGCTGGAGCTTGAACTGCGACAGGCTGATGGATCCATCTTTCAGGCAGAAGTGGAATTCTCCCGGGCATCGATCGAAGGCGAAGCGTGCAGCCAGATCATCATTCGCGATCATGGCAACGCCGAGGAGCTCGAAAAGCAGATCAATCGACTCAGTCAACGAGACAATGTAACGGGTCTCTTCAACCGACAATATTTTCTACAGGCACTTACCGACGTCACTGCCAGGGCCGAACGAGGCGAAACCCGGGCAGCCTCTCTCCAGATCGTCCTCGATGATTTTCCCAACGTGCGTTCCCGGGTCGGCGTCATCGGATCGGACCAGATCATCGCCGATATCGCGGGAGTTCTTCAGGAAACCTGCTCGGAGGATGATTTGCTGGCCAGGCTGGATGGAGCGACCTTTTCCATGATCAGTCGGACTGCCGACCGTGATCAACTCGATCAGTTGGCGACGCGCATTCGCGAAAGGATCAAGGATCATATCTGCGAGATCGAGGGTCGCAGTATCAATGTCACCGCCAGCATGGGCGTCGCCTGCATAGACGGCAGTACGGATGATCCGAACGAGATTCTCAATCGTGCGGAACGTGCCTGGCATCAGGCCATTGACAAGGGCGCCAACAATCACGTTATCTACCAGCCCAAGGCGGGCGAGATGTCCCAGAAGGAAATCGATCGACAATGGATCGACAAGATCAAGGAAATACTGAAGAGCGATCGACTGAAGCTGTACTATCAACCAATCGTCAGTCTTCAGGAAGATGAGTCCGAAAGGTATGAAGTCATCGTTCGAATGATCAACGATGAAGGCGCCATTACCGACATCGAGGACATGATGACGGCAGCCGAAAGAACCGGCATGTCCCGTGGAATCGACCAGTGGGTATTGCTCAATTCACTGAAGACGCTGGTGGAACAACTGAAGTCACGCAGCAACACGGCCTTCTTCATACCGGTATCGGCACAGGCACTGGAGGATCCCGGCCTGTTCCGCTGGATGCAGGATCGCCTGAAGAAACTGCAGTTGCCGCAGAAATCGGTGGTACTGCAACTTGACACGTCATCGACGACCACGCGCATCAAGCAGGCGGCCGCTTTCACCAAGGTGGCACACAAGATGGGGTGCGCGATTTCGCTTGGCCGCTTCGGTCACGGTACCGACCCATTCCAGGTGACCCGCCATATACCCGTCGATTTTCTCAGGATCCATGAGGAATTCACGCATGACCTGGCCGGCAATCAGAAGAATCAGGAAGCGATCAAGCAGATTGCGGACCAGGCACGGGAACAGAACATCCGGTCGATCTGTCCGGGCGTCAACGATGCCGGTGCACTGACCGTCCTCTGGAGCCTTGGTACCGACATGATTCAGGGAGACTTTCTGCAGGAACCTGCTGCCGAGCGTGAGTACGATTTCACTTCGATGTCGATGTAGTTCATGATCAACAGGGAATAGTCACTCGGGTAACCGGGCAACCTTGCAAGTCCTCGGTTGCCGACGGATGCCCCGGACCCGGCATCCGCAACCGTGCATGCGGATGGTTGACGGATCACCGAACAACAACCTTGTCCAATCCGCCGAGACCGGAATCGTCCATGGATCACTATCACGTTTATGGCATCGGGAACGCCCTGGTTGACATCGAATTCAGGGTCAACCCCGAGGATCTGGAACACCTTGGCATCGACAAGGGTGTCATGACCCTGGTGGAAGAGGTGCACCAGTCCGAAATGATGAACCATCTGCACGAGAAACAGGTTTACCGCAGCGCCGGCGGATCGGCCGCCAACACCGTTATCGCGCTCAGTCAGCTCGGCGGCAGCGGCTTCTATTCCTGCAAGGTAGCCGACGATGAGCTGGGCCGTCTGTACACGGAAGACTTGCGCGCCAACGGAGTCGCCACGAATGCCCACGAACGCAGCGAACCCGGCGACACCGGCCGCTGCCTGGTGATGGTGACATCGGATGCCGATCGAACCATGTGCACCTATCTCGGCATCACCGGTGAACTCGGACGCGACGAAATTGTCGCTGACGCCCTTCGCGCCTCCGAATACCTCTACATCGAGGGTTACCTCGCCAGCTCACCCACTGCCCGGGATGCCGTCGCCCATGCCCGTGCAATCGCATCCGAAGCCGGGATCCAGACCGCGATCTCCCTGTCCGACCCCAATGTCGTGCGCCTGTTCGGTGACGGACTCCGGGAGATGATCGGCCAGGGCGTCGATCTGCTGTTCTCCAACGAGGAAGAAGCGCTGGAGATAAGCAACAGTCGCGATATCGACGATGCGGTCGAGGCGTTGCGTGGCATGGCGGGTCATTTCGTCGTCACCCGTGGGCCGCGTCCCGCACTGGTGCATGACGGAAGCCGGACATTCGAAGTACCCGCGCAGGAAGTGAAACCGCTCGATACCACCGGCGCGGGCGATATCTTCGCCGGCAGTCTTCTCTACGGTCTGTCGGAAGGCCGGGACATTGTTTCATCGGCGGAGCTCGCCAATGCCGCCGCCGCACGCCTGATCACATCCTACGGTCCCCGCCTCGACAGATCATCCATGCAGGAGGTTCTGCGAAAGCACGGGAAACGGGATACGATGCATGCCGCCGGAGATGTCGAGGGCACCGCGGCACATCCGCCGGGAGCGGATTAGTTCCGATTTCCCTGCGGCTGCTCGAGAATCAGACGGTCCCCGCTCTGACGCATATCGATGGCTCGCAGGAAAGTCATGCCCAGCAGTACATGGTCTCCGGGCATGGAGGGATTGATCGAGCCGCGCACGTTGCGTCGCTCGATACCGCCCACCGTTATCCGCTCTATCGTGGTGTGATACGCGCGCGCCGTCCCCGACGCCGTCTGCACGTGCATTTCCGGTCCGCGTTCGAGACCGAGGGATTCCGCCAACCCCGCCGGGACCGCCACGTGCGAGGCACCGGTATCGACCAGGAATTCGACACGCGCACCGTTGATCTCGCCCGGCACGATGTACTGTCCGGAGGGATTGACCGCCAGTTCGACCCGTTGCGGCGCGCCTGCGCCTGCCTCGAGTCCCTCGTTGGGATTCTGCCGTCGATCGATCAGCCCGCCGAGCGCCCAGTACAGCACGGCGAAGAGCAACGCGAACGTGGCCGCGATGGGCACGAGCGCGCGAGTACCGTCAGTCATTCCGTTCGCGCAGCCGCTCCAGCAGGACGGCGTGGGATTTCATGCCCCGTTCGAAACAGACCAGCTCGAACTTTTCGTTCGGGCTGTGCATGCCGTCATCCTCCAGACTGAAGCCCATCAACAGGGTATCAATGCCGAGGATCTCCCGTACCCAGGCAGCGATCGGGATCGAGCCACCGCAGCCGATCGGTACCGCCTCGCGGCCGTAGACTTCCTTCATGGCCGCCTGCGCCGCCCGCAGGTAGGGAGAATCGGGCGACACACGGAAGGCGGGTGCGGCCGAATGCACCTCCAGCTCGAATCGGCAGCCGGCGGGGGCGGCCGCTTCGACATGACGCCGGAGCGCTGCCGCGATCCGACCGGGATCCTGATTCGGCACCAGCCGAAAGCTCAGCTTGGCCGAGGCATGAGTGGGAATGACCGTCTTCGCGCCCTTGCCGGTATAACCGCCGAGAATGCCGTTGACATCGCAGGTCGGCCGGGACCAGATCCGTTCCAGCAGGCCGCGGTCGCTCTCGCCGCCCCCGGCCTCGGTGACACCGGCCGTGGCCAGGAAACCCGCCTCGTCGAAATCCAGCCCCTGCCAGGCCAGGAGCTCCTCCTCGCCCGGCTCCACGATATCGTCATGGAAGCCCTCGACGAGGATTCGGCCCTCGCGATCCTGCAGGCCCGCGAGGACACGTGTCAGGGCATTGACGGGGTTGCTCACGGCGCCGCCGTAGAAACCCGAGTGCAGGTCCCGGGCCGGGCCACGACAGGTGATCTCCGTGTACAGCAGACCGCGCAGCATGTATGTCACGGCGGGCGTATCGACATCCCACATGGTCGTGTCGCTGACGATGCAGACATCGGCAGCCAGCTCATCCCGGCACTGCTCCAGGAAGGGACGAAGATTGCGGCTGCCGACCTCTTCCTCGCCCTCGACCAGTACGGTCGTGCGCACGGGCAGGTCACCGTGCTCGGCCTGCCAGGCGCGCAAGGCCTCCAGCCACATCATCAACTGGCCCTTGTCGTCGACCGCGCCGCGCGCCACCATGCGGCGTCCATGCGGCCCGTCCACGATTGTCGGCTCGAACGGCCCCGAGTCCCATTGATCGAGTGGATCCGGAGGCTGCACATCGTAGTGACCGTAATACAGGAGATGCGGGGCATCCGTACCCGGCCCGGGATGATGTGCGAGCACGGCCGGATGGCCGTCGGTCTCGCGGATGGCGGCATCGAACCCCATCCCCTGCAGCGCTTCCACCAGCCATTGTGCCGCTCGTCGCATGTCGGCCTCGTGCGCGGGATCGGTGCTGACGCTGGGAATACGCAACAGTTCCGACCAGCGCTCGATGGCGGCATCAAAATCGCGGTCGATCCGGGCCAGAACGGGTTCCAGCATGACGGCTCCTGTCGATGATGCGGTGATTGGGAGAGAATGGGCGAAGCGCGGATTCATGGCAAGCTGCCGCCTGCGTTTCACCACGCACAGGTCCCGCATGCAATGATGACGAGCATGGAACCCGGATTGCTGACCATCGAGGAACTGCCTCGCCGGGTCCTGGCGGCCGGCAGGAGTGCTGCCGCGAGCAATGCACTCGTGCCGATCGCGACCCGGGTCCACATGATCGAGGACGAAAACCTGCCGTTCGCGGTCCGGGTCGGCGGGAACATTGCACGCAAGGAGTCGGCCGCACAACCGCATCGCGATCCCTTTGCCCCGCCCTACGAACCGGAACTCCATGTCGGCGACATTTCCGGCTCGCACACCGTGTTGCTGAACAAGTACAAGGTGCTGCCCGATCATCTCCTGCTGGTTACCCGGAATACCCGACCGCAGACGGAGCTGCTCGATGATGCGGATTTCGAGGCCGCCCTGATCGCGCTGGCCGCCTTCGACGGCCTGGTGTTCTACAACGGTGGTCGCGAGGCCGGTGCCAGCCAGCCGCACAAGCACCTGCAGCTCGTACCGCTGCCGATCGCGCCCGGTCCCGTGTCGCTGCCGTTTGCCCCGATACTGGAATCACCGGAATTCGAGCACGGCATCGGACACTGCCGGGAACTGCCGTTCCGCCATGCAGTCACGCCCATCCCGCCCGAATGGTGGCACGCACCGCACGCACATGCCCCGGCTGCGCGAACGGCGTGGCATGCCCTGTGGCGGTCGCTTGGTCACGAGACAAGCCAGCGCAGCGAGCAACCCCTGCCCTACAACCTGCTGATGACCCGCCAGCGGATGTGGCTGGTGCCGCGCAGTCGCGGGGCGTGGGAAGGAATCGGCATCAATGCACTGGGATACGCCGGGACCCTGCTGGTACGGGACGACACCCAGTACGACCATCTGCTGCGCGTCGGTCCGGCCCGCCTGCTGGCTGAAGCGGGCTTGTCATGAACCTCGGCGCAGGTTCACGGCGATGACGCTTCCGAGCCGTCAAACGGCATGAATCGCCGAATCGCCTCGCGAGGACGATCGGAAAGGTACACCGCGGCCCCTCGATCGAGGGGCCGCGGCGTGGCGGGTTGGCGCAATCAGGACTCGAGCCAGACCCGGTGGAACTGATGGTAGATCGTCGGATGCAGCTCGAAATTCCGCACCCGCTTGCTTGCTGCCGTGAAGCGCGGCATCCACACGGGCTGTGACATGACCGCATCGTCTTGCAGGATCTTCTGCACTTTCTCCATCTTCTTGCGCCGTTCATCGGGATCGAGAACGGCTTCAGCCTCGTCCAGTGCGGCATCGAACTCCGGATTGGAATAACCGGTCTCGTTCCACGGCACACCACTGCGGTAACCGAGACTCAGCACCATGGTGCCGAGCGGTCGATGCGTCCAGTTGGTCAGGCCAAGGGGAGTCTTGGTCCAGACCTCCCAGTACTTCGAGGAGGGCATGACGTTGAGCGTGAGATTCACACCCGCCCTGGCGAGCTGTTCCTTCCAGATCTCGCAGACCTGCTGCTCCCAGGGACCCGTCGTGTTGCCGACATCGATGGTCAGATCGAGGCCGTTCTCGTAGCCGGCCTCGGCCAGCAGCTTCTTCGCGCCCTCGATATCCTGCTTCGGCTTCGGCAGCTTGAAGTACTCCGGATGAATCGGCGAGACATGGTGATGCTCGCCGAAATCGGAACCGCCGCCGAACACCAGCCTTGGATAGGCCTCGACATCCGTGCACATCTGCAACGCCTGGCGCACACGCTTGTCGGTAAACGGTTCCTTGTCGACCTTGAACCGCATGCAGGCGGTGCCGGCAGTGGTCTTCGTGTATACATTCACATCCTGCATTGCGTTCGCCATCTGCAGGGAAGCGACGTCGAACTCGTAGATGGCATCGACCTGGCCGGACTGCAATGCCGCAAGCTGTGACGAGCCCGTCTCCCCGTGATCGATATACACGATTTCGTCGAGGTAGATCGGACCGCCGATGTACGGATGCTCCTTCGCGTCGAGATTCTCGCCCCAGTACGGCCGGTCGGTCCGGCGCAGTACCGCTCTCGAACCGACGCTGTGTTCGACCAGCGTATAAGGCCCGGTACCATTGGGATTGGCCGTCAAATCGCCGTCGAAATCGCGATGCACGATCGCGGTCGGGTAGTTGTACAGGTTTTCCGGAATCGCCAGCTGAGCTGTCTTTGTCCGGATCTTGACCGTGTGGTCGTCGATCTTCTCCACGCCACCATCGATCATGCGCTTGGTCGTGACCGGATTGCCGTCCTCGTCGGTCTCGCCGGTCTCGACGTCCTCGACCATCGCCGAGAACAATCCGATGTTCGACGAGCCGGTCTGCGGATCAAGCCAGCGCGTGAAGTTGAAGATCACGTCATCGGCGTTGAACTCGTCGCCGTTGTGCCATTTCACGCCCTTGCGCAGATGGAAGGTCCACTCCTTGAGATCCTCCGATGCCTCCCAGCTCTCCGCCAGGTAGGGACGAGTGATGTTGTCGGCACCGGTGACAGTCAGATATTCGACGATACCCCGCGCAACATTCGATTTCTCGGTCCAGTCGAATGTCGCCGGGTCGGCCATCTCCTGTACCGCCATCGATACCCGCAGGGTACCGCCCATCCTGCCTTCCGCCGCGACGGCCGGCGGCATGACGTGCTGACCGGTGACACGGCTGGCCAGGCCGTAGGCGGCGGTGGCGGACAGGCCGAGCAGGGTTGTAGTGCGGAGGAAGTCGCGCCGGCTCATGTGGCCCTTGCGCAATCCCTCGATCAATCCGGGAATTTCGGGGTGTACCTTTTCAAGGTCGTGTTTCGACATGGTTTTCCTCCACCGGCCGGAATCGGTCAACGCCCGCCGCGGCCGCGGGGTCGGTGCCCCGCCATGCCCGCGCCCGGGAATGCTGCCGATTCAGGATAACGCAGAATGGTCCGCGGATCGCAATCAATGCCGGGCGGTGCGGCAACGCCAACGCCTGCGGCACCATCGGAAACAATCCAGTGTTCGACAGTCTTGATCAAGAATTGAATGTAACCTGTTGATTTTGAATTGCGGACTTTCGTGCAAAATTTTCCCGTTGATGGGCGGGCCCGATTCGACCATCGTGCGGGGAGCAATGACGGAGGCCGGGGGGGAGCCGGCACGCATTTGCACGTGCGCCTTGCCGATGCTAAAAGACAGGTTCGGCGACCGGACCATCGGCCTCGACCGGCGACTGTCAATTCCCTTCTGTTTGGATGCCGATAACGACAATCGGGCATGGCCACCGAACGCCCGGCAAACAAGCCGGCAGGCCGACGAAGGAACTGCATGCAGACGAATCCGCAACCGAACCCACGCCCGCTCAGAGACGATGCCGGTCGCCTCATGGTTGCCGGAACCGTGGTCGAGGACAGCGCGGAAGCGTTCGTATTGACCGATGCCGCGGGACACATCATCGACGTCAACGATGAATGCTCCCGCCAATGCGGTTATCCCATCGAGGAACTGTCCGGCAGGACGCTCGAACTCCTGTTCGACCGGGTCATGCACCCCGATGGAGTCACCGGCATGCTGGAGACCGCCGGACAGATCGGCGGGTGGCAGGGGGAAATCCTGATCCGCGGTCGCGAGGGAACGGCAGTGGCCGGATGGGCCAAGGCCAACGCGATCCACCACGACGATGACAGCATCAGTCACTATGTCGTGTTCTGGTCGGATGTATCGGAACTCAAGGCACGAGAGGCGGAAATCAGCGCCCGTCTTCGCAACGATCCGCTCACCGGCCTGCCCGATCGCAGCGTACTGGAGGATCGTCTGGACCACGCCATGCTGCGGATGCGCCGGACGGGACATCGCATAGCCGTTCTGTTCATCGACCTCGATCGATTCAAGTACATCAACGACCATTACGGGCATGCGGCCGGCGACAGCGTCATCAAGGGCGTCGCCAGCCGCCTCGCGGGCTCGGTCCGTGCAGCCGATACGGTAGGCCGGCTGGGCGGCGACGAATTCCTCGTGATCCTGGAATCGGTTACCGACAGTGATGCCGCCCGTATCGTGGCCGAACAGCTTGTAGAGGCTGTCAATGAACCGCTGCCCATGGGCGACAGGGACACGCGCCTCTCGGCGAGCATCGGCATTGCAATCGCTCCGGATCATGCGATCCAGCCCCACACCCTGCTGGCAGCGGCCGACAATGCAATGTATGCGGCCAAGAAGTCGGGAGGCGACTGTGTCCGCCTGTACGACCATGACCTCGAGCGCGAGACACGAGAGAGTGACCAGTTGCGTGATGCACTGGCCCAGGCAGTCATCGACCGCGACTTCGAACTGGAATACCAGCCCCAGGTTCGACTGAGTGACAACAGGATCATCGGGGCGGAAGCACTGGTCCGCTGGAATCATCCCTCTCTCGGTCGGATTCCCGCCGGCCGTTTCATTTCTCTCGCCGAGGACTCCGGCCTGATCCTGGAGCTCGGCAACTGGGTCATCCGGAAGGCCTGTCACCAGGTCGCGGAATGGGACGAACAGGGACTGAAACTCGACCTGATCGCGGTCAACCTTTCGACACGCCAGGCCATGCTCGGGCGGCTGGATGCGGAACTTCGCACGATTCTCGAACAGACCGGGCTGGCTCCGGACCGGCTCCAGCTCGAGATCACCGAGAGCTTCGTCATGGATTACGCATCGCGCGACGCGCGGGCACTCGGCCGCATTCGTTCGCTCGGCGTCAAGTTCGCAATCGACAACTACGGAACCGGCTATTCCTCGCTGGATCAGCTGCGCTCGCTCAACGTCCGCGACATGAAGATCGATCGCTATTTCGTGGCCGCCCTGGGCAAGGGCGCGCCCGGGAGCGCGAGCGAGGTGCCCCGGGCAATGCTCGCCGTCGCCCGTGCGCTCGGCTTGACGGCGGTGGCCGAGGGCATCGAGACCGGAGAGGAGCTCGAGGCATTGCGCGAACTGGGTTGTGACGAAGGCCAGGGACGTTACTTCAGCCCGCCCCTGCCCCCGGCCAGGTTCGCGGAATTGATTTCCCGGGACATGCCGCTGGAAGACGGCGGCGCCGAACACTGAGCCGGCCTTCACGACCAGGCCCCGAGGTGCATGCAATCCGCCCCCGACGGTCACGCCGACGACTGATTCGAGGCGCACGACCCGCCCTGCAACACCTCCATGCACGGTAGCCGTTCCGGATCGTCAGCGAAGGCAGGGAGTATCTCCTATAATCGCGGTATGCCCTCTCGACCGGGGGATACACGCCATGCCAGGTCGGTACAAACCCCGTTACTCGATTTCGCTGCAACCCGGCACGACCTATCGGCGACCGCCCGGGCCGTCCGACTGGGTGCGCCCGGATGATCCCGCCCTGTCCGTATTCACGGATTTCGAGACGATCCGGCCGCGCACGGTATCGCCCGATTCGATGATCGACGATGCCCTCGAACAGATGAAGGAACAGGGTGTGCGGTTGCTGCTCGTCACCGACGAGAACGAGATCATCGTCGGGATCATCACGGCACGGGACATCCAGGGGGAAAAGCCGATCCGGATCACCGAGCAGACACGAGTCCCGCGGGCGGATATCCGGGTAAGCGACATCATGACACCGCAGCCGGAAATCCCCGTTCTGAACATGATCAGCGTGGAACCCGCCACCGTGGGTCATATCCTGGCTACATTGCAGGCTCTGGAGCGTCAGCACATCCTCGTGGTGGAAGTCGACGAAGAGATCGACAGGCAATGCGTGCGCGGGCTGTTCTCTTCCAGCCAGATCCGCAAGCAGATGCACGAGGTGGAGGGAGAAGATATCCCGCCGGCGCACTCGCTTGCCGACATCGTTGCCGGAATTCGTTAAGGCCGTCAAGGCAGGTCTGATCAAGGACCATCCTGGCCTTGATCAGACGCGGGCCATGAAAATGCGATTTCCATGGCCCTTCATTTTCAGTGGCTTGCAGCCACTGAAAATGGCGGCACCTCCATGTGCCGCGCCAACGAGCCGTGGATCCGGCCACCGACAGTGGTGACAAGCCCGCTGCCGGACAGTCCTCGATATCGATGCTCAGCCAAGCCAGAGCCTCGTCATCATCCAGCCGGCAACGGCAAGCAGCGCCGTGCCCATGATGCGCGAGAACCCCTTCCCGTGTCGCAATCCTTCGAGCACACCGGAACCCGAGAGCGTCAGCGCTACCAGCAGATACCAGGCCGCATCCACGCCCATGGCGGTCAGCGGCAGCACGATCGCCTCGAGCACGCCCGGATTCGGGCCGACGAACTGGCTGAACAGGGCGAGGAAGAACAGCGTGATCTTGGGATTGAGCAGCGCAATCGCGAATCCGTCGCGGGCCGCCGTCGGCCAGCCGTTCATGTCGTCGACCTCGACCGACGACGGGTCCGGCCGCGTTGACGTTCGCAATGCCTGGACGCCGAGCCAGGCCAGATACAAGCCGCCTCCCGTCGCCAGCGCCAGGTACAGGCGTGGATGATTCGCGACGACCACCGCCAGTCCGAGTACCGTGAGCAACGCATAAAGGCCGACGCCGGTGGCATGCGACAGGGCGCAGGCGGCCCCCTGCAGGCGCGATCCCGCCAGGCTGTGACGCACCACCACCACGAGGCTCGGCCCCGGCGAAACGGCGCCCAGGACACAGATCGTGACAATCGACAGCCAGCCGGTGAACGTCAACGTCCCGGACACGCCGCCGTCATGCCGGCTGCGGCAGGCTGCCCGGCGTGCCGCCCAGCGCCTCCCAGACGTGTTCCGCGAGCCCGATACCGGCCTCGGCCATGGTCAGATAGGTCTCGTCGACACCGTGCGACTGCAGTTGCTCGACCTCGTCATCGTACAGGGCGTGGGCGATGACGCGACCGGAAAAGCCGCAGGTACGCAGTTGCCGGGCGGCAATCCGCTTCGCCTCGATACTGTCCATCGCCAGCACGACCGCACGGATGCGCGACAGATCCACTCCGTGCCAGAAGCATGAATCCTCGGCGTCGGAGTAGACGACATTGCGCCCTGCGGAGACATGGTCCGCCACCTTGTAGGGATCGGCATCGAGCCCGGTCACGCGATCGAGACGCTTGCCGAGGAAATCGTAGGCCGCGGTTCCGGTCCGTCCCATGCCCATGATCAGCACTTCCGCATCCCCCAGATCGGCCGGCTCCTCGTCGGGGTGGAAGCCGGCGCTCTCGTAACGCACCAGGCGGTTCTCCAGGCGCTCGAACAGGGGATGCGCCATGCGATTAAGCGGTGCCGCGATCAGGAACGACAAGGCAACCGTGATCGCCAGCGGCACCAGCCACTCGGGCAACACGCCCGCGGCCACGATCAGGCCGAACTCGCTGTAGGCGGTCAGGCTGAGCGCGCCGAGGAAGGCATTGCGTGCACGCAGCCGGAACAGCACCAACAGGAAGAAGAACAGCAGCCCCTTGAGCGGCAGCACCACGGCAAGGCTCAGCGCGAACAGCAGTGCCTCGGTATCGGGCAGGCCGGACATGCCGATCTGCAGGAAGAAGCCGACCAGGAAGACTTCCTTCAGGCTCCAGAGAGAATCGGACAGGTCCTGGGCATGCTTGTGGCCGGCCAGCAGCACGCCCATGAGCAGCGCACCGACCTCGGCGCTGACACCCACCATCTCGAAGCCCATGCCACCGACCACCAGCGCCAGCAGCATGCCCATCAGTACCAGCAGTTCGTCATGGCCGCTGAGGTCCAGCAGGCGATGGAACACCGGCCGCAGCAGGGGCAGGCCGAAAATCAGCAGCGCCCAGGGCGAGGGCGTGTGCCCGCCCCAGATGCTGAGCACCGCCAGGGCGATCAGGTCCTGCACGATCAGTATTCCGATCGCCACGCGACCGTGAAACGCCTTCAGCTCGCGCTTGCCGTCCAGGATCTTGGCCGCGAGCACGGTGCTGGAGAACGCCAGCGCGATCCCGAGCAGCAGGGAGGTATTCCAGTCCAGATCCAGCAGCCAGCGAATGCCGGGCGCGAACATCCCCACGCTGATCGCGAAATGGATCAGGCCGCCGCCGATGACCTCGGGCTGAACCAGGCTGCGGAGCTTCAGCTTCAGGCCGACGGTGAAGAGCAGCAGGAGGACGCCGAGATGCGCGATGTGATCCAGGATCCTGCCGCTCTCTTCCGGCAGGCCCAGCCGGCTGCCGAGTGCATGCAGGAGAAAGCCGGCGGCCAGAAAGCCCACCAGCGGCGGCAGGCCGACCTGGCGTACGGCCAGACCCAGAAAGAAGGCGAAGCTGATGCACAGGACCTCGAACATGTCCCTGTCCTCCGCGTGAAGGGGAGCGAACCTAGCAGAGGCCCGGGATGGACGCCAGTTTCCGGCAACCTGGTGGCCGTGCGGGGGGTACCGCGACCGGACGACCGGAATCGACCGGCGGAGAATCAGGAACCGCCGATCAGCTCCTCGACCGCCCGGGGTCCGACTGCGGGCGCGGAACAGGTACCGCCACGGCAGCGCAGCGCGGCAACCTCGCCCGGCGATGCCGGGGGCAGGGCGGCGAGAGCGTCACCGGCGCCCGCGGGAATGGCATGGAGCCGGATATCCGGCAGGTAGTCGCGCCCGAAGCGCCTGGCGATCGCTCCGGTCTCGCCCGGCGGACCGGTCAGGAGCACGATGGCGTCCGGCATGAACTGGCGCGTCAGCGCACGGATCAGCGTGGCATGGCCCAGGGGGTCCCGCTGCATGGCATTCATGCCGGCGGCCACGGTGCGCTGGGCGGCATCGAGATAGCGCGGTTCCCCCATCAGTTCGCCCAGTGCCTGCAGGCCCAGCGCGGCCAGCGCGTTGCCGGCGGGCATGGCTTCGTCGGCGAACGGTCGTGGCCGATACGGCAGGGTCTCGCCATCGACGGCGGTCAGATGGAACCCTCCGCCCTCGCGATGCTCGAACCGCTCCAGCAGCGCCTCCGCCAGCGTCCGGGCCCAGTCCAGGTCGCTGTCGCGCCAGCGCGCCTGCAGCAGTTCGAGCAACGCCAGCAGCAATGCCGCATGATCGTCGAGAAAGGCGGGCTGGTGACGCTCGCCCCCGCGCCAGACCGCGTACAGGCGTCCCTCCGACCACAGTCGTTCCCGCAGGCCATCGATGGTCGCCCCGGCGGCCTCGATGTAGCGCGACTCGTCGAGGCGTCTTCCGGCTCGAACGAGTCCGGCGGCCATGGCGGCGTTCCAGCCGGTCAGGATCTTGTCGTCGCGCGCGGGTCGGGAGCGGCGTTCGCGGGACTCGAACAGGGCGCTGCGGGCCCGTTCGATCCGCACCCGTGCGGCCGCCGGATCGGTGCCCTGCTCTCGCGCCAGCGTCTCGATGTCGGCCGCCACCACGGGGTGCCAGCGGCCCTCGAAGTTGGGTCCGCGGTCGAATCCCCAGTAGCGCGCCGCCAGCGGCCAGTCATCGGAACCGATGACCGTCTCCGCCTCGACCCGCTCCCAGCAGTAGAATCCACCCTCCCCCGCCTCGCTGTCGGCATCCAGGCTGGCTGCGAAGCAGCCGCCGGCGCAGCGCATTTCGCGCAGTGCCCAGTCGGCGATTGCGCGGGCCGTATCCGCGAAGTCCGGCCGCTCGAACGCGGCCGAGGCATCGGCATAGACCGGCAGCAAGGCGGCATTGTCGTTGAGCATCTTCTCGAAATGCGGAATCTGCCAGGCGACATCGACGCTGTAGCGTGCAAGGCCGCCGCCGATCTGATCGAGGATGCCGCCGTGCGCCATGGCCTCCAGCGTGCGCTCGACCACCTCGCGCGCCCGCTCCGCATTGTCACCGTGGTACCAGCGCTCCAGTGCCAGCGCCAGCGGTCCCGAATGAGGGAACTTCGGGGCGCCGCCGAACCCGCCGTGGTGCGGATCGAATGCACGCTCGATCGCGGGCATGGCTGCCGTCAGGGGCGCCTCGTCCAATGGGGCCGGGGCGATCTCCCGGTCGACAGTGGCGAAAATCCGCGTCAGCCGGGCGTTCTGATTGCGGACCTGTTCACGCTGCTCGTCCCATGCCTCGGCCACGCGTTCGAGCACTTCCGCGAAGGGAGGCATGCCGTGGCGCGGTTCGCGCGGGAAATAGGTGCCGGCGAAGAACGGCATGAGATCGTCCGGCGTCAGGAACACGGTCAGCGGCCAGCCGCCGCGGCCACCGGTCAGCGCCTGGTGGGCCAGCTGGTAAACGCCATCGAGATCGGGGCGCTCCTCGCGGTCGACCTTGATATTGACGAACAGCCGGTTCATCAGTTCCGCCGTCGCCGGATCCTCGAACGACTCGCGCGCCATCACGTGGCACCAGTGGCAGGCGGAGTAGCCGATCGACAGCAGGATCGGGCGGTCGGCCTCGCGCGCCGCCGCGAGCGCCTGCGCATCCCATGGCTGCCATGCCACCGGATTGTCGGCATGTTCCAGCAGGTAGGGACTGATGCATTCGCCGAGCCGGTTGTCGGGGTTCCGGGTCAATGCTCAGTCGACCGTCCGGATTTCGGCGACGATGCCGTCCATCAGCCGGACCTTGCGCGGCAGGTAGCCGCTGCCGAACTCGTAGTACCAGTCTTCGACGAATACGGGGTGGAACCGATGATGACGCTTGCGATGCGGCAGGGTCGGCCGATCACTGTAATACTTCATGCGGCCGGCTTCGCGCTGCACCGGTTCGCCACAGCGTTGCAGCAGTTCGTGGGCGCTCATGCCCTTCGCCACCTCGGTCGGGCGACAGGCACCCGGTTCATCCGGTTCGATGAAACCGCGCCCCGCGGTCTCTATGCGCCGCAGCCGGCCATCGCGGAAATGCATCACGCGAATCAGGTCATTGGGGCCGAAGTTGTAGTGCCAGATCTCGTCGCCCGCCGGGTAGCCCGGGCGCCACGATCGCGTCCAGTCCGGTTCGCCGCAGGCGCGCTGCACCCGATAGGCGGGATCGCCCTCGCGCACGAGGTCGCTGCCGCAGCGCAGGGCTTCCGCCGGCGGGACGGACACGATCATCAGCATCAATCCGGTACACACTGCCACCAGGCGCATCGCCGTGCCTCCGTGGACCCGGGGAACCCCAGATCAATTCAGAGGTTCCCCGGCACATGGATGTGCCGCCATTTTCAGTGGCCGCAAACCACTGAAAATGAAGGGCCATGGAAATCGCATTTTCATGGTCCGCGTCTGACCAAGGCCGGGATGGCCCTTGATCAGACCTTCCCTGATACCGGTTGAGACCGGCACAGCGGCACGGAATTCCCTTTCACCGAAGCATATCACCAGCCGTGGCGGCGATCAGTCGGCCCGGGCCAGGCGATGATCCAGCGCCTTTTCCAGCCTGTTTCCGGCCTCGCGTACCGCCGCGTAGAGGTCCTCGTGCTGTGCCTCGACCGCGACCGGATCACGGCCGGCGGGTCGGGCCTCCATGGTGCAGACCTTGTCGATCCCGCCCTTGGCGGCATTGACGTCCTTGAGGAATACGCGTACCCGCGTGAGACGGTCGCCGAAGCGTCTCTCGAGCCGACCGAGCCGGTCGCGCACATGTTCTTCCAGCGCCGGTGAACGTTCCACCCCATCGGCGTTGTTGATCTCGATCTCCATCATGGCATTCCCCTTTCGGACGGGCGGCAACAACGAAACCGAATCCGCAACCTCCGTGCAAACTTCGGGGAAATCGTCCGTTTTTCAACCGTCCACCTTCTTCGGATAGTCGAGGAAGACCGGCTCGCCGACATCCTCGGTCACTTCCCGCCACCCCTCGACTGGCAGGCGCAGGCGCAGGATGCCGCAGGTGGGGAACCTGCCCTCGGGCATGCCGCACAGGGCACGGCCGAGATCGGCGACGGCGGGCACATGCCCCACCAGCATGAGATGGGCACAGCTCCCGGGCTGGCGGTGCAGGATGCCGAGAAGATGCACATGCGAGGCCTCGTAGATGCGCGGTTCGGTGATCAGGGCATAGTCGTCGAACCCCAGTGCCCGTCCCAGGCCGCGGGCGGTCTCGAGTGCCCGCACGGCCGGGCTGGTCACGATCCGGTCCGGCGGCTCCCCGGCCGCGGCCAGACGCCGGGCCATCACGGGCAGGTCCCGCCTGCCGCGCCCGTTGAGGGATCGGTCGAAATCCGCGAGATTCGG
>CAYZHJ010000025.1:0-27244 GCA_964478305.1 uncultured Ectothiorhodospiraceae bacterium
AGAGACTGCCCCAGCGGGCGTTGGCGGCATTGAGCGCGAAGCGGGCATTGCTCACCGGCACCACGAGCTGCGGACCCGGGATCGTGGCGATCTCGGCATCGACACCGGCCGTGGACACCGTGAAGTCTTCGCCCTCTTCCTCGAGGTAGCCGATTTCTTCCAGAAAACGCCGCACGACAGCAGGTTCCGGGCGGCGGCCCTCCCGTGCACGGCAGAACTCGTCCAGCCGGCCCTGCAGCTCGCCCCGCCGCTCGAGCAGCGCACGATTCCCCGGGCCCAGATCCCGCACGATCTCCCCCAGCGAGGCCCAGACCGCATCGGCCTCGATCCCGAGACCCGGCACCACCTCCCGGTCCACCAGCTCGTGGAGACCCCGGAAGACCCGCAAACCACCAACCTCGATCCTGTCCGTCATTGCGGCATGCTCCGCGTCCTCGACACGCCTCCAGCCTAGCCCCACACATCTCGATTGTGAATCGTCGCAGCGAGGGCGAGCCTCTTTCACGTCCGCCCTTCGCATGACGGATCGGTGACTTGCACACCAGCAACGGCGCCATCCCCGCGCAGTGCTGGTGAACCTTCACGCGTGCCGTCCATTGGGGAGGAATTTCCCTTCGGAGCGTACTTGGCGAATGCGGGCCGGACGCGTATCCTTTCCTGCTGCCACAACAGCGGCCGGGCTCCGGCCATGCGATCGGTTACCCACCCCCGGAGGTAACACGTGAACCCGTTCTCGCGCGCGGCACTGGCCGCTATCCTGATCATCGCCACCACCACCGCACTCGGCGCGACGCGCTATGTCACCGACGAACTGCGCCTCAGCGTCCGCACCGGCGCCAGCAATCAACACCGCATCATCGAGTACATCACTTCCGGTACCCGCGTCGAGACGCTGCAGAGTGAAGGTGACTGGACCGAAGTGCGCACACCCGAGGGCAACACGGGGTGGCTGCTGTCCCGATACCTCGTCGAGCAACCCGCCGCCGCCGATCGGCTGCGCACGGCCCGGGCGGAACTGGAAGACGCGCGCGAACGGATCGGCGAGCTCGAGGATGCGCTGACCGAAGCGCAGGACGAGGCGCAATCCGCACGTCAACGCATCGAATCATTGACCACCGAGAACAGAAAGCTCGAATCGCGAATCGCCAATGCCGAACGCGGACTCGAACTCCACGACGAGAACGAGCGCCTCAAGGAAAACCTCAAGAGCCTCATGAGACGTACGGAGGAATTCCGGGAGGAGATCCGGGACCTGCAGGAACGGGACCGGAAGGAATGGTTCATCATCGGTGCCGGCGTTCTGCTCGGCGGAATCCTGTTCGGAATCATCGTCACACGCATTCCCTGGCGGGGACGGCGTGATCGACTGTTCTGACACGACCCGGTAAACGGGAGAAGTCGGGCAGGTTCCGGAAACCAGCCTGCCTGGTACCGAACCGGCGGCGGGAGTCTGGAGTCATGACGGAATCGCCGGAACTACCCGCCGGTCTCCGGCTCGTACGGCTGGAGACCGCGGACAGTGCTCGCGCAGAGGCGATCCACCATGCCCGGTCGGGTGCCGAAGAGGGTACCCTGATCCGGGTCGTGCAGCCGGAGAATCCACGCGCGCGCATGGGCCGAGAGTGGCTGCTGGCAGCCGAACCGGGGCTGCATGCGGCTCTCGTCCTCCGGCCCGATCTGCCCGCGGCGGACTGTGCACAGCTGGGCCCGGTGGCGGCGGTGGCACTCGGTCGTGCCATCGGCTCGCTTGTCGAACCCATGGCCGAGCTCCATTACCGCTGGCCCAACGATGTGCTGCTCGACGGCGGCAAGGTTGCGGGAATCTGGCTGGATGCCGGAGGCAGCCGGGAACGGCTGGAATGGCTGGTGCTTTCCTGGGCGGTCAATACCCGGCAATCGCCCGCATCGCTGGCGTTCGAGGCGGCCTCGCTGGCACACGAAGGGGCGGCAGGCGATCCCGTCGATCACGCCGGGTTGTTGCAGGCCATCAGCCGCCGACTGGTCGCGGCCATAACGACCTGGGACGAATCCGGCTTCGCTCCCATCCTGCGTTCGTGGCGCGGCCGGATTCCTCTCGGTGGCCACATCGATCTCGTCCTGGCCGATGGCGTCACCGTGCACGGCACGACTCTCGGAATTGATGATCAGGGCGCTCTGTCGGTCACGACGGAAAACGGGACGGAACGCGTCACCCTCGAGCGGTTCTTCGGTCCGGCAACGGAGGACTCATGAGCGCGGAAAGCGGGATTCGCTGCGAGCGACCGGATTGCGGTGACGTCCTGATCCACCGGCACCAGGGTGGCGATTACGGAATCGAGGACATCCCGGAACTGTTCCAGCTCGGACATTCGACGGCGGATGCAGACGGTCGGGAACGCGTGACATTCACCGCGGATGAGCTGCGCGAGCTGAAGGTGCTCGCCGATGCCTACAGCTTCGACTTCGAGGAAGGACTGATCGAACTCTGCCTCGACCTCCACCGCTTTGCGGAGCAGCGGCGCGAGAGCGAATTCGTCTTCGTGCAGGATTCCTGAACTCGGGACGCCGGATGGCTCCGGCCCTGCAAGCCGATGGGCGCCGGCCTCCGGATACTCCGGCTTCGCATCCGGTCGCAATCCGGCCTACGGTTCGGGACGCCGGATGGCTCCGGCCCTGCAAGCCGAACGGGCGCCGGCCGCCGGATACTCCGGCCTCGCATCCGGTCGCAATCCGGCCTGCGTTCCGGGACGCCGGATGGCTCCGGCCCTGCAGCCGAACGGGCGCCGGCCTTCGGATATCCCGGCTTCGAACCCGATCCTGACGGCGAGATCTACTCGCCGGATCGCTGTCGCGCCGGCCCGGTTACAGGACCGCCGCCCGGTTGAGGACCCGCCTCAGGCCGGCTGCTGCCTTCCGACTTGCGGACATCCTCGAACCACAGGTCATGGTGCTCGCGCGCCCACTCCTCGCTGACATAACCGGTTGCCATGCCCTCGAAGGCGCCTTCGGTACCGAGCGTGCCGATGTAGATGTGGCCGAAGGCCAGCCCGATCCAGGCAATGCCCACGACGGCGTGGATCAGGTTGGCGAGCTGCATGGTCTCCCGGGTCTGTCCGAAGCCGGGGAAGTCGAGGATCAGGCCGGTGATGCAGACGATACCGCCGCCGATGGCGATGAACCAGAACCACACCTTCTCACCGCCGTTCATGCGTCCGGCCGAGGCATGCTGCTTGCCCATGCCGCCGCCCTTCCTGAACCATTCGATATCGGTCCGGTTGGGGATATTGTCCTTGATGAACGCGATGATGATCAGCAGCACGCCGACCGTGAACAGCGGTCCGAGAAGATTGTGCAACAGCTTGGCGAATTCCGCCCAGGCCGCGAAGCCGGTGTGCCCCAGCAGGGGAATGAGGACCGCCCGTCCGTACAGCAGGCTGAGACCCGTGATGGCCATCAGGATGAACGAAACGGCGGTGAACCAGTGCAGCGTTCGTTCCCAGGTTCGCCACCTCAGTACCTTGCGTCCGGACAGCGGTTTGTCCAGCCGGTTGCGTCCGACCAGCAGGTAGAAGATACCGATCGCGAGCAGCGCGATCGCCATCAGCCAGGCCATGTAGCTCGCGACCGGCCCGTTGCGCAGGTTGCGCCAGTTCTCGCCCCCGTTCTGGATCAGGTTGTTGGTCACGTAGGGACCGCTTGCGGAGGTATAGCCTTCATTGCCCTGACGCACGTCGCGCCAGCTTTCCCCGCGCGGATTCTGCCATGCCGATTCCTCCTCCTGGGCATGGGCCACATAGACGTAGCCGCCGAGCGGTGCCACGAGCGTACCCACGAGGATGAGAGCCAGACTCCAGAGCATGGCCCGGCGATGGACGGACCGGGTGCGGCCTTTCGAATCCACCGATGCTGTACCCATCGCGTTATCCTCCGCTAGCGGTCACTGCCAGCACGGTCGAGCCGTTGGCGCAGGACCTGTTTCTGTTCATCGCTCCGCTCGCGTTCATTCTCCAGGGTCCGCTCCTGGTACTTGGACAACCAGGGCTCTGAAATGGGCTCGCAGGCAGCGAGCGTGAAGGCAACAAGCACGATCCCGAAGCATGTAGCAATCCGCTGTTTCATTGTTGTTCGCATCCGTCGCTCATCGATCCCGGAATGCCTCGCCGGCGCGGTCATCGAGCGTTTCGTGGAGCTCGCCCGATTCGAGCCGGTTGACCAGTGGGTCGCTATCCCCCTTGTAGACACCAGGCTCATACTGCACCGGTGTCGCGTCCTCGTAACATCCGGCCAGTGACAGCGGTATGGCGACGAACGCGACTAATGTCGCAAATCGTTTCAAAGCACAGTCTCCCTCGCGAGCTTACACGCCCGCACCGTAGGCCTTCTCCCAGCCCCAGGTATCGGGCCGGCCCGAACGCTTCATGACGCGCTTGAGGTAGATATCGGCAATCTGCTCGCCATCACCCGCGATCAGTGCCTTGGTCGCGCACATTTCCGCACAGGCCGGGAGCTTGCCCTCGGCCACGCGGTTGGCACCGTACTTCTCGTATTCAACCGCCGTGTTGTCGTCCTCCGGACCCCCGGCGCAGAAGGTGCACTTGTCCATCTTGCCGCGTTCGCCGAACGCGGACTCCTCGGGGAACTGCGGGGCACCGAACGGGCAGGCGTAGAAGCAATAGCCGCAGCCGATGCAGAGATCCTTGTCGTGCAGGACGATACCGTCGCTGGTCGTGTAGAAGCAGTCAACGGGGCAGACCGCTGCACAGGGTGCGTCGGTACAGTGCATGCACGCCACGGAGACCGATTTCTCGCCGGGCGAGCCGTCGTTCATCGTGATCACGCGACGTCGGTTTACACCCCACGGTACCTCGTTTTCGTTCTTGCAGGCGGTGACGCATGCATTGCATTCGATGCACCGCTCGGCATCCAAGAGAAACTTCATTCGTGCCATGTCGATTCTCCTCCCCGCCGATGGTTACGCCGAGGTAATCTGGCAGAGTGTCGCTTTCGTTTCCTGCATCTGGGTGACCGAGTCATAGCCGTAGGTCGTCGCCGTGTTGCAGGCTTCGCCGCGGACGATCGGCGCCGTGCCCTCGGGATAGCGATCGACGAGATCCTCGCCCTGGAACCAGCCACCGAAGTGGAACGGCGTCCAGACGACGCCCCGGCCGACACGCGGTGTCACCATGGCGACCACCTTGATACGGGAACCTTCGGCGCCCTCGAGCCAGACCCACTGGCCGTCCCGCAGGCCGCGATCGTTCGCGTCCGCCGGGTTGATCTCGACGAACATCTGCTGCTGCAGCTCGGCGAGCCACTTGTTGGACCGCGTTTCCTCGCCACCGCCCTCGTATTCCGTGAGCCGGCCGCTGATGAATGCCAGCGGATAGTCGCCGGAATAATCGTCGGCCTGGATCGAGGCATACTGCGTAGGCAGGCGCCAGAACGCCTTGCGATCCTCGTAGGTCGGATACTTCGACACGAGGTCGTAACGCTGAGTGTAGAGCGGCTCCCGATGTATCGGAACCGGATCCGGGAACTGCCACACGATGCAGCGCGCCTTGGCATTGCCGAAGGGCGCGCACTCGTGATTGATGGCCACCCGCTGGATGCCGCCGGACAGGTCGGTCTTCCAGTTGACACCGTCCAGCTTCGCACCGGTCGAACCAGGCGAGAAGCTCATCTCCTCCATGTTGGACTCGTCGTCCACGCCGGCGACACGCTTGATCGTGGCGAACTCCTCGGCGGTGAGCTCCGTGTGCCAACCCAGCCGTCGCAATATGCCGAACTTGAATTCCGGATAGCCGTCGTCGAGGTCGGAGTTCTGCGAATACGATCCCTCGGCAAGCAGGTTGCGTCCCTGGTACTCGGTACCGAAGCGTGCGCGGAAGGTCAGGCCGCCCCGCGATACGGGCAGCGACGGGTTGTAGAGCACGTGAGTGCCGGGATGCCCCATTTCGGGCGTCCCCCAGCATGGCCACGGCAGGCCGTAATAGTCGCCGTCGGCGGGCCCGCCCTCGGCGCGCAGCGTGGTGGTATTGAACGTGCCGCGATGCTCTGCATGCATCTTGAGTCGCTCGGGGCTCTGGCCGGTGTAGCCGATGGTCCAGGTGCCCCGGTTGATCTCGCGCAGCGTGTCCTCCGGGCTCGGCATGCCGTCATCCTGGATCGAGATGTGCTTGAACATCTGGTCGGCGAAGCCGAACTTCTTCGCGAACAGGTACAGGATCTCGGCGTCCGTCTTCGACTCGAACAACGGATCGACCACCTTCTCGCGCCACTGCAGCGAGCGGTTCGAGGCCGTCACCGAGCCCGCCTGCTCGAACTGCGTGCAGGTCGGCAGCAGGTAGGTATCGTTCTTGCGCTCGCTCATCACCGCGAGGTGCGTCGGATACGGATCCGAGACCACAACCAGATCCACCTTCTCCAGCGCCTTCTTCATCTCCGGTCCGCGCGTCTGACTGTTGACCGCGTGGCCCTGGAAGAAGATGGCGTGGAAGTTGTCCTTCTGCGACAGGTTGGCCTTGTCCTCCAGGATGCCGTCGATCCAGCGCGACACGGGCATGCCCGGGATGTTCATGGTGTAGGCCATCTTGCCGCCGCCGGCATCGTATTGCTTCTCGGTATCGAAGCGGCCGCGGATGTACTCGTAGTCGACATCCCAGACCCGGGCCCAGTGGCGCCAGGCACCCTCCGACAAACCGTAGTAGCCGGGCAGCGTATGGCAGTTCGGACCGACATCGGTCGCGCCCTGAACGTTGTCATGACCGCGGAAGATGTTGGCGCCGCCGCCGGAAACTCCGATGTTGCCCAGTGCGAGCTGCAGCACGCAGTAGGAACGCGTGTTGTTGTTGCCGATGTGATGCTGCGTGCCGCCCATGCACCAGACGAGGGTGCCGGGACGATTCTCGGCCAGCGTCTTCGCCGCCTCGTACATCTGCTCGCGCGGCACGCCGACCACGTCCTCGACCACGTCCGGCGTCCACTGCGAGACTTCCTCGCGCACGTCATCGAGACCGAACACGCGCTGGTTGATGTATTCCCGATCCTCCCAGCCGTTGTCCAGGACGTGCCACAACAGGCCCCAGGTAAAGGCGACGTCGGTACCGGGACGAATGCGGATGTACTGGTCGGCATGCGCCGCCGTCCGGGTGAAGCGCGGATCGACCACGATCATGCGGGCGCCGTTCTCCTTCGCGCGCAGGATGTGCTGCATCGCCACCGGATGCGCCTCGGCCGCGTTCGAGCCAATGAAGATCATCGACTTGCTGTTGTGCATGTCGTTGTAGGAGTTGGTCATCGCACCGTAGCCCCAGGTATTGGCCACGCCGGCAACGGTGGTGGAGTGACAGATACGGGCCTGGTGGTCGATGTTGTTCGTACCCCAGAAACCGGCGAACTTGCGCTGCAGGTAGGAGCCCTCGTTGCTCGATTTCGATGATCCGCACCAGAACACGGCATCCGGGCCGGACTTCTCGCGAATCTCGAGCAGCTTGTCGCCGATCTCGTCGACCGCCTCTTCCCACGAAAGCCGTTTCCACTTGCCGTCGACGAGCTTCATCGGATACTTGACGCGCTTGTCGCCGTGACCGTGTTCGCGTACCGAGGCACCCTTTGCGCAGTGCGCACCGAGATTGAACGGCGAATCGAAATCCGGCTCCTGGCCGGTCCAGACCCCGTTCTGCACTTCGGCGATAACGCCGCAGCCCACCGAGCAGTGGGTGCATACCGAACGCCGGATGGTCGTCTCAACGCCCGGCTTGCGCGTGGTGTCGTCCTCGGCGGCCGCGGCACGCCGGATCATTGCCGGCGGCAGGCCTGCAGCAAGGGCGGTACCACCAACCGTGATGCCGGATCTGCGCAGGAATTCACGCCTGTCGATGCCCGTCCGCTGGCCGGCGGCACTCGCAATGTCCTCCGCGGAGACAGCTTGTGTTCGCTTGCGAATGAGTTTCATGGCTTCTCTCCGATCGGCGCGTGAATCAGCCGCGCGTCGTGTCGTAGTACTTGCGAATGTGCGCGGTTTCCCGATAACCGCTGGCAACCGGTTCGGCAACCTTGACGGGTTCGGCCCGGACCTGCGGATTACGGAGGATCAGTGCACCGGTACCGGCCAGTGCGCCGATCGCTGTCACGCTGCGAAAGAATCCGCGACGGGCTGCGCTCACTTCTTTCTGCTTACCCTTCATGATGGCGGTTCTCCGTGAGAGATGTGGACTCGCGGACGGTCGGTACCGGCACATCCGCTTCGAGCCAGCCGCGCTCGAAGTCGAGGAAGGCCGCCCCGAGCCGACCCACGGTCCGATAGAAATCCGCACTGTTCGCCTTTTGCAGATCGGCGAAGAAGTGTGGCATCCAGGAATCGATGTGTTCGGCAAGGAAAAGGCGCTGAGTCGACGCATCCTGGCCCTCGGCGGAATCGGTCAGCATGCCCATTACCTCGGCAAGCGCGGCCGCGTGATCCTCGGGTTCGGACACATCTTCGTCACGCTTGAAGCCGAGCAGGGCGAGATCGCGGCGCAGTGCCACGAGAGGGCGATCCATCAGGAAGCCGGTGCGATACCAGGATGCGTAGGGCACGACCTCGCCGCGCCCCAGACCGATGAACAGATCGTGGAATTCGTCATCGAGTGCCTGCAGGTCGGCGGACCCGGCGGCATCCGCCAGCGCCGACCATGCGGTGCCGAGTTCGCCCCCGCCCTCGCCCGCGGCGGTCGTTGCGAACTGTTCGAGACGATCGAGGAGATTCGCATCCGGGATGGTTCGCAGAACGGCGGCCAGAAGCAACCAGGCCTGCGAGCGGAATGCGTTGACAGCGTGCATGTCGACCGCTGTCGAAGCGTCCGTGGTTACTGCATCAGATAGTGCCACGGCGGGCACCGAGATTGCGCGCCATACTCAACGCGGATGCATCGAGTATAGGAACAGCCATGGGGGTTGGCAAGCAGGATCCGGATCGAGCGACTGCCTGTCGAAGATGCGCATGAAATTGATAATGAATCGCACTTGCATCAACTCGGCAAACACATGTTGAACAAGGAAAAACATCGATCCGGTTCATCGATGGGGATCGATCACACCCTTGTCATGCATCATGGCCTTCACCCGGCAATCCTCGCACAGCCAAAGGCGCTCGCGGGCGGACGAGTCACCGAACATCCAGTGACCCGACAGCCGCTGTTCCATGCGCTCGATCACCTTCTTCGCCGCGAACGGCTTGCCGCAGCCAGGGCAGTAATGCATCTCCGATTCGTTGAGGACGCGATGCTGCGGCTCGCCGGTGTGCGCGGCGAAGTCGATCCGCGGCACGAGCCGGATCGCGTCCTCCGGGCAGGCGTGCTCGCAGATGCCGCACTGGACGCAGCGATCCTCGCGGAAATCCAGTCGCGGTACCTCGCCCCCGCCCTGCACGGCCTGGGTCGGGCACACCGAGACACAGGCCATGCACAGCGTGCAGGCTTCCGTGTCCACCTCGATCGCACCCAGCGGCGCGCCCGCGGGCAGCGGCTGCACGCCGGCGGTGTTCCCGGCCTGGCGGTACAGGTGCTCGATCGCCCGGCGCATCCGCTCGCGCTTGCCGCCCATGCCGGCGAAGGTCGCGGGCTCCGCGGCCACCGGCTCGGGGGCCTCCCCGAGCCAGGTCTCGTCACCCCTGATGTCGAGCGTCCCCACGCGATCGACGGGCATGCCGAGTCCGCGCAGGATCTCGTGCACGAACCCGATTTCGCCGAGCGTGGCGGCCCGCTCCGAGGGCGGCGTATCGGGCGGCATCGCGAGCAGCACGCGCCCCGCACCGAAGGCCAGGGCCGACAACCACGTATCCGGCCCCACGCCGCCCGTATCCTCGACCTCCACCGGCAGGATCGATTCGGGCATTGCCGCCGCCCAGCCGGTGAGCGCGGCTGCGCCCGTTTCGCCGTCGTGGAACAGGATCACGGGGTGGCCGCCACCGGCCTCGCGGTACGCCCGCAGCAGCCGCCGCAGGTCGTCGGCCAGCGTCTCTCCGGACGGCGCCGTATAGGTGATCGCGCCGGTCGGGCAGACCGTCGCACAGCTGCCGCAGCCCTGGCACAGGAAGGGATCCACCTCGATGCGCTCGCCCAGCGAGCGGATGGCCTCGGTCGCGCAATGATCCAGGCAGCGCGTGCAGCCCGTCTGACCGCGGCTTCCGTGAACGCAGATGTCCGGGTCGTATTCGAAGTATCGGGGCTTGTCGAACTCGCCCACGAGTTCGGGCAGTGCCGACAGGGCGCGGGCGAGTGACGCCTCGTCACCGGCATGGAAGTAGCCGGGCGGCGGCTTCTGGCGCGGCAGCGCGGGCGGGTCGCCCAGGTCGAGAACGAGATCGAACGTCTCCTCGTCGCCGAGCCCGAACTGCAGGCCGACATCGACGCTTTCCCCGCCGTCGGCGATCGAGATCCGGAACGCGCCGAGATGGCCCTCGATGCTCGCGAGGCGCGCGCGCAGCAAGTGCCCGCCGAAATCCTCGATGTCGGGACGACTCGGACGCGGACCTGCCTCGTCGGTGGCCAGCACCCGGACCTCGAGCTCGCCGCGCAGCCGCCGCGCGGCCGCGGCGGCGGGTTCGAGCGGCCCGATCACCAGCACCCGGCCGGCCGAGGCATAGGTCACGAACGCGCCGGCCGCGCCCTCCGCGGTTCCGCGTTGTGCCAGCGCGCGCGCACGAGCCTGTCCGTCGGTCGTGTTCGCCGGCAGCGTTGCCGCGGATTCAGGAGCGGTCATCGGCATCCTCGTCGTGCTCATGGGCCGCCGTATCGATGTCCGTATCGGGGCCGTCACCATCCATGCCGGGATCGGACGGGGTCCCGGACGCATCCCCGGCCGACGCGGCGTCGGACTCCGCCCGCTCGTCC
Source organism: uncultured Ectothiorhodospiraceae bacterium (assembly GCA_964478305.1). Taxonomy (GTDB): domain Bacteria; phylum Pseudomonadota; class Gammaproteobacteria; order XJ16; family Halofilaceae; genus Halofilum. The sequence goes on from CAYZHJ010000025.1 coordinate 10,851, forward strand.
GCGGCGGCACGACGCTCGTTTTCCCTGTCCCGCTCACGCTCCTGCAGGCGCTCGGTGTGATACTTCATCCGCGCGGTCACGATCTTGCCGAGAGACTGGAAGCCGGTGTAGTCCTCGTCATAGTCATCCAGACCGTCGCGGACATTGAAGTCCGGCAGGGAGAACAACCGGCGCATTGCCGCGCGCCGCAGGCCGCTCGATACGCGGCCGGACAGGTAGGCGGAGAAGTCGCTGTCCGGCCCGAGCGTTTCGGGGGGCGGCAGGTCCTCGTCGGCGAGCGACTGTTCCTCCGCGGCTTCCGCTCCGCCTTCGGTCGAAGCCGGTACCGGCGTGTCGCCGGACTCCTCGTCCCGCGGTTCCTGTTCCCGGACCGCATGCTTGCGCCGCGACCAGCGGACGAGAAACGGCTCGTCGTCATTCTCTGCCGGAGTGCGGCCCTTCTTTTCCTCGACCATGCTCGGCCTCCCCGGCCCAGTCGCGCCGGCGTCGCTTGCGCGGTTCGACGGGCCGGTAATGCGTCATCACGAACTCCTCGAGCGGCGGCACGAACGCGGCCGGAAGCGGTGCCGAGAAGACCGCGTCATCGGTTTCCATGTAGGCACCCGCCTCATCGTAGTTGGCCGACACCGCGAACGGCTCGAGATCGATGTCCTCGCCGGGTCGGCAGACCACGAACAGCGACGGTTCGCGCCCGACCAGGTTGTACCAGTAGCTCTCGGCGGCGTCGCGATACAGGAACACCTGCAGGCCTGTCCACTCGAAGTCGTGCTGCCCCTCCGCCTCGTGTATCAGCCGTCGTTGCAGGCCCTCCGTGTCCCCGGAATCCGGCAGGACGGCCAGAAGCTCCCAGCGCGGAATTCCCCAGCGCGAACGCTCGTCCTCGACACGCCGCATCAGCACCCGCACCGGCCAGCTCGCCAGCGGGCGTCCGCGCCCCGTGCGCGCGTTCATGATCGATACCGCCGTCTTGCCATCACTCTGCCTCGTCCTCCGGCACGATGCGGATGACCGGATAGCTGCCCTCCCAGTCGGCCTGCTGGCTGTGCGTGCGGAACTGCTCCTCGACCTCCTCCGCGTCCACGGTCCGCTCCAGCGAGATGATCGTGTTGACGGGCTGCTCGCAGAGCTGGTCCACGAAGGAGAATTCCTGCTCGGCCTGTGCCCGTGCCGCGGCCTCGTCCGGCGCACCGAAGCGATCGATGAAGAGCGTCGCGAGACGATCCATGGCCGCCCGGCGTTCGGCCTCGTCGACCTCGGCGACGGTGACCAGCGTACCCCAGCCGAGCGAGTCGAGCCCGAGAAAACCGCTCTGGAAGGCCTGGGCCTCGCTGCCGCCCAGGCGCTCCGGATCGATTTCGGCGAAAGTGAACATGAAGGTACCGGGCACCGCGGGCTCCCCGGCTCTCGCCGCCGGCAGATAGATCCGGGTATCGGAATCGTCGAGGCGCAGGATGCGAAGCAGGCGCAAGGGATCCGGATCCGGCTGCGTGCGATGAATTTCAGCATAGGCCCGGCAACGACCCTGCGTAAAGTACTGCCGGGCCGGCCCACACCGGCCTTGCCCGGCGGGAAGGGGGCGACGCATACTCGGACGACACGCCGCACACCGGAGCCCACGATCGATACGCACGGCCCGCCTCTGCCCGGCGAGCACAGCCTGCGCAGGCCGCTGAGCCAGGAGGTGCACGCCCGCCCCTTCGCGGCCCTGCATCCGCCCGAGCACGTGGCGCATCTCGCATTGTTCACCGGCGAAGGGGCGGCGGAAGACGACCACGAGCACCTGGCCGCGCTCTGCCGGAGATTCGGGGCCGAAGCACCACCCGGTGAAGCCAATCATGCGATGTACGACTTCGGCGATTTCCGCCTCAAGTGGGAACGCCACACCGAGTTCTGTACCTATACGTTCTTCGTCGCCGGCCCCCTGCCGGATGATCCCTTCACTGTCAGCGCACTCGACGTCGTGCCGCAGGAATGGCTCGCTGGACTGCCGGAGAACTGCCTCCTGGCTGCCGTCGACATCGCCGTCGAGGCAGAACGCAACGATGCTCGATGGCCGTCGGAGAACGTGCCGCAATTGCTGTCGTCGCGCAGTTTCGCCGCCGCGAACGTGGCGGGCAGTCGTGCCCGCGCCTTCATGGACTTCGCCATTGACGAGCGGGGCTTCGCCCGGGGGTTCATCCAGGATCAGGGGCTCGCGCCCCAGCAGATGGGACGGCTCGTGCAGCGCCTGCTCGAGATCGAGACCTACCGCATGATGGCCCTGCTCGCCCTGCCCGTTGCGCGCGAGCAGGGACGCAGGATCAGCGGCGCCGAACAGCGGCTGGCGGAAATCACCACCGAAATGACCCGCATCGACACGCTCGACGAGGAACGACGCTTGCTCAAGGAACTCACGATCATCGCCAAGGACATCGAAAGCGTGGCCGCATCCGCGCAATTCCGCTTCGGCGCCGGGCACGCCTACTACAGCCTGGTCCGCAACCGCATCGCGGACCTGCGCGAGGAACGGATCGAGGGATTCCAGACCTTCGACGAGTTCATCGATCGCCGGCTCGGCCCGGCCATGCGTACCTGCGAGTCCGCGGATGAGCGGCGCGGCCGTCTCTCGCGCGATCTCACGCGCGCCGTCCAGTTGCTGCACACACGGGTGAACATGATGGTCGAGGCACAGAACCGGGATCTGCTCGCCTCGATGGATCACCGGGCGAACCTGCAGGTTCGCCTGCAGCAGATGGTCGAGGGGCTGTCGGTCGCCGCCATCACCTACTATCTGGTCAGCCTGGTCAACTACGCCGCCCATGCTCTCGATAGCGGCGGCATGACGATCAATCCGCCGGTGGTGACGGGCCTGGCCATCCCGGTAGTCGCCGCGGCCGTCTGGCTCCTCATTCGCCGGATTCGCCGCTACATCGAACGGCGCGCCGACGCCTCGGGCTGAACGATTCGGCGCCTCCGCCCATGAAGGATGAGATCAGGGGATGATCCCGCTCTGGTTCAAGCTCGCCTGCACATTGCCCGCGGCGGGCATCCTGGTCGTGTACTGGTTCAGATACGGCCCCGGCAACTACCTGTGGTTTTCCGACATCGCCCTGATCGGCACGATCCCGGCGCTGTGGCTGGAGAGCGGCCTGCTGGCGGGCACGCTGGCGGTGGGCGTGCTGCTGCCGGAGACGTTGTGGAACCTGAGCTTCTTCACCCGACTGCTGACGGGAATTCGCATCACCGGCATCAGCGACTACATGTTCGAGCCGCAGCGCCCCGTGTTTCTCAAGGCCCTGTCACTGTTCCACATCCCCCTGCCGATCCTGCTTGCATGGCTGGTGCAGGAACTCGGCTACGATTCCCGCTCACTGGCACTCATGACCCTGCTTGCCTGGGTGGTGCTGCCGATGACCTACGCGCTCACCGATCCACACAGGAACATCAACTGGGTACACGGACCCGGTGGCGAGGGCGTGCGCCAGACGCGTTTCCATCCGCTGACCTACCTTGGACTGCTGATGATCGGCTTTCCCGTCGTCGTGTACCTGCCGACCCACTTTCTGTTGCTGGCACTGTTCGAACAAGGGAAGGTCTGATCAAAGGCCATCCTGGCCTTGATCAGACGCGGGCCATGAAAATGTGATACCCATGGCCCTTCATTTTCAGTGGCTGTACGCCACTGAAAATGACGGCATATTCATGTACCGCGGAACCTCTGAATCAATCAGAGGTTCCATGAGGAATGATCCGTCCGTTCGCGACTGACGTCGCTCCCACGGGCTTCCCTTCGGTGCGTTCGGCATCTTCGGTGTTCCGCCACTTGCCGGTGCTCCCGAACCTTCGGGTACAGGAGTGAGCATCCGCACGAGATGACGAAGAGCCGAAGAATCAGGGCAGAACACCCCGTCCGGCGGAATCGCCAACGATCCCCGCCGGACGGCGTCTGCAACCATTGCCGCCGGGTCCTCAGGCCGCCAGTCGGTCGATCCGCTGCCGGGCTGCCTCCAGTGCCCGCTGACCGGTTTCCTCGCCCATGGCCAGGCCCTCGGCGCGGGTGACGGTGACATCGCCGATACCCAGAAAGCCGAGCATGTGGCCCACGTACCGGGCGGCGAAATCCATGTCGGTATCGGCATACCGACCGCCGCTGGTCACGAACAGGTAGGCGCGTGTGCCGTTGACCAGCCCTTCCGGGCCGTTTTCCGTGTAGCGGAAAGTGGTGCCGGCGCGCGCGACGTGGTCGAACCACGCCTTCAGTGTCGAGGGGATGAGGAAATTGTAGACCGGCACGCCGATCACCAGCCGGTCGGCTTCCAGCAGTTCGTTCACCAGCGTATCGGCGAGCGCGGCCGTGCGGGCCTGCTCGACCGTGCGCTCGCCCGCAGCCGTGAGGCCGGCGGTGAACGTCGCCTGATCCAGGTGCGGCACGGGATGATCGGCCAGGTCGCGGCGGATCACGCGGACACCGGGCCCGCTCGCGCGCAGCCGCTCGACGAATTCGTCGGCCAGGCGCGAGGACTGGCCATTGTCGCTGAACAGGCTGTTGTTGAGTTGCAGGATCGTGCTCATCGGGACACTCCTTACTCTGTCTGTCTGTGGATGTGCCGCCATTAAACAATTGATTTGAGCGATTAAAAATGGCAATTTATCGGTCATATACATCGATATAATCGATCAAATGAGTACGCCCCGGGTAACACTGGATCAATGGCGGGCGCTGGTGGCGGTCGTGGACGCCGGCGGCTATGCACGGGCGGCGGAGCGTCTGCACAAGACCCAGTCGACAATCAGCTACGCCGTCCGCCAGATCGAGGACCATCTCGGCATCGAGCTGTTCGGCATCGAGGGCCGCCGCGCGGTACTGACCCCGGCGGGCCGCGTGCTGTACCGCCGCGGCAGGGCACTGCTGCGCGAGGCGGAACGGGTGGAGGGCGCGGCCTCGGCGCTCGCCGGAGGCTGGGAAGCGGAGCTGAACCTGGCGGTGGAGATCGTCTTTCCCACCTGGCTGCTGCTGCAGTGCCTGCAGACCTTCGGGCGGGAACGGCCCGAGACCCGCATCGAGCTGTACGAGTCGGTCCTGGGCGGCACCGAGGAGCTGCTGCAGGAAGGCCGCGCCCACCTGGCCATCGCCTCGCGCGTGCCCCCCGGTTTCATCGGCGATCCCCTGATGCAGGTCCGCTTCATCGCCGTCGCGGCACCCATGCACCCACTGCACCGGCTGGGCCGTACCCTGACCCGGGAGGACCTGCGCGAGCATCGTCACCTGTTCATACGTGACACGGCCAGGCAGCGCGAACCCTCGACCGAACGCGAGCTCACCGAGGCGCGCTGGACCGTCAGCCACAAGGCCACATCCATCCGCGCGGCCTGCATGGGACTCGGCTTCGCCTGGTATGCGGAAGACCTGATCCGCGAGGAACTGGACTCGGGCGAGCTCCTGCCCCTGCCCCTGCGCGAGGGCGGCGAGCAGTGGACCACGCTGTATCTCGCCTCGGCCGATCCGGACGCGGCCGGTCCGGGCGCCCTCCGCCTGGGAGACATCATCCGCGAGGCCGTCAACCGCTCATGTTCCGGGCACGAACACGCCTCCGGGCCGGGGCCGGGGCCGGGTCCGGGTCCGGGAACCGGGCAACGGGCGGATTGACGGTTTCCACAACGTGCGGCGTCGAACCTTCCCGGCGTGGTCACCGCACGGCGACACGACCCTCCCGCACGATCCGGGCAGCCTCCGGCAGGCGCCGGCGGACGGCCGCCGGCAGGGACTGCCACTGCGGCCCGTCGCCGGTCTCGCTGAACCAGTCATGCGGCCGGGCGCCCGGTCCGGCTGCCTTGCCGACCACGATCCGGCCGGCCATGCCGGCCCGCTCGTGCGGGATGCAGAAGTAATCGTAGACACCCGGCACCACGAGCCGGCGGCTGAATGTCTCGCCCGGCTGCATCAGGTAGCCCGAATCCCAGGGTTCGGCCGCTTCGGGAATCCGCAGAGGCCGGTTGCCGTTGTCCGGGTGGTAGGCGGTGACGGTGTGCACCCCCGGGCCGTTTTCCCAGATCACGCGCGTGCCCGGCTCGACGAGCAGCCCGACGGGATCGAATCCGACGAAGCCGCTGTCCATGTCATGGAACAGCCGTATGCGCACCTCCGGTCCTGACGCATTCGCGGGCAGCGGCAGAAGAAGGCCGGCGAGCAGCGCCCCGCCGGCCCCGAGAACGTCGCGACGCCGCATCGGATCACTCCAGGTCGGCGCTGCCCCTGGCGACGTGCCACAGCGTGACGTGATAGTGCGGCTCGTTCACACCCGGATGGCCCGGGTTGTATGCGATATCGACGCTCTCGACCGTCCGGTCCCTCGCGCCCAGTCCTTTCCAGTTGCGGTTCGCGTTCATGTCCTCGAGCGGAATCATGTAGACGGTCGAGACATGATCGCCGTTGCGGTCGTAGGCGAGGAAGGGGCCCGCCGGCAGGGTGTCCGGCTGCACGTACAGGGTACCCATGCCCGGGATGAATTCGGGCAGCTCGACCAGCTCGCTGACCTTGCGGTAGTCCCCGCCGGGCATGGCGGAGTCGCCGCCGCCGTAGCCATAACTGCTGCTGCAGGCGTTGAGCCCGGCGGCCAGCGCCAGCGTGACCGCCGGCAGTATCAATGTGCTTGCTCGCATGATCGATTCTCCTTCCAGATGGTTCAGTGGGAACGTTCACCGGAATCGGGATCTCCGGCGAATCCGGCGAGCCGGCGGAAGACCGTCTCCACGGTCCGGTCACAGCGGCGTCCCGCGAACGGGTACGCCTGGGCAATCGCCCCGTGCAGCTCCTTCGACAGCATCCGCTGCAGCAGCCGGCGTGCGCGATGCACCCGGGTCTTGACCGTGGCTTTCGGGATGTCGAGCGAGGCGGCCGTTTCGGCCAGTGACAGCTGCTCGATCTCGCGCAGAATGAACGCCACCCGATAGTTATCCGGCAACCGGTCGATACTGCGTTCGAGGAGCCCGCCGAGCTGTTCGTTGGCGGTCTCCTGCTCCGGCGTCGGCGCCACGCGATTGCTGCCTGCCATTACTTCCTCCTGCAGCGTGTCCTCGTCGAAATCGTGCGCACCGACCGGATCCGCGGCATTGGGACGGCGCCTGCGCATCAGGGCCTCGTTGACCGCGATGCGCGTCAGCCAGGCACCGAACCCGTTCGGACCGCGGAAATCACCGAGGCGGACATAGGCACGCACATAGGTCTCCTGGACCACGTCCTCGGCCTCGACGTCGGATGCGACGATGCCGCGGGCGGCCCGGAACAGGCGCCGATTGTAGCGACGCATCAGCGGCTCGAAGGCCCTCAACTCGCCGCCCCGGACACGCTCGACGAGTTCGTCGTCGGAACGGGAACGCAACGCGGTCACGGCGGCATGGTCCTCGGGCGTGGCGATCTCGCGCATGACATCTTCCTCCCGGCTCTCACTCTACAGATGCAGAAGGCGTGCGAGGGGTTCCCGGCAATTGCGGAAAGCGCCACCCCCCGGGCCCGGCAGCAGTTCGAAATGCCGGAGATGACAGGACCGGCAGAACCGGTCCCGCGGCCCTTTCGGAAAGTCTGAGCAAGGGCCATCCCGGCCTTGATCGGACACGGGCCACGAGAACGCGATTCCCATGGCCTTCACGCATCTACTGCCGTGGGCCGCGGCGTGCGACGCAATGACGCAGCAGCGCCAGCGCCCCCAGGCCGGAGAGGATCACCGCTGCGGAGAGAAGCACCGCACCCAGATCATCGGAAGACAGCAGCGTGGCGAGCCGGCTGCCGATGACCGTCATGACCAGCAGACCCGGCGTGATGCCGATCAGCGTACCGAGCAGATAATCGCGGAAACGGAGACGGAAGGCGCCCGCCGCCATGCTGGTGAGCGTGAAGGGAGCGATCGGCAGCAGGGAGACGAGGATCATGGTCGTCACGCCGCGGCGGGCCAGTGTTTCCGACAGCCGGGTGAGTGACCTGCCCCCGTACCGCCGGATCGTGTCCCGGCCCAGCATCCGGCCGACGACATAGGTCGCGGCGGCCGCCAGCAGGGTACCGATCAGCGCATGCAGAAAGCCCCAGGCCGAGCCGAAAATGAGTCCCGTGGCCGCCACGAGCAGGCTCAGCGGAAAGGCCAGGAGGGAGCCGAGGACATAGAGCAGCCACAGGACCAGCGGCGTGCCGGCCTCGTCGCCCAGCGCCGACAGCCGGACAACGATGCTGCGCACCAGAGAGGGCGTGACGGCCTCCAGCGAGGCGAGCCACTGCCAGACCCCGGCGAGCAGCGCCAGAACGACGAGACTGCCTGTCAGAAGCCACATTCGTCGCGGCATTTTCCCTCCGGATCGCTCCCGTGAGCCCGATTCCCGCCCCGTGGCCCTGCGCCTGCGGGGTCGGGATACCTCGTGGTGCATTCAGTGGGTTGTGGAGATCGATTACCGATTTCTCAACGAGTGCGGCCCGCCGACATGCGTCAACAGCCCGAACGGCAGCGGCTCCGGATGCCGCATGTCGTGGCAGGGAGCCCCGACGAGCCGGGCGATATCCTTCAGAACAGGCGCATGATGATGTTCACGATGATCGTCAGGGCGACGGAGACGAGGATCATCGAAGTGACGGGTATGCAGATCCGCGTGTTGCCGCGCTCGATGCGAATGTCTCCCGGCAGATGGCCGAACCAGTCGAAGGCGCCCGTCATGACCACCAGTCCGAGGATCACGAGCGCGACTCCCGCCACGAGCAGCAGCATTCCCGGCGAAGTTCCCATCCGAACCCTCTCTGCACCGGCCCATGCCGGCAAACGCCTGGCGCATGGCTTCCCCGGCATCGTGTCGACGCAGGGCCGCCATCTGCCCGGCATGCCGGTTTTTACTGTAACAGCATCGCCATCATGAGATTGTCGACGTCATACTCTTCGCCGGCACGTCTGACGTAGTCGTGGAGCACGCCTTCACGGTAGAACCCCAGACTTTCATAGAACGCGATCGCGACGGGATTGTCCGCGTCCACGGTCAGGTCCACCCGCCGCACTCCCTCGGATGCGAGCATCGCGAGCACTTCGGAGAGAAAGGCCGCGCCAATGCCCGTGCCGTGGGTCTCGGGATGCACGGCGATCGTGCCCAGGGAGGCGATGTGCCGCATGCGCAACCTGCCGCGGCTGACCGTCAGGGCAGCGGCAATACTGCCCAGCTCTTCATACACGTAGGATTCGCCCTGCACCACCAGCTCGTCGAACAGCGGCCGGAATTCCTCGGGTGACATGGGATCGAAGATCAGGTACGGGTTGATCGTGCTGTCCATGTACAGCATGTAGATCCCGTCGAAATCGCTTGCGTCAGCGCGTCTCATGCCGCCCGGGCCTCGCCTGCCGGAATCGGGATGGTCTGGAGTGCTTTACGGTGGATCGTCGCACGCCGGAGGTCCAGCGGGAGCAGACTTCCGTCCGGGCCGGATTCTACAGCAGTCCGTCAGACGATGATCAAGCGTCATCCCGCTGCGTCGCGAATCCGGTGCGGTCGGTGTTCGCTTCAGTCCCGGTCGTGGACCCTGGAACTCTCGTGAGCCATGACCACCTCGTAATCGCTGTCCCCACTTTTTCTTGCGCGATACATGGCCCTGTCCGCCTGGTCCAGCAGGGTCTCGACGTCACCGCCATCGTCGGGATGGACGCTGATACCGATGCTCAGCCTCACCTGCAGCACATGCCCGTCCACCACCAACGAAGCGGAAAACGCGGTCAGCAGTTTCTCGGCCACGCGGATCGCGTCCTCCGTATCCCTGATCTCCGCGAGAAGAATCACGAACTCGTCGCCTCCCTGGCGACAAACCGTATCCGTGGTGCGCACGCAGGCAGTCAGGACATTGCCAACCGCCTGCAGCACATGGTCCCCGACGACATGACCCAGCGAATCGTTGATCCGCTTGAAACCATTCAGATCCACGAACAGCAAGCCCACCTTGTTGCCGTGTCGAGGGGTCATGCCGATGGCCTGCCCGAGCCGTTCTTCCAGCAGTACCCGATTGGGCAGGCCGGTGAGCACATCGTGCTGTGCAAGATAGGCCATCCTGCGCGTCATGGCCCGGGACTGACTGACGTCCCGAAACACGATCACGGCCCCGGAGACCTGACCGTCGCGGTCATGGACGGGGGCCGCCGAATCCTCGATACCGGATTCACCACCGTCACGCCGCAACAGCACGCAGTTCGCCGCCAGCCCCACGATCCGGTCATCCCGCATGGCTCGCAGAGCCGGGTTCTCGGCGGTCTGTCGAGTGGTTCCGTCGATGATGCGGAAGACCTCGCCCAGTGGACGCCCCACCGCGTCTGCATGCTTCCAGCCCGTCAGGACCTCCGCCACCGGGTTCACATAGGTGACGTCGGCACGAAGATCGGTGACCAGCACGGCATCGCCAATGGAATTCAGCGTCACCTGGGCCCGTTCCTTTTCCTCGAACAGGACTTCTTCCGCCGCATGCAGGGCGGCCTCGACCGTCTTGCGCTGGGTGACGTAGCGCAGGGCGTCCGGCAGCCAGTGCGCCTCCCTCTGTCGGGTCGCCGCCCCCGCATCCTCGTGAGCATCATCCACGCCGCCGGTCTCGTTCAGCGGCAGGATCAGCGCATCGGGGGTCGCCCGGCGGATCCGGTCGAATGCGTCCATGGAGTCAGGGTCGGGCTGTTTCAGACCGACCAGCACGACATCAATGTCGCCCCGGCCCAGGCGCTCGAGAGCATCGGGGAGACGTGTTACCCGTTCGACACGAAAATCGCCCGCGGCGGCACCGGCCAGGGCATCCTCGATCCGCTTGCCACCCTCGTCACCGGCCTCGACGAGCAGCACGGTGACGGGGCAGGTACCCACCGCCGCGCGCGTTGATTCGCTATCCACCCCCGTGCCGGACCGTCCCATGACCGCCCTCCCTTGCAAGCGCCAAGACAGCCTGCCCAGAGCGTCAATGGCGGTGGCCGGAAGTTCCGTGCGCTACCGAACATACGGACCGCCCGGAACGGCGCATGAGTCCGCCATGGTCGCCCCCTGCCGCCCGGGTGCCGGGCAACCGGGGGACGATCGACGGGACGGGTCTGTGCTAGTCTATGTACGATAGCGCACATGAAACGAACGGCGTTCATGAACGGCGGGAAACCACCCATGCCCGGATTCATCCATGGCGCGGTCTTCACGGAAGGGCTTTCACCGACACCGATTGCGCAGGCGAGTGACCGATGACCGAATCCCACGCTCCCACGGACAACCATCTGCTAGCGACGTTGCCCCCCGACGAATACGAGCGCATCCGGGACAGCCTGGAACTGGTGCACCTGCCCCTGGGCGACTCGGTCTGCGAACCCTACATCGAGATGAAGCATGTCTATTTTCCGGTCGATTCGATCGTCTCCCTGTTGTGCGTGATGGAGGACGGGGGCTCGGCCGAAATCGCCGTGGTCGGCTTCGAGGGCATCGTGGGCGTTTCGCTGTTCATGGGCGGCGAAACCACCCCCAGCCGGGCGGTCGTGCAGTCGGCCGGCCATGCCTACAAGCTGCCGGGAAATCTCCTGAAGGCCGAGTTCTATCGTGGCGGGCCGATGCAACGCCTGCTGTTGCGCTACACCCAGGCATTGCTGACACAGATGGCACAGACGGCGGTCTGCAACCGCCATCACACCCTCGATCAGCAGCTTTGCCGCTGGCTGTTGCTGAGCCATGATCGCCTGAGCACGAATGATCTCCTGATGACCCAGGAGCTGATTGCCAACATGCTCGGAGTGCGGCGTGAAGGCGTTACGGAAGCCGCCGGCAAACTGCAGAAGGCCGGACTGATCGAGTACCACCGCGGTCACATCACCATCCTGGAGCGGCCGGGACTGGAAGCACGCACCTGCGAGTGCTACGCCGTCGTGAAGAAGGAATACGAGCGCCTGCTGCCCCGGGAGATCGCCGGCTGACGTCCGGCCCTTCCACGAGCACCGCCACGCCGCTCCCCGGGGCCCGATGACGAAAGCGTTGCCGTTGCCGGTTTCTCCGAACACGCCCGCACCCGCATTCCATCCATCGAGATGCCATGGCGAACAGCCGTGAACGGCTTCCTGTCCTGCCTCGACTGGCGCATACTCGATGCCACAAGTCCCGAACCCCGGACCGCCATCGCCCTGCATCGGGTTTTCCCGGTCGTTTCTCCCCGGGGCCATTGACCGGGGCCATTGAACATCATTGTGCGCTACCGCGCAGACACCCGCCACGCCCTGTGTCAGGCTGCGTGCAGTTGATCGGGTCACGAGTGTCGGCCCGAGGTTTCATCCGATGCAGTAATCGAGCACCTCTCCGAGTGTTCCGTTTGCGGCGCTGTATCGCACGAGGAGAATCCGTTTGCCCCTGCCCATATCAGCCCATATCGCCAACCGCCTGCTCACGGCCCTTCCCCGGGATGAGCACGAACGTTTCGTGGCGCATGCCGAACCCGTGACCCTGGCGTTCGGCGAGACCCTGGCCGAGCAGGGCGAATCGCTGTGTAACGTCTATTTCCCGACCGACAGCTTCATATCGATGATCACGACCACGGATGAAGGAACGAAGCTGGAAACCGGATTGATCGGGAACGAGGGCATGCTGGGTGCATTCCTGGTTCTCGACGTCGACCGGTCCCCAACCCGTGCCCTGGTCCAGGGCGCGGGACCGGCCCTGTGCATGGAGACCGGAGAATTCCATCGCCAGCTCGCCAACAGCTCCGGGCTGCAACGGGTCCTGAAGCATTATCTGCATGTGATGATCGTGCAACTGGGACAAACGGCCGTCTGCAACCGCTTCCATCTGGTGGAGGCCCGCCTCGCCCGCTGGCTGCTCATGACGCAGGACCGCGCACATTCCGATGACTTCGCCATTACGCACGAGTTCCTCGCCTTCATGCTCGGCGTTCGCCGCGCGGGCATTTCCGAGGCAGCCTCCGCCCTCCAGAGGCGCAAGCTCATCCGGTATCGCCGCGGCCATCTGACGATCATGGATCGCGATGGACTGGAGGCCACCGCCTGCGGATGCTATTCCGCCGACCGGGAAACCTATGCACGGACCATGAACTGAGTCATGCCGGATTCCGGCGGACCGCCGGCAATTCGCGAGTTGCAACGCGCAGGACCCGCCGCACACGGCATCTGACAGCGATCAGTGGTGTGTGATCCAATGCGAACGCATGGGCATTCAGGTCACCGTCTTCTCGGATTACATCTGCCCCTTCTGCTACGTTGGCAGTCATCGGCTGCTGGGGCTCGCCGACGAGTTCGGGCTGGACATCCTCTGGGCGAACATCGAGATCCACCCCGACAATCCGCCCGAGGGCCGGCCGGTGGAGGAACTGGGCTATCCTCCCGCCCAGTGGCGCCGGATGATGGGTGCGCTCGAACGAATGGCCGAGGACGAGGGCCTGCCCATCGTCGAGCGCACGTTCACGACCAACTCGCGCCGCGCCCTGCTGCTGGCCGAGGCGGCGAAGGAAACGGGGCAGGAGACGTTCGCCTGCATCCACGAACGCCTGTTCCGGGCGTACTTCGGCGAGCGCCGCAACATCGGCGATCCCGACGTGCTGATCGCGCTCGCGGCGGAATGCGGCATGAGCGAGGCGCAGGCGGAAGCCGCCTGGGCCGGGACACGCCACGCCGAGCGCCTGCGTGACCACCACGAGGCGGCTTCGCGCCTGGGCGTGACCGGCACGCCCACCTACGTCATCGCGAACCGGCAGATACTGGTCGGGGCGGTGGAGACCGCGGACCTGCGCCGGGCACTGGCAGCGGCCGCCGGCCAGTGAAGGGCCATGACAATCGCACTTTCATGGCCCGTGCCTGACCTGGACCGGGATTGCCCTTGATCAGACCCACCCCGGCGGCACGCCCGGCTCCGCCCGGTCATTTGAACCGGGCTGCCGGGAGATCGCCTGTCCCGGATTCGTGTCCCGTCCCGCCCCTGTCCCGACCGATCCGGCGACCGAAACCGATGAGCGGCCGTCGCCGGACATTACACCGTCCGCGCATCCCTGCCGAAATCCAATCGGCAGACGTGCTCATGCCTCTGGTGAGGAAACATTCGCAACTTGCGGATTTTCTTCACATGGTCTACAAGAGGCGGGACAGCAAATGAGGGATTGGCCCGGCTCTTGCCAGCGTATTGGTCATGAACGAACCGACAAGACACGACACCGGGACGCGACCGGTGCCGTTTTCGAACCCGGAGAGATCGGGAGGGCCCGGGTGGACACCAGTACCATCCTGCTGAAGAGTCCGCGCGGTCACGAGGAGATCAGGACGCGCGCCCATGGCCTTGCACCACTGGCGAGGCGCCTGCTCATCATGGCGGACGGCCGTCACACGGTGATGGACCTGGCAGCCGAGCTGGGCTGCGAGGCGCACGACGGCGAATTGCAGGAGGCACTCCGTGAGTTGCTGGATGGCAAGTACCTGCACGTATGGGACGAATACGACGACCGGAAATGGCCGCCGCAGGACTTTCCGTCACCCCAGGCCTCGACCTGATACTCCGCCACACCGAACCGGTCTGACCGCAGCATGTTCGAAATCCCCCGTTCCGGGGATGACAGCGTCTCTCGGCACCCTTCGCCACACCAATGTCGAATGTTCGCAGATCTTCAGGCGGCTTGCGCCTCCCGGAAGGATACCAGTCGCTGCCTGTCCTCGTCCCAGAGCGCGAGCTTCACCGACTCGAGGCTCTGCCGCAGTGTGATGCGGCTGACATTGCCGAGCTCGGGATAATCCCGCAGCACCTCGGGCAGCCGGTATGACGGGATACGGCAGCACAGATGATGCACATGGTGTACACCGATATTGGCACTGAACCAGCGCAGCACTCCGGGCAACGCATAGTACGAACTGCCGTGCAGCGCCGCATCGTTGAAAGTCCATTCATCTTCGTGCTTCCAGTACGTGTCCTCGAACTGGTGCTGGACATAGAACAGCCAGACTCCGATCGATGCGGCCAGCAGCGTGATCGGCAGTTGCACCAGCAGGAAGGTCCCCACGCCGACCAGCCATATCATCCCGCCATAGAGAAGCACGATCGCCGCATTGGTACCCATGGTGCTCAGCCAGGGCATCCAGCCCGCACGCATGAAACCCATCGGCAGGCGATGGTCCAGCAGGAACAGGTAGGCCGGTCCGATACCAAACAGGACCAGCGGATGCCGATACAGACGGTAGCGAAGCCGCTGCATCCGCGGCAGGGCACGGAACTCCCGCACGGTCAGGGTATCGACCCCGCCGACACGCGGGCGATCCAGATTGCCGGAACCGGCATGATGAATGGCGTGGCTGTGGCGCCAGAGATCGTGCGGCGTCAGTGTCAGCACGCCGATGGCTCGTCCGACCCAGTCATTGGCGGGCCGGGAACGGAAAAAGGACCAGTGACTGCAGTCGTGCTGGATCATGAACAGGCGCACGAGAAAGCCCGCCGCGGGCACCGCGAGCGCCAGGCCGATCCAGTACCCCGCACTCAGGGTTGCCCATGACAGGGCCCAGAGGAGCGCGAACGGAATTACCGTGATCAGGATTTCCACGACGCTGCGAGCGGGGCGTGGACCACGATACTCTCGCAGTACCTGCCTCAATGTCCGCGGTTCGGATGTGATATCGATACTTGACGCATGTGCGTCCATTTACTGACTCCCGAAAGGCACGACACGCGACTCCGGACCGCTGGTTCCGCAGGAACGCGTCGGCGTTCTGCCCGGTTCCGGTCCGGCCCCGGTTACCCTCGGTTCGTATGATGGACCCTGGCGCACGCGCTTTATGTGCGGAACCGAACGCTCGGGAACACGGTCAGGGAGGATGTGCACCGGGGAACGGATCCAGCCGCGGATGGCTCGGGCCGGCGAAGTCCGGAGCCGGAATCATGACTCCGGCCCCGGTGGTTCAGGCGGCAGGCAGTATGTTCTGGTTCAATCTGAATATATTGTCGGGATCATGCCTGGCCTTGATCGCGGCAAGACGATCATGGGTTACGCCATAGGCCGCCTTGACACGCTCCGTTTCGTCCGCCGTCATGAAATTGACGTAGACCCCGCCCTGCGCATGACGCTCCGTCGCCTCGAAGAATTCCCGTGCCCAGGCAATGCAGCGCTCGTCATCGCCGGATTCACTCCAGCGAGTATGGACATTCAGAACGAACTCCACATCCCGGTGTGGATACGCCGTGGCCTGCTTGTCGACACGATTGGCCGCACCGCCGAGCTGTGCCAGGAATATCTCGCACTCCGGCGTCGGCAGCCGCTCCGCGTACTCGATCATCTTCTCCACGGCGCCGTCTTCGAGCTGCCCGGCCAGGTACGAATCCACGTAGTCGACCCCGAGTTCCTTCGAGATGTTGCCGGCGTCGATCGCGTCCTCGACGGCCTCGATCAGGTCGTCCGGAACGCCCTCGGCTTC
>CAYZHJ010000026.1:0-27025 GCA_964478305.1 uncultured Ectothiorhodospiraceae bacterium
GTCCCTCTCCCCCGAAACCGGGGAGAGGGAATTCCATGATTCAACCGATTTCCTACTGGGGATCGGCCGGCGACTCGTCCTCCGGCGGCGTGATCCCCGCCTGCCGTTCCAGCTCGGCAATCCGCCGCGACAGGGTCTCCACCTGTTCGCGCGTACGCGCGAGCACCTCGGCCTGCACGTCGAACTCCTCGCGCGTCACCAGGTCCATGCGGCTCAGTGCCGACTGCAGCGTCGCCTTCGCGTTGCGCTCGAAATCGGCCCGCATCTCCTGCGCCCCCTCGGGCAGCAACTGGCCGAGGCGATTGGCGAGATCTTCCAGCGGATTGCGGCTCATCGAATCTCTTCCGGTCATGTGCCGTCACTCTAGCAGCCTGTCGTCAAAGGGCAATCCCGCCTGGTGATACTTGCAGCCGGGAACAAGAGAATCTCGCGGAGGCCGCAGAGCACGCAGAGATCGCAAGGGAAGGAGTGAATACAGTTCGTTTCCTTGTTTCATTTTCCCGTCTTCTCTGCGTTCTCTGCGAGATCCATTTTTCAGGGCATCAAACGAAACCGGACCGTCGGCGGGTACCGACCACCGCGATGCCGGCGAGGCAGGCGAAGGCGATGATGGCGCCGGCGAGGCCGTTGGAGGCGAGGGTCCAGTGGTGGGCGGTGACGCCGCCGAGGGCGGCGCCGATGCCCTGGCCGAGGAACAGGGCCGAGGCGTTGAGCGACAGCACGATGTCCCGCTCCTCCGGCGCGTAGCCGATCAGGCGGTCCTGCTGGATCGGGCCGAGCGCGAACAGGGCGGCGCTGGCGACGATCATGGCCGCGCCGACGGACACGATCGAGGCCGTGCTGGCGCTCCAGGCCGGTACCAGCATGAACAGCGAGTACACCGGCTGCGCCAGCAGGATCGCGCCGATCATGGCGGCGACCACGCCCAGCGTCGGCCGCCGGTCGGCGAGGATGCCGCCGAGCGGCACGCCGAGCACGCCGCCGATGCCGAGCAGCACCTGCATCAGCGCGATGCCGGGGCCGTCGAGCCCCGCGGCCCGGGTCAGGATGGGTCCGATGTAGGCGTTGGTGGTGAACACCGCGACGAAGGCCAGCACGGTGACCGCGAGCGTGGCCGCGACGGCCGGGCGCAGAACGACGCCGAGCCCGCGCAGGCCGCGGCTGGCGGTGCCGGCCAGGCGCGGCATTGCCGGCGTGATCACGGCCAGGCTGACCGCGGCGAGGATGGCGGAAAAGCCGAACGAGGCGCGCCAGCCGGAGGTGCTGCCGATCCAGGTGCCCAGCGGGATGCCACCGAGGAAGGCGGCGGTCAGGCCGAACAGCACGATGGCCATCGCCCGGCCCTGGTAGCCGGGCCCGGCGAGGGTGATGGCGATGCCCATCGCCACCGGCATGTAGACCGCGGCCGCGAACGCCGCCAGGATCCGCAGCGGCACCAGCGCGGCAAACGACGGTGCCAGCGCCATGCCAGCGTTGGCGAGCGCGAATACCAGCAGCGAGATCGTCAGTACCGGCCGCCGCGGCAGGCGCGCGGTCAGGCTCACCAGCAGCGGCGCGCTCAGCGCGTAGGCCACGGCGAAGGCGGTGGCGAGCTGGCCGGCGGTGGCGATGGACACGCCCAGGTCGTTCGCCAGCGGTTCGAGCACGCCGACGAACACGATGTTGCCGGTGCCGATGGCGAACGCGCCCAGCGGCAGCAGGAATATGCGCGGGTCCATTCCCTAGTTGTCCCTTGCACGAGGGAACACCGACGTCACCGAAGGACCGGACGCGCCGAATTCCGGGCCCCGGAGTTCCCGGCTCGGGACGAACTGTACTGTACTGAATGTCCTTTCAGTGTGTTCGGTGCCTTCGGTGTTCCCCTGGTTGCGGCCGGATCGTGACGACACGCGTAATGCTACCCGTCGAGCCGCAGGGCACGGCGGACGAAGGCGGGCTGGGCCAGGGCGGCGCGATGGATGTCGGCGGTGTAGTACTCGCTGTGGAACGGCAGTGCCTCGGCATCGGCGGCGCGCGCGAATTCCACGGCGCCGTCGCGCCCGCCCAGTGTCGCCGTCCACCAGCCGGTCGGGTAGACCGGTTGCGGGAAGTGCAGGCTGGTGGTGGCGGCGAAGCCGGCCGCCCGCATCGCCGCGTGCATCGGCGCGATGATGCTCGCCATGTGCGCCAGCGGCGATTCGCTCTGCTGCGCGATCAGCCCGCCCGCCGCCAGCGCGCGATGACAGTCGCGGTAGAACGCCTCGCCGAACAGTCCTTCGGCCGGTCCGATCGGGTCGGTCGAGTCGACGATGATGACATCCAGTGCGCCGCCGTCGGTGTCGCGTATCCACTGGATCGCATCGGCGAATTCCAGCCGCGCGCGCGGATCGTCGTTGGCGCTGCACAGGGCGGGAAAGAATTCCTCGGACACGCGCGTGACCCGCTCGTCGATGTCGACCTGGGTGACCCGCTCGACTTCCGGATGCCGCAGTACCTCGCGCAGCGTGCCGCAGTCGCCGCCGCCGACGATCAGCACGCGCTTCGGATCGGGGTGCGAGAACAGCACGGGGTGCGCCAGCATCTCGTGGTAGAGGAAGTTGTCGCGTTCCGACAGCATCAGGAAGCCGTCGATGACCATCACCCGGCCGAACCATGTGGTGTCGAAGACGTCGATGGTCTGGTAGTCCGACACCTCGTGATGCATGTGGCCTTCGGGCCCCAGCTCGAGCGAGAACGCGGAACCGGACTCGGCGCAGATCTCGGTGAACCACTTGCTGTTGTCGAGTGCCATGACGGTTCGCTCCGCCGGGCAGGCGCGCCCGGAGCCGGGCGGGAGCGGGCTTGCCCGCGAATGAAAGTGGCCGGGAAGCCGGCGACTGCGAATGCGGACGGGCTCGCTGCCACGGCATCGAATCCGGTACCCTTTGCGGCCCGCCGCAGGGCATCGGATGATGCCCTGCGCCCCCTGGCGATGCAAGGTCGCCGCCGCAACCGTCACGAGCATGCGTGGATGAACGACTGGAGCCTCGACGAGGCGCGTCACACCTACAACGTCGCCCACTGGGGCGAGGGCTACTTCGACATCGACGAACGCGGGCGCGTGACGGTCGCGCCGCGCCGCGACGGTCGCGAGGCGGTGCTGGCCGAGGTGGTCGAGGCCGTGCGTGCCGCCGACCTGCCGTTGCCGGTACTGGTGCGTTTCGTCGACATCCTGCGCGACCGGGTGGACGTCCTGTGCGATGCCTTCGAGGCCGCACGGGAACGACACGAATACGCCGGCCGCTATACCGCCGTCTATCCGATCAAGGTCAATCAGCAGCGCAGCGTGGTCGATCACATCAAGCGGCCGGGCGATCCGCGCGTCGGCCTGGAGGCCGGCAGCAAGCCCGAGCTGATGGCCGTGCTGGCACTGATGGAAACCCGCGACGGCATGATCGTGTGCAACGGCTACAAGGACCGCGAGTACATCCGCCTGGCGCTGATCGGCACCCGTCTCGGCCTGCGGGTGCACATCGTCGTCGAGCAGCCGTCCGAGGTGAGGCTGGTCGTCGAGGAGGCGCGAAGGCTCGGGGTCGAGCCGAGCCTGGGCGTGCGCGTGCGGCTGGCATCGATCGGTCACGGCCGCTGGCAGAACACCGGCGGCGAGAAGGCCAAGTTCGGCCTGTCGGCACAGGAAGTCCTGGCCGTCCTCGACAGCCTGCGCGAACGCGACGCGCTGTCCTGGCTCTGCCTGCTGCATTTTCACATGGGCTCGCAGATTGCCAACCTGCGCGACATCGCCGCCGGCATGACCGAGGCCGCGCGCTGGTATGCCGAGCTGCGCCGCCTCGGTGCACCGGTTGCCACGGTCGATGTCGGCGGCGGCCTGGCGGTGGATTACGAAGGCTCGGCCTCGCGCGCCGAGTTCTCGATGAACTACCGCATCGAGCAGTACGCCGACTGTGTCGTGCGCACGCTGGCGCAGGTGTGCGCCGAGCGCGATCTGCCGCAGCCGGCCATCTGCACCGAGGCCGGGCGTGCCATGAGCGCGCATCACGCGGTGCTGCTGACCGACGTGATCGATACCGAGGCGGTGCCGGCAGCGCAGCCGCGGGAACCGGCCGCGGATGCACCGGCGCCGCTGCGCGAACTGTGGCAGTTGCTGGTCGAGCCGCCGGGCTCGGCGGCCGAGCGCTACGAGGATGCCGGCCGCGCGCTCGGCGAGGCGCACGCGCTCTACACCGACGGCCGGCTCGATCTCGCCACCCGTGCCGAGGCCGAGACGCTGTTCGTCGCCGTCGCCCGCGATACCGGCCGCCGGCTTCGCGAGCGGCCCTGGCGCGATCCCGGCGTGCGCGAGCGGCTGCAGGAACGCCTGGCGACCCGGTATTTCTGCAACTTCTCCGTGTTCCAGTCGACGCCGGACGTGTGGGGCATCCAGCAGCTCTTCCCGATCATGCCGATCGCGCGGCTCGACGAGCGGCCGACGGCCGACGCCGTCCTCGAGGACCTGACCTGCGATTCGGACGGCCACATCGAGCGTTACGTCCACGGCGACGGCGTGTTCCGCACCCTGCCGCTGCACGAACTGCGGCGGGGCGACGACTACGTGCTGGGCATCTTCCTGGTCGGTGCCTATCAGGAAATCCTCGGCGACATGCACAACCTGTTCGGCGACACCCACTCGGTCAACGTCGAGCTCGACGGCGACGGCTGGCAACTGGTCGAGCCCGAACGCGGCGACCGTGTCGACGAATTGCTGCGCTACGTGCACTACGACACCGATGCATTGCGCGAACGCATCCGCCGGAAACTCGCCGCCACCGACCTCGACGAGGAACTGCGCGCCGAATTGTTCACCGAGCTCGAGAACGGATTGTCGGCTTATACCTATCTTCAGCAGTGAATGCGGGAACCGCGAATGAACGCGAATGAACACTGATGCTGCCGCCTGGCAGCGGACACTGTGTCGGAGCTGTGCTGGCAGCGAGTCGTTTTCGGAAAGGCCCTGAAAATCGAACCACGAATGAACACGAATGTGAAACAACGTTCTTCAAGCGGGTGTCGGAGCTGTGCTGACAATCGCCGGATCATTTCAGCTTCACGGATAGTGCAGTGCTTGCAGCGAAGCTCCAGGAGCAGTACGGCTGACAACAATATTACTCGGCGCATCCCTGCGCCTCGCCCCTTCGGGGCTGGCGTGAAGATTCGCTCCCGGCGAATCTTTCGTGTCCATTCGTGTTCATTCGTGGTTCCATCAATCAATGACTGACACATTGACGCGCTTCCAGCGCAAGCTCCGACACGCATAATGTATTGACGCGCCAATATTCTCGTTCATTCGCGTTCATTCGCGGTTCCATCCAAAGAGTCCCGAAAATGACCGAAATCATCAGCGAAACCACCGAATTCCCCGCCGCCGAGGGCCACATGCTCTCCGCGCGCATCGAGCGCCCGGCCTCGGGTCCGGTCCGTGGCTGGGCGCTGTTCGCGCACTGTTTCACCTGCGGCAAGGACATCAAGGCCGCGCGCCGCATCAGCCGCGCACTGGCCGGCTGCGGGCTGGCGGTGCTGCGATTCGACTTCACCGGCCTCGGCGCCTCCGAGGGCGAGTTCGCCGCGACCACGTTCTCGTCCAACGTCGCGGACCTGGTCGCCGGCGCCGACTGGCTGCGGAAGAACCACGGCGCACCGCGGGTGCTGGTGGGCCACAGCCTCGGCGGCGCGGCCGTGCTCGCCGCCGCCGGCGAAATCCCGGAGGTGTCCGCGGTCGTCGCCATCGCCGCGCCCAGCGATCCGGCCCACGTGCGCCGCAATCTCGGCGACGCGGTCGACGAGATCGAACGCGAGGGCCGGGCCGAAGTGCATCTCGGCGGACGCGATCTCGCCATCGGCCGCGACTTCCTCGACGACATCGAGCGCTGGGACCTGCTCGCCCGCGTTCGCGCCCTGCGCTCGGCACTGCTGGTGTTCCACGGCCCGCTGGACGCGGTGGTATCGATCGAGCACGCGCGCCGGCTGTTCGACGCGGCGCGGCATCCCAAGAGCTTCGTCTCGCTGGACGACGCCGATCACCTGCTGACCGACGCCGCCGACAGCGACTACGTCGCCACCGTGCTGTCGGCCTGGGTGGCGCGCTATCTGCCGGCGGCCGAACAGGCGAAGAGGGAAGATCGGGAACTCGCGCCGGGCGAGGTCGAGGTGCGCGAGAACGGCGTCGGGACCTTCGCCAACGACGTGCGCGCCGGAAACCACCTGCTGGCGGCGGACGAACCGGAGGCCGCCGGCGGCAACGACACCGGACCCTCGCCCTACGATTACCTGCTGGCGGGGCTCGGCGCCTGCACCTCGATGACGCTGCGCATGTACGCGCGCCACAAGAAGTTGCCGCTGGAGCATGTCTCGGTGCGCCTGCGGCACGCGAAGGTGCATGCCGACGACTGCGCCGACTGCGAGCACACCGAAGGGAAGATCGATCTCATCGAGCGGGAGATCGCCATTCGCGGCGATCTCACCGATGAACAACGCGCGCGCCTGCTGGAGATCGCCGATCGCTGCCCGGTGCACCGCACGCTCACCGGGCAGATCGAGATTCGCACGCGGGAGGCGGACTGAGCATGCGACTGGTCGTTGACGAAAACCTGGCCGCGGCCACGAAGGCGCTGGCACCGTTCGGCGAGATCGTGCCGCGCCCCGGCCGGGAGATCGGCACGGCCGATGTTGCCGACGCCGATGCCCTGTTCGTACGCTCGGTTACGCCGGTCGGCGCAGAACTGCTGGCGGACTCGCCAGTGCGATTCGTCGGCTCGGCCACGATCGGCATCGATCACGTCGACACCGCCTGGCTGGCCGAACGCGGTATCGGCTTCGCTCATGCGCCCGGCTGCAACGCTGCCGCCGTGGCCGACTGGGTCATTGCCGTGCTGGCGGTCCTGGCCGTCGAGGGTCGGCATGAATTCGCCACTGGCCGGGTCGGCGTGATCGGCGCCGGCAATACCGGCGGGCGCGTGGCCGCGCGCCTCGATGCGCTCGGCTACGAGGTCCGCGTCTGCGATCCGCCGCGCGCCGAGGCCGAGGGGAAGGCCGGTTTCGTCGATCTCGAGCAGGCACTGGCCTGTGACGTGGTCACCCTGCACGTGCCGCTGACCGATGGCGGCAGGCATCCCACCCTCGGCCTGATCGGCGCCGACGAGCTGGCCGCGATCCCGCCGGGCGCGATCCTGCTCAACGCCGCCCGCGGCGGGGTGATCGACGAGGACGCGCTGGGCACGCGGCTCGACGACGGTCCCGACCTCGCCGCCGCCCTCGATACCTGGGCCGGCGAGCCGGCGATCGACGCCGATCTGCTCGCGCGCGTGGCGCTGGCCACACCGCACATCGCCGGCTACAGCCTCGAGGGCCGGCTGCGCGGCACCGCGATGGTGGCCGCCGCCGCGGCGGACTTCTTCGGTATCGAATCGGACTGGGACTGGCGCGACGAGCTGCCGCCGTCGCCGGCGGTGGCGGCGATGCACGATCCTCGCGACGCGATCCTGGTCGCCTACGACCCGCGCCACGACGACGCCGTCCTGCGGGCCCTGCTGCGGAAGCCGCAGCAGGAGCGCGCGCTCGCCTTCGACCGCCTGCGGCGTGGTTACCCGGTGCGGCGCGAGTTCGGTTTCCACGCCGCCGGAGAGGATCTCTCTCCCCAGCTGCGCGCCGCCGGCTTCACCGGCGGTTCCACGCACTTGTAGCAGCGGGCTCCTGCCCGCGCATCGAGGCCCGGAAGGCCGCCGACTGTTCAAACCATTCGAACGAACCCATCGCGAGAATCCGCCCACGCACCGGTCCTGCTGCGGCATCCTGTGAACATCATTCGAACCGGCTGAACACCGGTTTCCACACTTTTGCACCCGGAGCACGAATCATGGGCCGACTGATCGACGGAGTCTGGCACGACCAGTGGTACGACACGGACAGGCACGGCGGGCGCTTCGTGCGCGAGAGCCCGCGCTTTCGCAACTGGATCACGCCCGACGGCGCGCCCGGTCCCACCGGCGAGGGCGGATTCGAGGCCGAGGCCGGTCGCTATCACCTGTACGTGTCACTGGCCTGCCCCTGGGCGCACCGCACGCTGATCTTTCGTCGCCTGAAGGGGCTCGAGGACGCCATCGGCGTGTCCGTGGTCCATCCGCACATGCTGGAGAACGGCTGGGAATATGCCGCCGACACCAGCGACGACCTGCATCGCTTCGAGGGCACGGGCGATCCCGTCAACGGCGTGCGCCATCACCACCAGCTCTACACCCTGGCCGACCCGCACTACACCGGCCGGGTGACGGTACCACTGCTGTGGGACCGCAAGCGCAGCACCATCGTCTCGAATGAATCGGCCGACATCATCCGCATGCTCAACTCGGCCTTCACCGGTGTCGCCGGCAACGACGAGGACTTTCATCCGCCGGAGCTGCGCGAGGAGATCGAGCGCACCAACGAGCCGATCTATCATCACATCAACAACGGCGTGTACAAGACCGGCTTCGCCACCACGCAGGCGGCCTACGAGGAAGCCTTCGACGCGCTGTTCGCCGAGCTGGACCGGATCGATGCACTGCTGGGCGAGCGCCGCTACCTGTGCGGCGACCGCATCACCGAGGCCGACTGGCGCCTGTTCACCACGCTGATCCGCTTCGATGCCGTCTACCACGGCCACTTCAAGTGCAACCTGCGGCGCATCGCCGACCATCCGCACCTGTCCGGGTACCTGCGCGAGCTCTACCAGTGGCCGGGCGTGCGCGAGACGGTGAACTTCACCCACATCAAGCAGCACTACTACTACAGCCACGACCGGGTGAACCCGACCCGGATCGTGCCGAAGGGGCCGGAGCTTGACCTCGACCGTCCGCACGGCCGTGGGTGAGGGGGTCGTTCGAGGCCGTGCGGAGGATCTCGCAAAGGCGCAAAGAAGCGCCAGGCACGCAAAGAAACGAGTAGTTGCTGAGTTCCTTTCCCATCCTCTGCGTTCTCTGCGAGATTTTCATTCACTGCAGAAGAATCTCGCAGAGTCCGCAGAGAACGCAGGGGAATTCAACGGAAGAGCCTGAATCTCATGCCTTCCTCCGCTGGCTTTGCACACCTTTGCGCCTTTGCGAAACCCGCCGCACGGCGTATCAGATGCGTAGGTTGGGCCGACGAAGGAGGCCCAACACGGCCTGGATGCCGGGCCTCCTCCGTCGGCCCGACCTGCATCAACCTGACGCTCTCAATCGAGCGTGAACCCCACCTCGATCGTCACCTGCCAGTGCGACACCTTGCCGTTCTCGATGTGGCCGCGGGTGTCGCGGACCTGGAACCAGCGCATGTTGTGGATGGTCTTGGCGGCGCGGGAGACGGCGTTCTGCACGGCCTCCTCGACGCCCTTCTCCGACGAGCCGGTCAGCTCGATGTGCTTGTAGACGTGATTGCTCATGATTCTTCCTCCGGATGCACGCCTGCATCGTCCGGCGGGAACGGTGGACGGTCAAGCGGACCGGATTCGATGCCGGTCATCGGGTCGAAGGCTCAGCCGAGCAGTTCGGCCACCAGCGCGTTCCACGGGCCGGAACCGGCCAGGCCGCCGCCGCCGTCCACCGGCAGGATCGCGCCGGTGATGTAGGCCGCCAGCGGCGAGGACAGGAATGCCGCCGCCGCGCCGATATCGGTGGTGCGCCCGAGCCGGCCCAGTGGCACCAGCCGTTCGGCCCTGCGGGCGGCCTCGCCCGGCAGCAATCGCCGCACGCCCTCGGTGCCCTCGACCGGACCGGGGGCGATGGCGTTGGCACGGATGCCGTGGTGTCCCCACTCCAGCGCGAGCTGCCGGACCAGTTGTTCCACGCCCGCCTTGGCGGCGCCGACATGCGCCTGGCCGGCGTAGGGCGCGATCGCCTGGTGGGCCGAAATCATGAGGATCGAGCCGCGGGTCTCGCGCAGTTGCTCGAAGGCGGCATGACAGGCGTTGAAGCTGCCGTCGAGATCGATGTCGACCACGCTCCGGAAGCCGTTCGGCGACAGGTCCTTCGCCAGCGCGGGAAAGTTGCCCGCGGCGCCGCACACCAGCGTGTGCATCGGCCCGAGCTCGTCGCGGCTGTGCTGCATCGATGCGGCCACCGCGTCGGCGTCGCGCACGTCGGCCGGCGCCGTCGACACGGCCCGGGCACCGGCGGCGGACAGACGCTCGCGGGCCTGTTCGAGTCGTTCGGCATCGCGCCCGCACAGTCCGATCGCGGCCCCGAATCGGGCGAAGGTCTCGGCGATGCTGAGGTTGATGCCGCTGCCGCCGCCGGTCACGAACAGCGTGTGCCCGGCGAACAGGTCGGGACGCAGGACTTCGAGCGGGTCACTCATTCACCAGTTCCTCACGCGCGGTTTCCACGGCAGCACGCCCGCCCAGTAGAGGATCAGCAGCAGACCCGCCGCCATGCCGCCCAGGTGGGCGAAATGCGCAACGCCCGCCTGGGTGCCGGTGACCCCGAAGAACAGCTCGATGCCGCCGAGGAACAGCACGAAGTACTTGGCCTTCATCGGGATCGGCGGGATCAGCAGCAGGATGTACTGGTTCGGGAAGCGCATGCCGAAGGCGAGCAGCAGGCCGAACACGCCGCCCGAGGCACCGACCGTCGGGTAGATCGGTCCATCGGCGTCCATCGAGGTCACGACGAGCTGGGTCAGGCCGGCGCCGATGACACAGACGAAGTAGTAGATCAGGAAACGCTGCGATCCCCAGATGTATTCCATTTGCGTGCCGAACATCCACAGCACGAACATGTTGATCAGCAGGTGGAACAGGCCGCCGTGCAGGAAGGAATAGGTCACGAGCTGCCACAGATGGAACTGCGGCACTTCCTGGTAGCCGAGCGATCCCTGGAGGTAGTCGGGCGTGCCCAGCGGCCACAAGGCGAAGTCCGCCAGCAGGCCGAATCCCCCGAATCCCTGCAGCAGGAACACCGCGCCGTTGCCGATCAGCAGTGCCTGCACGACCGGGGGAAATGCGCCGGTACGATTGGGATGGCGGAAGTAGTCGTTCATCGATTGCCCTTAAAGGAGGTCGGGGCCGCATGCAGCGGGTCGGCCGGATGGCGCGCGCTCGGAGAGGTGAGCATGAAGGTGCGGGGGACGGTTTTCAACGCGGGCGCTGGAGGCGCACCCAGGCCATCTGCTCGATGTTCTCGATCGCGCCCGGACGGGCGCGGCGCACCGCGGCCGCCGCCTCTTCCGGCTCGATGCCGCGCTCGATCAGCAGGCGCGCGGCGATCGTGCCGCTGCGCCCCAGCCCGGCCCGGCAATGCACGACGATGCGGCCGCCCCGGTCGAGAATGGCGTGCAGCGAATCACCGGCCTCGGACCAGCGTTTCTCGAACGGCCCTTCGGGTGCGCAACCGTCGATGATCGGCAGGTGCCACCATTCCAGCTCCGCCGCGGCCGCACGCTCGCCCAGTCGTTCCACGCCGAGCAGGGTCATCTCGTGCGGCTCCAGCAGGGAAACCAGGGCCATGGCGCCCCATTGCCGGAAAGTCGCCAGGTCGAGATCGAGCAGCTCCGGGCGCTCGCCCGGCAGCAGCCCGTACGTACCCGTTCCCGGGCAATGCACCAGCCCGATCCGCCCGCCGCCCGGCGCGCGCACGTTGTCGATCGCCACCGCCTCGCTCATGTCGATGCAACAGGAAACCACAGATGGACGGGGACATGAAGTTCCGGGAAGCAGTCGGCAGTCGGCAGATGGCAGATGGCAGGACGAACGGATGTGTGACCTTGCGCGGGTATCAGGGACCTGATCGTTGATCCACAGGTCACCGGCAAGGCACGGCTGTTCTTTCCCTGCCATCTGCCCTTGGATACCGCAACTTGCCCTCGCCCACCGTGACCGGCAAGCTTCGACGATGAACGAAGACATCCGTTACGCCGGCATCGTTCGACGGCTAGCGGCCGCCGTGGTGGATCTGGCCATCCTCGGCGTCGCCATCGGCATCGTTGCCCTGCAGCAGCCCGAACCCGAACGATCCGGCATGGCCATCGGGCTGCTCGTGCTCGCTTCCGCGCTGACGATGTTCTACCGCATGGTGTTCGAGGGCTCGCGCATGCAGGCCACGCCCGGCAAGTACCTGCTGGGCCTCAAGGCGGTCCACGCGGACGGCCGCGGCATGATGTTCGCCGGTTCCGCCCTGCGTTCATGGCCCTGGTGGCTGACCGGCGCGATCGGCGCGCTGGCGCCGTCGCTGATCCCCGCCGTCGGCATCCTGTGTCTCTTCGCCCTGGCGCCGATCCTGTGGGACGAACGCCGCCGCGGCCTGCACGACCGCATGGCCGGCACGGTGGTGGTGCACCGGGAGAGCCGCATGACCGCCGGGGGAACGCATGCCTGACGATCCCGTGCTGCGCGAGTATCGCGACACCGCGATCGCCGACTGCCTGGACGCGCTGGCCGGACTGCGGATGACCGTGTTTCGCGAATGGCCCTACCTCTACGATGGCGACCGCGCCTACGAACGCCGTTATCTCGCGAATTACGTCCGCTCGCCGCGCGCGTTCGCGCTGGTGGCCTGGGACGGCGACCGGCCCGTCGGCGCGACCACCGCCATTCCGCTGGCCGACGAGGACGAGGCCCTGCAGAAGCCGTTCATCGAGGCCGGTTTCGATCCCGCGCGCGTGTTCTACAACGGCGAATCGATCCTGCTGCCACCGTATCGCGGCCGCGGACTGTACCGCCGCTTCTTCGAGGCCCGCGAGGGATTCGCGCAGTCCTTCGGTGACTACGACTGGATCGCCTTCTGCGGCGTGCAGCGACCCGGGGATCATCCCCTGCGGCCCGCCGATCACCGCCCGCTCGACCCGGTCTGGCGGCGTTACGGCTACGAGCCGCACCCCGAGCTGATCGCGCATTTCCCCTGGCGCGACATCGGCGATGCGCGGGAAACCGAAAAGCCGATGATGTTCTGGCTCAAGTCCCTGCAATGAGCGGGGCACGCATCGTCATCGAGTACTGCCCGCAATGCCGCTGGCTGCTGCGCGCGGCCTGGCTCGCGCAGGAGCTGTTGTCCACCTTCGACGACGAGCTGGAGGAAGTCGCCCTGCGGCCCGCGGGCAGGGGCGTGTTCGAGATCACCACCGGCGACGGCCACGTGCTCTGGTCGAGAAAGGCCGAAGGCCGCTTCCCCGAGGCGAAGGAGCTCAAGCAGCGCGTCCGCGACATCGTCTCCCCCGGCCGCGACCTCGGCCACGCCGACACGCCGCATCGAGAGGAATGACGAACCGCGGATGACACGAACCTTCCCGGTGGTTGGCCGGTTCCCGCCGGAAAGCTCCCTCCGGTCGCGTTCCGGCCCACGCCGCGTTGCGGCACCCGGCCCGGATTGCCGTAGGCCGGATTGCGACCGGCCACCGCACTCTGGCACCCGAAGGCCGACACGCACCGGGCCCCACCGCGCCGGAGCCATCCGGCGAACGATCGGACGGACCGGCCCGGCGGCTTTCGTTCACACCGCCGGAAAGCTCCCTCCGGTCGCGTTCCGGCCTACGCGCGTTGCGGCACCCGGCCCGGATTGCCGTAGGCCGGATTGCGACCGGCTACCGCACTCCGGTACCCGAAGGCCGACACGCACCGGGCCCCACCACGCCGGAGCCATCCGGCGCCCGCCCGCCCGGCGCGGCAGCGGCAGCCTCCGCGTCCCCGTCAGGCCTGTGCCCGGCTGGCGCGCTTGCGTTCGTGTTCCTTCAGCCAGCGCTTGCGCACCCGCACCGATTTCGGAGTGATCTCGACGAGCTCGTCGTCGTTGATGAACTCCAGCGCCTGTTCCAGGTCCAGCTTCACCGGCGGTGTCAGGACGATGTTCTCGTCGGTGCCGGCGGCGCGGACATTGGTCAGCTGCTTGCCCTTCAGGGGATTCACCGCCAAGTCGTTGTCGCGGGAGTGGATGCCGATGATCATGCCCTCGTAGACCTCGGTATTCGGGTCGATCGTCAGCCGGCCGCGTTCCTGCAGGTTGAACAGCGCATAGCCCAGCGCCTTGCCCGATTCCATCGAGACCAGCACGCCGTTGCGCCGCTGGCCGATCTGCTGGCTGCCGAGCGGACCGTAGTGGTCGAAGACATGAGTGGCGATGCCCGTGCCCGAGGTCAGGCTCATGAACTCGCTCTGGAAGCCGATCAGGCCGCGTGCCGGGATGATGAACTCGAGACGGGTCCGGCCGTCATTGCCCGGCTCCATGTTGCGAAGCTGGCCGCGGCGCTGGTTGAGGTTGTCGATCACCGCTCCCTGGTGTTCGGACTCGACATCCGCGATCAGCAGCTCGTACGGCTCCTGCCGCTCGCCGTCGATCTCCCGGATGATGACCTCGGGGCGGGATACCGCCAGCTCGAAGCCCTCGCGGCGCATGTTCTCGATCAGCACGGACAGGTGCAGCAGGCCGCGGCCCGAGACCCGGAAGCGGTCGGGGTCGTCGCCTTCCTCGACCCGCAGTGCGACGTTCGACTTCAGTTCGCGCTGCAGCCGCTCGCGGATCTGGCGGCTGGTGAGGAACCGGCCCTCGCGCCCGGCGAACGGCGACTTGTTGACCTCGAAGCTCATGGTCACCGTCGGCTCGTCCACGGTCAGCGGCGGCAGCGCCTCCGGGGCGGCCGGGTCGCAGATGGTGTCGGAGATGTCGAGTCCGTCCATGCCGGTCAGGGCCACGATGTCGCCGGCCTCCGCCGATGCCACCTCGACGCGATCCAGGCCGTGGAAGCCGAGCACGCCCAGCACCCGTCCGTTGCGCCGCCTGCCGTCACGGTCGACGATCGCCACGGCGGTGCCGCCCGCGATGTGGCCGCGCTGGATGCGGCCGATGCCGATCTGGCCGAGATAGCTCGAATAGTCGAGCGTGGTGATCTGCATGCGGAACGGGCCGTCGCGATCGACGGGCGGCGGCGGCACCCGTTCCACGATGGTCCTGAACAGCGGCTCCATGTCGCCCGATCGCACCGTGTCTTCCAGTCCCGCATAGCCGTGCAGGGCCGAGGTGTAGATCACGGGAAAGTCGAGCTGTTCCTCGGTCGCGCCGAGGCGGTCGAAGAGGTCGAAGGTGTCATCGATCACCCGGTTCGGGCGCGCGCCCGGACGGTCGATCTTGTTCACCACCACGATCGGCTTCAGGCCCAGCGCGAAGGCCTTCTCGGTCACGAAACGCGTCTGTGGCATCGGTCCGTCGACCGCATCGATCAGCAGCAGGACGGAATCCACCATCGACAGCACTCGCTCTACCTCGCCGCCGAAGTCCGCGTGACCGGGCGTGTCGACGATGTTGATGCGGTAGTCGCCCCATTTCAGGGCCGTGTTCTTGGAAAGGATCGTGATCCCGCGTTCGCGCTCCTGGTCGTTGCTGTCCATGATCCGCTCGGGGGCGGCACTGCGGGCGTCCAGGGTACCGGACTGCTGCAGCAGCCGGTCCACCAGGGTCGTCTTGCCATGGTCGACGTGGGCGATGATGGCGATGTTGCGAAGTTGTTCGATCATGCAGGCGGTCTGCGCGTTGGTTACGGGGCGGCGCATTATGCGCCAAATATCCCCGTCATTCAGTCCGTGGGACCGATCGGGGCCGAAAATGTCCTCGTGGCTCCGGAGAATCCCGCGCCGCGGCAGGAAGGCGATGCAATAAAAAGGTGGCGTTCGACCCCGGAAGTGTGCATTATCGCTCTCGCAGAGGTTTTCTGACCATCCAGTTCGGTAGTACCGCAACAATGCAAGTTACTTCCGAAACCGTAGTTCAGAACGACCTGCAACACCGATCTGATACACGATTCGAGGAGTAACTTCATGAGCACCGGTACTGTAAAGTGGTTCGACGATTCCAAGGGCTTCGGCTTCATCACCCCCTCCGACAATGGCAAGGACGTTTTCGTCCATCATTCCGCCATCGCCGGCGAAGGCTTCAAGAGCCTGAGCGAGGGTGAGACGGTCGAGTTCGAGACCGAAACCACGCAAAAGGGTCTGGCCGCGACCAACGTTCGCAAGGCCTGAGTCGTTTCGACGACTACCCGGAAAACCCCGCTTCGGCGGGGTTTTTCATTTTGGGAAGGAGAAACCGGAGACGGCATCATCGTATCCGGTCGCAATCCGGCCTACCCACAATCCGGTCCGAGTGCGATCAACGCCGCAACACGGCGTAGGCCGGAACGCGACCGGAGGGAGCTTTCCGGCGGTGCGAACGATAACCGCCGTGCCGTCCGCCCGATCAGCCGCCGGATGGCTCCGGCGCGGTGGAGCCCGCTGCGCGTCGGTATGCGGTTGCCGGAGTGCGATCGCCCGCCGGATGGCTCCGGCGTGGTGGAGCATGACGCGCGCCGGCATTCGGTTACGCCGTTGCGATGGTTGGTCGCAATCCGGCCTACTCGCAATCCGGCCTACCCGCAATCCGGTCCGGCCCGATTCACCGCCGCAGCAGCGCGATCCAGCGGGCGACGTTGAGCAGGGACATCAGCGAGGCGGAGACATAGGTCAGCGCGGCCGCCTTGAGCAGGCGCCGGGCGTGGCGGCGATCCTCCGGGCGCAGGTATTCGCCCTTCTCCAGCACCGGCAGCGCGCGGCCGAAGCTGGCGTCGAACTCGGTCGGCAGGGTGACGAGATGCACCAGCGCCGCCGAGCCCAGGCTCAGCATGCCGCCCAGCAGCATCAGCAGACCGAGGCCCGGTGCCCGCGTGATGATGCCGGCGAACGGGGCCGCCACCAGGATGAACGCACCCAGTCGCTCCAGGCCGTGCATCGAGCGCACCAGCCGCGTGCGCAGGCGCAGCGGCTCGTAGCCGTCGCGATCCTGTAATGCATGGCCCACCTCGTGGGCCGCGACCGTGATCGCCGTCAGCGAGCGGCCGTCGAGCTTGTCCGGCGTCAGCCGTACCACCTTCGCCCCGGGATCGTAGTGGTCGCCCGCGTCGGTTGCCTCCACCCGCACGTGCTCCAGCCCGAACCGCTTCAGCAGGTGACGCGCCAGTTCGCCGCCGGTACCGGGATAGCGGTCCGCCGGCCGGCTGTACTTCTGCATGACGTGGCGTACCCACAGCGAGGGGCCGAAAACGATCGCCAGCAGCAGCAGGATCGGCAGGATGAAGCGCATGGCGGGTCGCGCGGATCCGGTCCGGGTGGCCGGTCATTATTGCATGCGCGCATGGCCGCGCAGGCCGCCGCCGCGGCCGGGCCGAGGCCGGCCGCGACCGGCGTCATGATGCCGGTTCACGGTCGCGGAAGAAGTTCCCCGCGCCGGGGGAACCGGCAAAAAGGGCTGGAAACGGGGCGCGGAAGCGTGCAATATCGTCCCCGCAGTGGCTTTCTGATCGACCCTTCGGAAGTACAACCCGCCATGGCAGTTACTCCCGAAACACGAGATCCAGAACGACCTGCAACACACGATCTGATCAATACGTATTGAGGAGTAGCTTCATGAGCACCGGTACCGTCAAGTGGTTCGACGATTCCAAGGGTTTCGGCTTCATCACCCCCGAGGACGGCGGCAAGGACGTATTCGTCCATTATTCCGCCATCGAGGGTGACGGCTTCAAGAGCCTGGCCGAAGGCCAGGCGGTCGAGTTCGAGACCCAGACGACCCAGAAGGGCCTGGCCGCGGCCAACGTCCGCAAGGTCTGAGTCGGAACCAGACGACCGACCTGAAAAACCCCGCTCCGGCGGGGTTTTTCATTTCCGGGAGAAGAAAACGCGTAGGTTGGGCCGACGCAGGAGGCCCAACAAACCACCCTGGATCGATGTTGGACCTCCTGCGTCGGCCCAACCTACGGGCGCTGTCACGCCCGATGCGGCCGCGCGTGATACTCCCGCGTCTGCATCTCCCGCAAGCGGCTGGCGGTGCGCTGGAACTCGAACGTCAGGCGTTCGCCGCTGTAGAGCTCTTCGGGGTGGGCCTCGGCGGAGGCGTACAGGCGCACGTTGCGGTCGTAGAGCGTGTCGATCAGGTTGATGAAGCGGCGTGCGGCGTCGTCCTCGTTGCCGTCCATGCGCGGGATGCGCCGCAGCAGCACGGTGTGGAAGAAGCGCGCGATCTCGAGATAGTCCTTCGACGAACGTGCCGAGCGGCACAGCGACAGGAAGTCGAACCACGCCACGCCGTCGGCCCAGTAGACCACGTTGATGCGGCGGCCGTTGACCGTGATCCAGTCGCGCTTTCTGCGCGCGATGGCGACCGCGCGCTCGAACGTGTCCACCAGCGCCATGTCGGCATCGCGCGTGTGCGGTACGTGCCAGAAGGTCGCGTCGCCGAGGTTGCGCAGGCGCCAGTCGGTGCCGTTGTCGATGTGGACCACCTCGGTGTACTGCTGCATCAGATCGATCGCCGGCAGGAACTGCTCGCGCTGCAGGCCGTCCTCGTACAGACGCTCCGGCGGCACGTTCGAGGTCGTCACCAGCGTCACGCCGCGGTCGAACAACCCGCGCAGCAGGCCGTACATCAGCATCGCGTCGGTGATGTCGTTGACGTGCATCTCGTCGAGGCAGATCACGCGCGCGCGGTTCGCGAAGTGATCGGCGACGCGCTCCAGCGGATTCTCGATCTCGCCGAGCTCGCGCAACTGCTCGTGCACCAGGAACATGAAGCGGTGGAAATGCAGGCGCAGCCGGTCGTGAAACGGCAGGGTGTCGTAGAACAGGTCGAACAGGTGGGTCTTGCCGGTACCGACCCCGCCCCAGGCATACAGGCCGCGGACCGGTTCGGGCCTGCGTCCGAACGCGCGCGCCAGTCGTGCACCCATGCCGCCGCGGCGTTCGCCGTCGGCGACCAGGCGCCGGTGGAGATCGTCGAAGGCCTCGATGGCCGTTTGCTGGGCGCTGTCGGGCAGCAGCTCGCCGCCGTCGACAGCCTGGCGATAGCGCTCTCGGGGTGTCATGAACCTTGTTCTTGTGCGGCGCGGCGAATGCGCGCCGAGCGCCGATTGTCGGGCAGCCGCCGTTGCCGGGCAAGCTGGCCCGGCCGCCGACACGGCCCCCTCATTCCGCTGCGCCCGCTTGCTGCAGCAGCCAGTCGCGCAGCAGGACGGCTTCCGGACGCAGCGACTCGGTGGCCGGCCAGGTGACGTAGAACGTCTCCTCGATGGGCATGGGCAGATGGAACGGGGCGGCCAGTCGCCCGCTCGTGACGAGCTGCTCGACCATCGACCAGCGGCCCAGGGCGACGCCCAGGCCTTCCTCGGCCAGCTTCAGCGGGAGGATCGCCGTGTCGAAGTGCGAGCCGCGGCTGCCGTCCACCTGCATCGCCGCCCCGGCGCGCTGCAGCCATTCCGGCCAGCCGTTGCGGAACCCGTCCGTGTGCAGCAGGCGCGTATCGGCAAGCCGTTCCGGTTCGCCGGCCAGTTGCGTCGACAGGCCCGGGGAACACACCGGCAGCAGGTATTCCCGCATGAGCGGCTGCATGTCCAGCTCGCTCCATTCGCCCACGCCGTAGCGGATCTCCAGGTCCACGCCGGCCTCGACGAACTGCGGGTTCCAGATGGTGGAGATCACGCGGATGTCGAGATCGGGATGATCCCGGTAGAAGGCGTGCAGGCGGGGCGCGAGCCAAAACTCGCCGAATCCGGGCGTGGCCCGGACCGTGACCAGGTCGCTGCGCGAATAGCCGAACAGCTCCTCGGTGCCGAGCGTCAGCCGTTCGAAGGCGTCGTGCACGACTCCCAGGTAGGCCCTGCCGCTGTCCGTGAGCTGCAGGCTCTGCGGCAGACGGTGGAACAGGACATGGCCGAGCCGGTCCTCCAGCAGCCGGATCTGCTGACTGACCGCGGACTGGGTCACGTGCAGTTCCTCGGCGGCACGGGTGAAGCTCATGTGGCGGGCCGCCGCCTCGAAGGTGCGCAGCCAGTTCGGCGGTGGCAGGGGACGCAGCATGCGGCACTCCGGGAGCGGCATTAATTCAGCTAAGGCTAACACGCGGAATTCGTTGTTTGTGCCGCCCGCTGCGGCCATCGAGACTGGGACGCTCCTGCGGTGAACCGCTTCCACACCCCTGCAGAGAGGTACGCATGGCACGCAATGCGCCGAATATCCTGTTCGTGATGGCCGATCAGCTCGGCTCGCCGGTTCTGCCCGCCTACGGGCATCCCGTGGTCCGCACGCCCCACATCGACCGGCTGGCGGCATCGGGCACGGTGTTCGAGAACTCCTACTGCAACTCGCCGCTGTGCTCGACCTCGCGCGTGTCGATGCTGTCCGGGCGCCTGCCCTCGGCGCTGGACGCGTTCGACAACGCCTCCGAGTTTCCGGCCTCCACGCCCACGTTCGCGCACTACCTGCGCGCGCTCGACTACCGCACCTGCCTGTCCGGCAAGATGCACCTGGTCGGGCCCGATCAGCTCCACGGCTACGAGGAGCGCCTGACCACCGATTTCTACCCGGTCGACTTCGGCTGGACGCCGGACTGGGAAAAGCCGGACGAACAGCTCGAGTTCTTCCACACCATGGAGAGCGTCACCCGCTCGGGCGTGGTCGCGCGCAGCATGCCGATCGACTACGACGACGAGGTCGCGTTCCGCGCCGTGCGGCACATCTACGATGTCACGCGCGATCCGAACGACGACCGGCCGTTCTTCCTCACCGTGTCGATGACGCATCCGCACGATCCGTACCTGACCACGCGCGAATTCTGGGACCGCTACACGGATGACGAGATCGACCTGCCGCGCGTGCCGCACATCCCG
The DNA here is from genome assembly GCA_964478305.1 of uncultured Ectothiorhodospiraceae bacterium. Classification (GTDB taxonomy): domain Bacteria; phylum Pseudomonadota; class Gammaproteobacteria; order XJ16; family Halofilaceae; genus Halofilum. The sequence goes on from CAYZHJ010000026.1 coordinate 20,635, forward strand.
GTCGAGGAGCGCGCGCCGCACAGCGCGCGGCTCTACTACCACTACGGCATGCATCGCGAGACCGTCACCGACGACGACATCCGGCGCGCGCGCCATGCCTACTACGGCATGATCAGCTACCTCGACGATCGCGTCGGCATGCTGCTCGATGCGCTCGAGGCCACCGGCCAGGCGGACAACACCATCGTGATCTTCTCCGCCGATCACGGTGACATGCTCGGCGAGCGCGGCATGTGGTACAAGATGAGCATGCACGAATGGTCGGCCACGGTGCCGTTCATCGTGCGCCATCCCGACATCGCCGGCGGCCGTCACGTCACGCGGAACATGTCGCTGGTGGACCTGTTCCCCACCCTGGTCGATTTCGCCTCCGGCGAGCAGCCCGATTCCGTGGTCGCGCCGCACCTGGACGGGCACAGCATCGCGCCGCTGCTCGAGGGCAGCACCGGCGACTGGCCCGACACGGTGTACTCGGAATACCTGGGCGAGGGCGCCGCCGGCCCCTGCCTGATGGTGCGCCGCGGCCGCTACAAGTACGTCCACAGCGACGGCGAGCCCGACCAGCCCGCCGACCCGCCCGAACTGTTCAATCTCGAGGCCGACCCCGACGAGCTCGAGAACCTGGCCGGTCGCGACGAGGTGCGGGAAGTCGAGAACGAGCTGGCGGCACTGGTGCACGCGCGCTGGGACCCGGACGAGTTGCGCACGCGCGTGCTGGAAACCCAGAAACGCCGGCGCTTCATCTACGCCTCGCTGCGCAAGGGCCTGCACCAGCCGTGGGACTACCAGCCGCGCTTCGATGCCGCCGACCAGTACATCCGCAACGGCGAGGTGCTGGCCGAACGGGAGGCGCGTGCACGACTGGACGAGATCGAGGAACCAAATACAGCGACCGGTGCCGCGAACCGGAAAACGGGGTGAACCCCATCACACCGGGTCAGGAACGACCAGGAGCAACGAAAACGGGTGCCAGACACCGGAAAACGAACGGAAAAAGGGTGCCAGGCACCGGAAATTCGAATCGGGAAAAAGGGTGCCAGGCACCGAAAAATTACACCGAAAAATTGGTGCCAGGCACCGGAAATTCACCCGCAAAAATGGGTGTCAGGCACCAAAAATGGGTGTCAGGCACCGGAAATTCGAATCGGAAAGCGGGGTGAACCCCATCACACCGGGTCGGGAACGAGCAGGGGCAACGAAAACGGGTGCCCGGCATCCGAAAATTGGTGCCAGGCACCGGAAAGCAGGCACCGGAAAGCAGGACATTCCCGGCAAGAGCCGGCCCGTGCCACGACGGTTGCAAGACGATACGAGGTGAAACACAGCATGACATCCGAGGTAACAAACCGGCCGCCACAACCCCTGATCGACATGGCCGAGCTGTCGGCCTACGCCGGATCCTCTCTTCTGATTCATGCCGAACTCGATGGCGACAACCTGACGGTGACCTGGGATGACGGCGCCACCGGGCAGTTCCATCTGCTCTGGCTGCGCGATCACTGCGCGTGCGGCATCTGCCGGCATCCGCAGACGCGCGAGCGCCTGTTCCGGCTCATCGATCTGCCCGAGACCCTGCCGTACCCGCGTGTCGAGGTAACGGCCACCGGTGCCCTGCGGCTGCTGTGGTCGCCCATGGGCGCGTTCGATGCGCACGAGAGCCTGTTCGACCCCGGCTGGTTGCGCCAGCGAGCGACGCCGCAGTCGATCGACACCATCGACGGCGGCGGGAAGACGTACTGGAATGCCTCGATCGCGGGCAACGTGCCCGTCGTCTCGCACGCGGACTTCATCGGCAGTGACGACGGCGTGGCCGACTGGCTGCACGCGCTCGACAGCCACGGTCTCGTGCTGCTGCGGGACGGCCCGCTCGCCGACCAGGAAGTGCTGCGGGTCGCCGAGCGCGTCGGCTGGCCGCGCGAGACCAACTTCGGACGTCACTTCGATGTCGTCTCGAAGCCCGACCCGAACAACGCCGCGTTCACGGCCGAGGCACTCGAGCCGCACGTGGATCTGCCGAACTGGCAGCGCCCGCCGGATTTCCAGTTGCTCTACTGCCTCGCCAACGAGGCCGAGGGCGGCGCATCGCTGCTGACGGACGGCTTCGCCGTGGCCGATGCATTGCGACGCGAGGATCCGGAGGCGTTCGAACTGCTCGCCACGCAGCAGGTCGATTTCCGTTTCCAGGACGAGTCCACGGACATCGGATGCCGTGCCCCGGTCATCGGCCGCGACGCCGACGGCAACATCGCCGAGATCCGCTTCAACAACTGGATTCGCGATTCCCTGCGCATACCGGGCGAGCAAGTCGCGGGCTTCTATCGTGCCTACCGGCGCTTCTGGCAGATGCTGCGCGATCCGCGGTACATGCTGCGGTTCACGCTCGAGCCCGGGCAGATGATCGCCTTCGATAACCTGCGCGTGCTGCACGGCCGCGAGGCGTTCGATCCGAATACCGGTTACCGGCGCCTGCAGGGCGCCTATCTCGACCGCGACCCGATCCGGTCGCGGCTGCGGGTGCTGGAACGGCGGGCCGCGTGACCCGCGCCCTCATCCGGCACATCACCACCTTTTCAGGGGGGACTGATACATGAGCACGAAGTACCACGGAATCCGAAGCGGTGTCATCCTGACGGCTGTCATCGCCGCGGTCATGATGTTCGCGCCACTGCGCGCGACGGCCGCCGAGCCCATCCGCTTCGCGATCCAGGCCTGGCCCGGCGTGACGGTCAAGACCGAGGTCGCCATGCGACTGCTTGAAGCGATGGGCTACGAGACCAGTCTCACCAGTCTCGATCCGCAGTTCGTCTACCAGGGCATCCGCACCGACGACGTCGACGTCTCGCTCGGGGCCTGGATGCCGGCCCACAAGGACATGCTGCAGCCGCTGCTCGACGACGGCGTCGCCATCCAGTACGCGGCGAACCTGGAAGGAGCGATCCAGGGTCTTGCGGTGCCCGCCTATGCGTACGAGGCGGGAGTGAAATCGGTCGAGGATCTCGTCGAGCAGGGCGACCGCTTCGAGCGGAAGATCTACGCCATCGGTGCCGGCGCGGCGATGACCCGCGCGTTCCAGGACGCGGTCGCCGAGAACTACATGGGACTGGGCGACTGGGAGGTCGTGCCGAGCAGTGTCGCCGGCATGCTCTCGCAGGTACGGCGCGCCACCGACAAGAACGAGTATGTCGTGTTCCATGGCTGGAAGCCGCACTGGATGGATATCCGCTACGACATCCGCTTCCTGGAGGCCGATCCCGAGGGCCGGCTGGCGGGCATGGAAACGACCATCTACACGGTGGTCGCGGACGGCTGGCCCGGGAACAACCCGCAGCCGGCGAAGTTCCTGAAGCAGTTCAGGGTGCCGCCGGATGCGCAGAGTCGCTGGATCGACGGCTTCGGACGGCAGGAGCGCCCCGAGGGCGAAGTCGCCGTCGACTGGATCACCGACAACATGGACCTCGTGGCCGGGTGGGTCGACGGGGTCGAGACCGCCGACGGCCGGCCGGCGATCGAGGCCATCCGCGAGCAGTTCGGCGGCTGAATGCATCGCCGCGGCCCGTTCGCCACGAACGGGCCGCGGCTGCAACCAGGCAACATCCACCAACCCCTTGTGTGGATTGTCCGGCCGTTCCCTGAACGGCCGGTTTTTTGTTCGTCGTTCCTTCCTTCCCGCACCAAAGGGCCGTGCCTCGTTCATTCGCGGGCAAGCCCGCTCCAACAATGCTTCGTTTGCGCTTCCAGGGGATGCAGGAGCGGGCTTCTGCCCGCGAACAAACGAGGCAACGCCGGCGAACAAGCCCCGCAACGCGCTCCCCACGCCCGTATTAGCGAAACTAAGGCTAAGGTGCCGAATTGATCGCTTGTCCGCATGGAACCACTGCACCGAAACTTGAACGACCATTCAAAGAAAAGCCCACCGCATACCCCGGTCGGCAGCAACGACGACTCGAATCATGGGGGATACGACCATGTCGGACGAGCTGGACAACATCGATACCTACCGTTTCAACATCGCAAGCAAGGGCATATTCAAGGATGTCAATCCGCCGATGGCGACGCTGGCCAAGCTGATCGTCGTCGTGTTCCTGGTCGCGGGCGCCTCCGCGCCGAAGGCCATGGGCAGCTTCTTCAACGGCCTGCAGGGCTGGATTTCGACGAACCTGGGCTGGTACTACATCCTGGCGATGTGCCTGTTCATGTTCTTCGTCTTCTTCCTCATCGTCACACCCTACGGTCGCATCAGACTCGGCGACGACGACGCGCGTCCCGACTTCGGCAACTTCGCCTGGTTCTCCATGCTGTTCGGTGCCGGCATGGGCATCGGCCTGCTGTTCTGGTCGGTCGCCGAACCGATGTACCACATCCAGAACAGTCCCTTCCTGGCCGAAGGGGCAGAGACCTCGACGGCGGGCATGGTGCCGGCCATGCAGACCCTGTGGCTGCACTGGGGGCTGCACGCCTGGGCGGTGTACGTGATCGTCGGCATGGCGCTGGCGTACTACTCCTATCGCAAGGGCCTGCCGCTGACCATCCGGGCGTCGCTCTACCCGCTGTTGGGCGAACGCATCTACGGCCCCATCGGCCACACCATCGACCTGCTGGCGATCTTCGGTACCGTGTTCGGCGTCGCTACCACGCTGGGTCTCGGCGCGGGCCAGATCAACGCCGGCCTGAACTACATCTTCGGCGTGCCGGATACCCTGGCGGTGAAGATCTGGCTGATCATGGGCATTTCGATCGTCGCCACGCTGTCGGCGGTGTCCGGCGTCGGCCGCGGCATCAAGTGGCTGTCCGTGCTGAACATGTGGCTGTCGATCATTCTCATCACGCTGTTCGTGATCGTCGGACCGACCGTGTTCCTGCTCGGCTTCTTCGTTACCAACCTGGGCGAATACGCGAGCAACTTCATCCCCTGGGGTGCCTACGTCGGCTCCGGCGACGATGCCAACTGGCAGGGCTGGTGGACCGTCTTCTACTGGGGCTGGTGGATGGCCTGGGCGCCGTTCGTGGGCATGTTCATCGCCCGCGTGTCGCGCGGCCGCACCATCCGCGAGTTCTGCGTGGGCGTGCTGGTCGTGCCGACCCTGATCACCTTCTTCTGGTTCGCGATCATGGGTGGCACCGGCCTGCACCAGGAGTTCGTGCAGGAAGGTTCCGCCGGCATCATCGCGGCGGTCAACGAGGACATCTCGCGGCCGCTGTTCCTGGTCATCGAGAATCTCGACGTCGGCTTCCTCGGCACCATCATGAGCCTCATGGCGCTGATCCTGATCGTCACCTACTTCGTGACGTCGTCGGACTCGGGTACACTGGTCGTGACGACACTGATCTCGATGGGCAAGGAGCACCCGCCGGTTTCGTACCGCGTGTTCTGGGGGATCGGCGAGGGCGCCGTCGCCGCCATCCTGCTCTATGCCGGCGGTCTGAAGGCACTGCAGACCGCGTCGCTGGCGCTCGGTGCACCGTTCTCGATCATCATGTTCCTGATGATGTACTCGCTGCTGAAGTCGTTCAGGGAGGAGCTGGGCACGAGTTCGGCACTGGCGAGCGAGAGAGTGAAGGCCACCGCCTGAAGCCGTACCGACGGAAGGTTGCAGCCGGTACTGCCCGGTGCGTGCACGATGCAACGAGTTGCATCGCGATTTCCGCGCCGGGCAGTGCCGGCATTGCCTGTCGGCAGCAATCTGACGTTGCCGCCACGCAGGGATGACGGCAACACGGTTCGGCGTAAACCCGAATCACCGGCATAATGGTGGTGTGCACAGGAACGAGTCACCACGCCGTCACCGACGGATCGGAGTCCCCGAGTGAGACCGGCCAGTCCGACACTGCGCCGCCTGCTGCCTTTCCTGCGCTGGTCGCCGCGTGTCGACCGGGTCACCCTGCGTGCCGATGCCTTCGCCGGGCTGACCAACGCCTTCGTGGTGCTGCCGCAGGGCGTGGCGTTCGCGCTGATCGCCGGCCTGCCGCCGGAATACGGGCTCTACACCGCCATCGTGCCGGCGGTGATCGCCGCGCTGTTCGGGTCCTCCTGGCACCTGATCTCGGGTCCGACACTGGCGTTGTCGATCACGCTCTACGCCACGCTGGTACCGCTCGCGGAGCCTGGTACCAACGAATTCATCACTCTGGCCTTCACCCTGACCCTGCTCGCCGGCCTGTACCAGCTCGCCTTCGGTCTCGCTCGCCTGGGCACGCTGGTCAACTTCGTCTCGCCCGCGGTCATCACGGGATTCACCGCCGGCGCGGCCATTCTCGTCGTCACCAGTCAGCTCCGGACCGTGCTCGGGCTGGACATCCCCCGTGGTGTCCATTTCACCGAGACCTGGCTGTACGCGCTGACCCATCTCGACGAGACGCGCCTGGCCGCGCTGGTCATTGCCGTGGCCAGTTT
>CAYZHJ010000027.1:0-26555 GCA_964478305.1 uncultured Ectothiorhodospiraceae bacterium
GTCGAGCCTTCGGGGTGGTTGCCCCAGGTGCGCACGCCGTGGGTCATCTCCTCCAGCAGGCAGTTGCCGTCCGCGTCGCGGCACTGCTGGCCCGGGTGGATGAACACCTGCGGCGGCGTTTCGGGTGAGTCGGCGACGTTGTAGTGGTCCGGAGCGCGGGTGACGGCAATGTCCCCCGGGCCGATGGGCAGCGGATCACCTTTGTCGGGCACAATCCAGGTCTCGCCGGAGATTCCGGCGATCAGGGTCAGCGGCGATTCGGCGATGATCCTGAGCGACCACGGCGGGTTCATGACCGTGCGCAGGGTGAAGGCGCCCCGCGCCCTCGGTGCATCCAGAAGTCCCCCCAGCGTGTCCATCGGCGAATTATAGACGCACGCGCATGTTTCCGATCGTCCCGCGCATGGTCCGTTCCCGTTCCCGACCTTACTCTGCCCGGCGTCAATGAACCGGCCCGCGCACAGCGGCGAACCCTGACCATGGGGAGATATCAATGAATACGCAATCGGGCACTTTCGGTAACGGCAGAGGCGCCACCCTCGTGCTGGGCGGCACCGGCAAGACCGGGCGGCGGGTGGCGGAGCGGCTGCTGGCACGGGGCGTGAAGACGCGCATCGCGTCCCGCTCGGCGGACCCGACGTTTGACTGGAACGGCCCGGACACCTGGCCCGCGGCCCTCGAGGGCGTCACGGCGGCCTACATTGCCTACGCCCCGGATCTTGCCGTCCCGGGCGCCACGGAGGCGATCCGCGCTTTCGTCGACCAGGCCGTCGCGCGGGGCGTCGAGCGCCTGGTACTGCTGTCGGGGCGCGGCGAGGACGAGGCGCAGGCCTGCGAGCGAATCGTCCAGGAAGCGGACGTCGAGTGGACGGTGGTGCGTGCGAGCTGGTTCATGCAGAACTTCTCGGAAGGCGAGTTTCTCGGCATGGTGCAAAGCGGCGCCATCACGCTGCCGGCCGGAGAGGTTCCCGAGCCCTTCGTGGACGTCAACGATATCGCCGATGTCGCGGTCGCCGCGCTGACCGAGGAAGGGCACGCGCGCGAGATCTACGAGGTGACCGGGCCCCGGCTGCTGACCTTCGACGGGCTGACGCAGGAGATCTCCGGGGCCGCCGGCCGAGACGTGCGGTTCGTACGGATCCCGAAAGAGGCGTTCGCCCGGGCCATTACCGAGTCCGGCGCGCCGGCTGACATCGCGTGGTTGCTGAACTACCTGTTCGAGACCGTACTCGACGGGCGCAACGCTCACGTCGGTGACGGCGTCCGCCGCGCCCTGGGCCGGGAACCGGCGGACTTCTCGGAGTTCGCGCGCCGGGTCGCCGCCCGCGGGGTCTGGAACGGGGTCGAAATCGAGTCTTCCCGTTCGACCAAAGAAGGCAAGTTCCGGCACTGACCATCGAACGGAGAACCGATCATGCCCAGCACCATCCGTCTTCACCGCGTCCTCCGGGCTGCGCCCGAGCGGGTCTATCGGGCGTTCCTCGATCCGGACGCGATCGTCAAATGGACGCCCCCGAACGGATTCACCGGCAAGGTTCATCACCTGGACGCCCGCGTGGGCGGCACCTACAGGATGTCGTTCACGAATTTCACCACGGGCTCGAGCCATACTTTCGGCGGGGAGTATCTCGAACTGGTGCCGCACGAGCGAATTCGCCACACCGACGAGTTCGACGATCCGAATCTGCCCGGCGCGATGCATGTGACCGTCACCTTCAGGGAGGTGTTCTGCGGGACCGAGCTGGAGATCACCCAGGAAGGCGTCCCCGACGTCATTCCGGCCGAGGCTTGTTATATGGGCTGGCAGGAGTCGCTTGCCCTGCTGGCGGGACTGGTCGAGGCGGAGATTCCGGACGAGTCATGAAGCCGGGACGCTTGCTGCCTCATAATGCGCTCGCGACTGCACGTGGGCACTGGACGATCAAACCGGGGTGCGGTATGAACAACGGCAGTTGTCTACTGGTATTTGCGGTGCTCCTGTTGAACAGCGGCTGCACATATACTGGCGCTACGGGAGCTGGAGAAGACATGTCAACCCTGCAGTCCGTGCCGCTCGAAAGCGGCCATGCGCCGGTCAACGGCATCGACATGTACTACGAGGTGCATGGCCGCCGAGGCGGTGTGCCACTGGTTCTGCTGCACGGCGGCGGATCCACCATCGAGGTCACGTTCAGCAGGGTGCTCCCGATCCTTGCCGGCAGCAGCCGCAGGGTCATCGCCGTCGAGGAGCAGGGACATGGCCGCACGAGCGATCGCGATGCGCCCGTCACGTTCGAGTCCTCGGCGGACGACGTCGCGGGCCTGCTGCGATACCTGGGGGTCGAGAAGGCCGACATCTTCGGGTTCAGCAACGGGGCCAGCATCGCGCTCCAGGTCGCGATCCGGCACCCGCAGCTCGTGCGCAAGATGGTCTTCGCTTCGTCATTCACCAGAAGAGACGGCGCGCAGCCGCAGCTGTGGGAGTTCATCGAACAGGCGGACTTCTCGAACATGCCGCAGCCGCTCAAGGATGCGTTCCTGAAGGTGAACCCGGACGTGGAGCAGCTCAGGACCATGCACGACAAGGACGCGGAAAGGATGCGGAACTTCAGGGACGTGCCGGATGACCTGGTTCGGTCGGTCGGCGCGCCGACGTTGATCGTCCTCGGGGATCGGGACATCGTGAAGCCGGAACATGCCATCGAGCTGAGTCGTTTGATCCCGGACACACGCCTGCTGATCCTGCCCGGCGGCCACGGCGACTATCTTGGCGAGGCCGTGATGACACGGACGGAGACCCGCTATCCCGAGCTGACCGCGCGGTTGATCGAGGAGTTTCTCGACGCACCGCAATGATCGCAGGTGCGACACAGGCAGTTGCGAAGCTCCCGTGAACCGGTCCCGGCACGAGTTGCATCGCGGGCCTGTCACGGGAGCGGGTGTCGGATCGGCACGGTAGCGCCGCGGGCGGCCGCCTGCCGGATCACTGTCGTGCCGGTGACCGCAGGCCGTGCTTGTGCAGCTTTCGCACCACCGTGGCCTGGCTGACGCCGAGGCGCTCCGCCATGGCGTAGGTGCTGCCGCAGTCCAGAAGCGCCGCCTCCAGCACCGCGCGCTCCGTGCGTTCGAGTGCGCCGGCCAGGGTCTCGTCATCCACCATGCCCTCGGTGGAGTGGCCCATCGGAGCCGCGGCGGCTGCGTGCGGGTGATCACCACCCAGTGCCTCCGCGGCCTGGATGAGGTCGCCCTCGCTGGCGACGAACCAGCGCTCCAGGACATTCTCCAGCTCGCGGACGTTGCCGGGCCAGTCGTACTGGAGCAGTTGCGACCAGGCGCGGGTGTCGATCATTTTGGCGGCGGCGTAGCGCTCGTTCAGCCGTGCCAGCTGCAGTTCCGCCAGCGGCGGGATGTCCTCGCGGCGCTCGCGCAGGGGCGGGATGGTTACCGGCACCACGTTGAGGCGGTAGTAGAGGTCGGCGCGGAACAGTCCCTGCTCGACCTTCTCGGCGAGATCCTGGTTGGTCGCGGCGATCAGGCGGAAATCGACCTGCCGGCTGCGATTGTCGCCGAGGCGCTGGATGCGGCCGTCCTGCAGCACGGCGAGCAGCTTGGCCTGGACGGCGGCGGGCAGCTCGCTGATCTCGTCGAGCAGCAGCGTGCCGCCATTGGCCTGTTCCAGAAGGCCGATCCGGCCCTGTCGACGCGCGCCGGTGAACGCCCCCGGCGCGTAGCCGAACATCTCCGCCTCGAACAGGCTCTCCGGGATGGCGCTGCAGTTGACGTCGACGAAGGGCCCGTCGGCGCGCGGGCTCCAGGCATGCAGCTGGCGGGCGAAGGCGGTCTTGCCGACACCCGACTCGCCCAGCATGAGCACGCTCGCCTCGGATGGCGCGATCCGGCGCAGCAGCCCGACCAGGTCGCGCATGACGGGGCTGCGGACGGGGAGGGCATCGGCGGCCATGTCCTCCAGCGCCGGGTCGTGCGCCAGCCGGAGCTGGTGGGCGAAGCGTCGCTGCAGCAGTTCGTACTCCTGCTGCAGGAGCTGGAGGTCGGTGAGGTCGCGCGAGAAGCTGATGACCCGGACGATCTCGCCGTTGGCCCGCACCGGGAAGGCCTCGGCCAGCACGTGCCGGCCGCTCTGGGTGGTCTGCATCACCTGCGCCGATTCGCCGCTCGCCAGTACCTGCACCGTTACCGATGGCGACAGCTTGCCCGCGCGCTCCAGGGCGTAGACGTTGTCGCCGATGATCCGGTCGATGTCGAAGCCGTAGATGGCGCAGCAACTCGCGCTGGCGCGCACGACATTGCCGCGGCCGTCCGTGACCAGGATGTGGTCGTGCGACTTCTCCAGGATGGTTTCGAGGACGTCGCGGTCGGTGGCATTCATGACGGGTCCGGTGATTCAGTTCTGCATGATGCGTTACTGCATCATAATGCATCCGTGCATTGGAAGTCCTCCCGCGAACCCCGTTCCACCGCGCCGCACGGGGCGACAGGGTTCGCCGACCGGCTGGCCCGATTCCTGCTGAAATGGACCAGTAATGGGGCCAGTAGCGGCGATCGCCCATCAACGAACGGGAGCCGGCATGAGCGAATTCAATCAGCCCTTGAGCGGTAACACGATGCCACGCTTCGGCGGCCTGGCCACCATGTTGCGGCTGCCGACGCAGGAATCCGCGGAGGGGCTCGATGCCGCCTTCGTCGGCGTGCCCATGGACATTGGCACGTCCAACCGCTCCGGCACCCGTCTCGGCCCACGCCAGATTCGCGACGAGTCGCGCATGCTGCGGCCCTACAACATGGCCACGCGCGCGGCGCCGTTCGACAGCCTGCAGGTGGCCGACCTTGGCGATGTCCCGGTCAACCCGTTCAACCTGCGCGCCAGCGTGGACATCATAGAGGCCTTCCACGCCGACCTGCTGGGCCGGGGCTGCATCCCGCTCACGATGGGTGGCGAGCACACCCTGACGCTGCCGGTGCTGCGGGCGATGAAGGCGCACCACGGCCCCGTCGGGCTGATCCACGTCGATGCCCACGCCGACATCAACAACCTCATGTTCGGCGAGGAGATCGCCCACGGCACCGTCTTTCGCCGCGCCGTCGACGAGGGCCTGCTCGAGCCCCGGCGCGTGGTCCAGATCGGCCTGCGCGGGACCGGCTACACCGCCGAGGACTTCGACTGGTCGCGCGACCAGGGCTTCCGCGTCGTCCAGGCGGAGGAGTGCTGGCACCAGTCGCTCACGCCGCTGATGGCCGAGGTACGGGACCAGCTGGGCGAAGGCCCCGTCTACATCAGTTTCGACATCGACTCGATCGACCCCGGCTACGCGCCGGGCACGGGGACGGTCGAGATCGCCGGCCTGACGCCGCCGCAGGCGCTCGAGATCATCCGCGGCGCGCGCGGCCTGGACATCGTCGGCGCCGATCTCGTGGAGGTATCGCCGCCCTACGATCCGTCCGGCAACACGGCGCTGCTGGGGGCGAACCTGCTGTTCGAGCTGCTCTGCATCTTGCCCGGCGTCGCCGCGCGCGACTAGCCGGCGGGAGCGAGCGTGACGGCGCCCGGCGGCGACAGGTCGACAATCGACCACACACCGGCCACGCAGCGAGCGGTGGCCGGAGCCGACAACCTCGCAACAGGGGGGCTAAGACCATGAGCCACGTATACCATCCCGGACGCCGCAAGTTCCTCGTCGGCACCGGCGCGGCGGCCGCCGCCGGTGTTGCCGCCAGCATCATTCCGTTCCGCGCCCGCGCCGCGCGCAAACTCAAGGTCGGTGTCTACGGCGGCTTCTTCCAGGACTCGTTCGATGAGCACATCTTCCCCAGGTTCACCGAGGACACCGGTATCGAGATCGAGTCGGTCTCCGTGCCGACGGGCGAGGCCTGGCTGACCCAGTTGCGCAACGCGGCCCGTGCCGGCGAGGCGCCGGCCGATGTCTCGATGATGGCGAACACGCCGCGCCTGAAGGGCGTCGAGTCCGAGGTCTTCGCCGGCCTCGATCCCGATGCCCTCGGCAATACGCGCTACCTCTTCGACCACTTCGTCCACGAGTACGACGACGGCACGATCTCGGGCGTGGGGGCGCTGAGCTGGTACATCACGCTGGTGTCGAACACCAACGAATATCCGGAGGCCCCGGAGAGCTGGGGCGACATGTGGAACGAGGAGCACCGCAACCGGCTCGGCCTGCTGGCACTGGTGAACAATTCCTTCCTGCTCGAGATCACGGCCACGACCTTCTTCGACGGCAAGGAGATCCTGGAGACCGAGGACGGCATCATGGAGGTGCTGAACAAGCTCGCCGAGGTCCGGCCCAACGTCCAGCTCTGGTACCGTGACGAGGCCCAGTTCCAGGAGGCTCTCCAGCGCGGCGAGATCCCGATGGGCCAGTACTACCACGACGTCGCCACCATCGCCCGCAACGAGGGCCAGCCGGTGCGGTCGACCTTCCCCGTCGAGGGCGGCGTGCTCGACTCGGGCTCCTGGGTCGTCTCGCGTGCATCGAAGCGCGTCGATATCGCCGAGGAGTTCATCAACTACATGTGCCAGCCGGAGATGCAGGCACGGCTGGCACGGCGCGTCGGCACGGCACCGACGGTCGAGCGCAGGCACACCGATCTGACCGACGAGGAGTTCGCCGCGGTGTCCAGCGACATCGAGCCGATCATCCCGGCCTACCAGATGTACCTCGCCCGCGGCGACTGGCTGTCGGACAGGTGGACGGAGATGATTACCGGATGAGGCCGGGCGTCACGTCGTCCGGCCCGTCCGGCTCGACGCCGGGGCCGCGATGGGCGCATCGGCCGGCAGCCGCGGATGAGGCCGGCCACTTGCCGTGGCCGGTCACCGGAGAGTCGTGATGGCGGTACTCGACCTGCGCGGCATCGCCAAGCACTTCGGCGCCGTGACCGCGGTCGAGGACATCGACCTGGAGGTGCCCGAGGGACGGCTGGCCTGCTTCCTCGGTCCCTCCGGCTGCGGCAAGACGACGCTGCTGCGCCTGATCGCCGGCCTGGAAATGCCGTCGGCCGGTCGCCTCCGCCTGGACGACGACGACGTGACCGAGCGCCCGCCCCATCAGCGCGACATCGGCATGGTGTTCCAGTCACTGGCGCTGTTTCCGCACCTGAACGTGGCCGACAACATCGCCTATGGCCTGCGCATTCGCGGCGTGCCCATCGACCAGCGCCGAGAGCGAGTGCGCGAGCTGCTCGACCTCGTCCAGATGCCGGATGTCGGCGACCGCCATCCGTCCCGGCTCTCCGGAGGCCAGCGTCAGCGCGTCGCCATCGCCCGGGCACTGGCGCTGCAGCCGCAGCTGTTTCTGCTCGACGAGCCATTGTCTGCGCTCGACGCCAAGCTCCGCGAAGAGATGCAGGTCGAACTGCGTCTGCTGCAGCAGCGCGTCGGCGTGACCACGATCCTGGTCACCCACGACCAGCGCGAGGCGATGACCATGGCCGACATGGTCGTGGTCATGAACGAGGGCCGCATCCAGCAGGTCGGGACGCCGCTGGAGATCTACAGGCGGCCGGCGAACGTCTTCGTCGCCGACTTCATCGGCTCGAGCAACCTGCTCGACGTCGAGGTCGTCGACGCGACCAGCGTCCGCATGCACGGCAGCACGCTCCGCGTTGGAGCCATCCCGGACGGGGCGAACGCCGGCGACGCGGTAACGGTCTCGATCCGGCCCGAGGACGTTGCCGTCCACCCGGGCGAGCAGGCGGGCGAGAACCGCCTGTTCGGCCGGATCGAGTTCATCCGCGATGTCGGCCAGAACGTCGATTTCCGCATCAACTGCGACGGTGTGGCGATCACGAGCAGCGTGACGCCGCGTGACCGCATCGACGCCGGGCCCGGCGACGCGGTAACGGTCGAGCTGCCCGCCGACGCCTGCGTGGTGCTGCCATGAACCCGCTGGCGCGCGACCGCACCCCGTTGTGGCTGCTCGCCTACCCGAGCGTGATGCTGGCGGTCTTCTTCGCCGTGCCCTTCGGCATCATGCTCGCCACCAGTTTCTTCGAGCGCGACCCTGCGGCCTTCTACGAGCCGGCCTTCGTGCTGTCGAACTACGCTCGCCTGACGACGTCGCTGTTCATCGATCACCTCGCATTCTCGCTCTACCTTGCCGTTTTCGTCGCGATCATCAGCGTCTGCCTGGCGTTTCCCTTCACCTACCTGCTGACCCGGCTGCGCCTGCGCACCCAGACGCTCTGGCTGGTGCTCATCCTGTCGGTACTGTCACTGTCCGAGGTCATCGTCGGTTTCAGCTGGTCGATGCTGCTGTCGCGGACGGCCGGCCTGTCCAATCTCCTGGTTGCGCTCGGCCTGCTCGGCGAACCGGTCGCCTGGGCGCCCAGCTTCGGCGCCGTCGTCACGGGCTACCTCTACCTGACGCTGCCCTACACGGTGCTGATGCTCTACCCGCCAATGTCGCGCCTCGACCCCGAGCTGGTCGAGGCGGCACGGACGATGGGCGCTTCCCCGTTGCGGGCCTTCTTCAGCGTGGTCGTGCCCTCGCTGCGTACGCCCATCGTGGCCGCGCTCATCCTGGTGTTCGTGTTCACCCTCGGCGTGTTCCTGATCCCGCATCTGCTCGGACGGCCGAGTCACTGGACGCTGTCGGTGCTCATTACCGACCAGGCCATCTACCAGTCCGACGCGCCCTTTGCCGCGGCGCTGGCCGTGTTCCTGCTGGTCACGAGCCTGGCGCTCATCGCGCTGACCTTCTGGCTGAGTCGCGAGAGACGGACCGCATCATGAGGGGGCGACTGCTCACAATCGCGTTCATGGGCACGATCGGTACCTTCCTCGTCGCGCCGGTCGTCGTTGTGCTCGGCGTGTCACTGAACGAGGAACGCCAGCTGCTGTTCCCGCCGGAGGGCCTGTCGTTCGAGTGGTACCGCGCCATGGCGAGCGACGTCGACTGGCGGGCGTCGATCGAGAACAGCCTGCTGATCGCCGCGGTGGCGGGTCTCGTGGCCGTGTCGGTGGCCCTGCCGCTCGCCTATGCGCTGTGGCGGTACCGGCTGCTCTACGCCAGGCTGCTGTTCAGTTTCGGCATCGCGCCGTTCATGTTGCCGCCCGTCATCACCGCGCTCGGTTTCATGACCTTCTGGGCTGCCACGGGCAACTATGGCCAGATCGAGAACGTGATGATCGCCCACGGCATGTTTCTGGTCACGCTGCCGTTGATGACGATCTCGCTGGGCCTGGGATCGACGGACAAGTCGATGGTCGAGGTGGCCCGGACAATGGGCGCAGGAGAGTTGACGGTCTTCCGGACCGTGATCCTGCCGCTGATCCGGCCCTACATCATCTCGGGCTATGCCTTCGTCTTCGTGCTGTCACTGAACGAATACATCATCGCGTTCATGGTCGCCGGGTTCACCGTGGAGACCCTGCCCATCCGCATCTTCAATTCCCTGCGCTACGGCTACACGCCGATCATGGCCGCCGTGGCCGTGCTGTTCATGGCCATTGCCGTGACGGTGTTCGGCCTGTTCGCCCGCTACGGCAACCTGCCGCGGCTGCTCGGCCGCTGGGAGCCGGAGCGTTGAGCCGGCACGGGGACAATGGCAATGAACACTGGAGGCGACAATGAGCCTGATCCGGATCAGTGCCGATCAATGGTACGAGGTCAACCACGTGGGAGACGGGGTCACGCACATCCAGGAGCCGTGGATCAAGCCGTTCTTCCGCTGCAACATCTGGCACGTCCGGGGCCGCGACCGTGACCTGCTGGTCGACTCCGGGCTCGGTGCCGTGTCGCTGCGCCGGCAAGTGCCGTGGCTGGCCGAGCGCCCGCTGCGTGCCGTCGCCAGCCATACGCACTTCGACCATATCGGCGCCCACCACGAATTCGACGACTGCTACATTCACCGCGCCGAGGCCGACATCATGGCCGATCCGCGCGCCGAGTGGACGCTGGCCGACCTGTTCCTCAACGAGGACATGTTCGACGCCCTGCCGCCCGAGCCCTTCGCCCTGGGCGAGTACGCCATTCGCGGTCCGGCGACGTTCTCGCTGCTCGACGCGGGCGATGTCATCGACCTGGGCGACCGCCACTTCGAGGTCATCCATACGCCGGGGCACTCGCCCGGCGGCATCGCGTTGTGGGAGGCGGAGACCGGGATTCTCTTTTCCGGCGACATCGTCTACGACGGCCCCCTGATCGAGGACGCCTACCACTCCGATCCTGCCGACTACGCCCGCAGCATGGAACGCCTGCTGGCCATCCCGGCGCGCGTGGTCCACGGCGGCCACTACCCGAGCTTTTCCGGCGAGCACCTGCACAGGATCGTGCGCGACTGGCTGGACAACCATTGAGCGGACCGCCGCCGGAGCGGCCGGCGGACGCCTCGATTCCGTGGAGGAGTGACATCATGACCAGCACGAGCACCCACCATCCCCTCGCCACGACCGGCTTCGCTCTCGCCGGCGCTACCCTCGTGGTCGGCGCCTCCCTCGGCTTTGCGACCCCGGCCGCGGCCCAGCCCGACGAACTCAACGCACTGGCGTGGTGCGATCACCTCGGCGCCGACCTGATCGAACCGTTCGAGGAGAAGCACGACGTCACCGTGAACCTGCAGGAGTACGAGGGAACGGGCACCGCGCTCAGCATCATCGAGCAATCACGTCCCGGCGACTGGGACGTCCTGGTCGTCGACAGCACCGATGTTCGACGCGTCGTCAATGCCGGCATCCTGGCCGAAATCGACCCGGACGACTTCCCGACCGGGGACATCCGTGACGGGCTCGGCCTGGAACGTCTGCACAGGATCGACGGGGCCTGGTACGCGATGCCGGAGAAGTTCGGCTACAACACCGTCGCCTTCGACCGGACCCGGGTCGACGTCGAGGACATGCGCGACATCGACATGATGTGGGACGAGAAGTATGCCGACCGCATCGCCGTCTACGACTACTACCTGCCGGTGATCGCCCAGGTTGCCGTCGCCCTCGGCATGTCGCCGGCGGAACTGACCGCCGATGACCTCCCCGCGATCCGCGACAAGCTGCTCGAACTCAAGGACAACGCGGCCATGGTCGCCGACGTCGTCAGCTCGCAGACGGCGCTGTCCACGGGCGAGGTCGATATCGTCGTCGGGGGCGGCGAGTTCGCCGTCTCCGTGCTGGCGCAGGAGCGCCCCGAGCTCGACTGGGTCCTGCCGGAGCAGGGCGGCATCCGCTGGATGCAGGCCATCGGTGTGTTCGCCGACTCCGGGCGAAAGGACCTGGCAACGAAGTTCGTCCAGCACGTCCTGAGCCCCAAGGGCCAGGCGGCCATCGCCACCTCCGACTGCTACTGGGGCATGCCCGCGAACACGAAGGCGAACCTGACCGATGAACAGAAGAAAATCCTGCGCTGGGACGAGCAGCCCGGCTTCATCGCCAACTCGTTTGCCTACCCGGTGGTGACCGACGAGCTCGACCGGCAGATGCAGGACGTCTGGGCGGAGTTCCTGGCGCACTGATGCGGAGCAGGGATTCGAGCCCGCGCCGGCCCGTGCCATGAGGCACGGGCCGGCCTCTTCCGGGGACGATGGCCGGGCGCCTGCCACGGCGACGGAGCGACGTGCCGCCCGCCGCGACACGCTCAAGGGCGCGGGGCTGGCCTTGCCCGCGCTGGCGTGGATCGGCGGGTTCTTCGTCGTCCCGCTCGTCATCATGACCGGCTACAGCCTGATGCAGCGCGTCGGCGGCCGCATCGTGGACGAGTTCGGCCTGCACAATTACGTTCGCTTCTTCACCGAGGGTGCACTGCGCGAGGCGCTCTTCGTGTCGCTGGAGATCGCGCTGCTGACCACGATCATCAGCATCCTGCTGGCCTACCCGCTGGCCTGGATCCTCGCCTACCGGGTACCGAAACGCTGGCAGTGGCTGGCACTGGTCATGGCCGTGCTGCCGTTCTGGACCAGCTATGTCGTGCGTTCCTACAGCTGGTTACTGGTGCTGGCGCCGACCGGCATCGTCAACAGCACGCTGATGTACCTGGGACTGACCGACGGCCCGATACGGCTGGCGTACAACAACGGCGCCACCGTGCTCGGCTTCGTCCATTTCTTCACCATGCTGGTCACGCTGACCGTGTTCGCCAGCCTGGTCCAGATCAATCCGCGCTACCACCTCGCCGCGGCCGACCTGGGGGCATCGCGCTGGCGCACCTTCCGGCACGTAACCCTCCCGCTCAGCATACCCGGGGTCGCCGTCGGCGCGTTCATCACCTTCGTGCTCTGCATCGGCGACTACATCACGCCGCAGATCCTCGGCGGCATGAGCGAGCTGTCGCTGCCCCAGGCGATCATGTTGCAGATCACGCGCCGAGGCGACTTTCCCATGGCCTCGGCCATGGCGCTGGTCCTGATGGTCATCGTCGGTCTCGCCTACCTGCTGGTGGCGCGCTGGCTGAAACTGGAGCGGCTCTGAGATGAAGCGCCGTACCGGTGAAATCGTCGGTCAGGCGGTCACCGCGCTCTACCTCGCTGCCTGCTACGTCTTCATCTTCCTGCCCGTGGGCGCGCTGGTGCTGTTCTCGTTTCACGGCGGCTCGGTCCCGGTACCGCCGTTCGAGGGCCCGTCCCTGCGCTGGTACGAGCGCGTCCTGGGCGACGGCCGGCTCATGGAGGCCCTGTGGCATTCGGTCAATGTCGCTGTCCTGTCCGCGTTCGTTTCGACCGTGCTCGGCTTTCTCGCCGCCTACGGTCTCAGCCGCCATCACGTCCCGGGCGCGCCGTTCCTGCGCTGGCTGTTGATCGCGCCGCTGACGGTCTCCTACCTGATCGTCGGGATGGGCCTGCTGATCACCTTCAACAATCTCGGCCTCGGCCGATCGCTCTGGCATGTCGTCGTCGGTCATGTCGTGATCAACCTGCCGCTGGCTTTCGCCATCATCACCAGCCAGCTGGGCGAACACCAGGCACGCCTGGAGCGCGCCGCCCGCGACCTCGGAGCGGGCGAGGTCCGCGTCGTCACGCTGGTCACGATCCCGCTCATCTGGCCGGCGCTGTTCGCGGCACTGGCGCTTTGCTTCACGCTGTCGTGGGACGAGTTCATCATCGCGTTTCTGCTGACCCGCTTCGACGT
This sequence comes from uncultured Ectothiorhodospiraceae bacterium, assembly GCA_964478305.1. Taxonomy (GTDB): domain Bacteria; phylum Pseudomonadota; class Gammaproteobacteria; order XJ16; family Halofilaceae; genus Halofilum. The sequence goes on from CAYZHJ010000027.1 coordinate 13,070, forward strand.
CACCCTGCCGGTGGTCATCTGGAACATGCTGCGCACCGGTCTCGATCCCCAGGCCAACGCCGCCGGCACCCTGGTGTTCCTCGTCTCCATTGCCATGGTGCTTCTGTTCGTTATCGCAACCCTGAGGAGAGCCCGTCGTGGCCGCAACTCCGCAACACCTGAAGCTTGAGGGCATCCGCAAGGTCTACGGCGATACCGTCGCCGTGGAGGACGTCGACCTGGCGCTGGAACAGGGTACGTACCTGGTGCTGCTCGGCCCGTCCGGCAGCGGCAAGACCACGCTGCTCAGCCTCATCGGCGGCTTCGAGCAGCCCACGCGTGGCCGTGTCCGGCTCGGCGGCAGGGACATCACCGAGCTGCCTCCCGCGCGCCGCTCGACCACGACGGTGTTCCAGGACTACGCGCTGTTTCCGCACATGAGTGTCGCCGACAACGTCGCCTTCGGCCTGCGGATGCGCGGCCTCGGCCGGGCGGCGCGTCGGCGCCGGGCGGACGAGATGCTGGCCCTGGTCGGCCTTCATGGCATGGGTGACCGCGGCGTGCACGAACTCTCCGGCGGCCAGCGTCAGCGCGTCGCTCTTGCTCGCGCTCTCGTCGTCGACCCGGACGTGCTGCTGCTCGACGAGCCGCTCGGTGCGCTCGACCTCAACCTGCGCCGGCTGATGCAGGAGGAACTGGTCCGCATCCATCGCCGGACAGGCTGTACGTTCATCCACGTCACCCACGACCAGGAGGAGGCGATGGCGCTGGCGCGCGAGATCCTGGTCATGAACGGTGGCCGCGTCGAGGACTTCGGAACCCCGCGCCGGCTCTACGAGGCACCGGCCAGTCGCTTTACCGCCGAGTTCATCGGCGAGAGCACCCTGGTCGACGGCATCGTCGAGCGCGACGACAGCGGAATCTGGCTCGACACGCCCCTGGCGCGGGTACCGGCCGATGGCCTGACACCGGACATCGAGCGGGCCGCGATCAGCATCCGCCCGGAACATCTCGAGCTGGACGGAGAAAGCGGCGTCCCGACCAACGGTACGCGGATTCCGCTCGGCCGTGCCCGGGTGGTCGACGCGGCCTTCCAGGGCAGCTTCCTGCGCGTGCGGGCGCAAAGTCTGGACATGGAAGGCCTCCAGCTTCTGCTCAAGCTGCCGCCGGAAACCGACCTCGGCATCGACGACGAAATCCGGGTTCGCGCGTCCCTCGCACGGATCAGCCTGATCCCGGCCACGACGGTACCGGCGCCCGAGTGAGTCCGGGGGTTCCCGCCGGGGACATGCGATGAACCCGCCGCCGAATCCGGCACCGGCAGAGAGCGGAATCCGGGGAGCCGCGCGATTCCGGCACGCGCACGAAGAAGGCCCGATTTGAAATGCGCGTGGCACTGGTTACCCAGCAAGGCTACCGAGCTCATGCCGTCGTGAGCTTGAGCACGACCACGCCGGCGACGATCAGCGCGATGGCGCCCAGCCGCACGGCGTCGAGCGACTCGCCGAACAGGGCGATACCAATCAGTACGGTTCCCACCGCGCCCACGCCGGTCCAGACCGCGTAGGCGGTGCCGAGTGGCAGTACCTGCAGGCTGCGGCCGAGCAGATAGACGAAGGCCGCCAGCGCCCCCAGCGAGACCAGGCTCCAGCCGGGGCGCGTGTAGCCGTCCGCGAGCTTCATCGACACGGCCCAGAGCACATCGAGGATGCCCGCCATGATCAGGAGTATCCAGGCGATGCCGTGCGTCATCGTGATCTCCCTTTCCCGGGCCGGCTACGCGGCCGGTTCCAGGCCTTCCGCCCGCATGGCGGCCTGTACCGCCGGGCGCGCCGCGACCCGGTCGAGATACGCCGCGAGCGCGGGGAAGGGCGCGAGGTCGATGGCGAAGAGGTCCGACCAGCGGGCGATGGTGAACAGGTAGGCGTCCGCCACCGTGAAGGTGGTGCCCAGCAGGAAGGGGTGATCCTCCAGGTGCCGGTCGACGTGCGCGAATCGCTCGGCGATCTTCCCCTTCACGACATTCTGTGCCTGTTCGCCGTACTCCGGATGGAACAGCCAGGGACTGAACATCTTGTGCAGTTCGGAACTGATGAAGGTCAGCCACGCCTGCAGGCGGTAGCGTTCCATTGAACCCGCGGCCGGCGCCAGGCCGGAGTCGGGTGCGAGATCCGCGAGGTACTGGACGATGGCCACACCTTCCGTCAGCAGCGTTCCGTCATCGAGGCGCAGCGCCGGCACGTAGCCGTTCGGGTTGATGCGGGTGTAGTCCGCGTTGCCCTCGGTCACGCGCTTGCCGATATCGACCTTCTCGGCGTCGAGAGTCAGTCCGGCTTCGTGCGCGACGATGCGCGGCGCGAGCGAGCAGGTGCCGGGTGCATGGTAGAGCTTCATGGTTGATTCCTCCGCTGACTTTCCTCGTCGGTGAACGTGGCGCCAAGGGTAGGAGTGTTCTTCTGCACAGAGAATGGGCGAAATCGCAGTTCAGGGTTGCAATTCTGCAAACTGCATGGGCCGATGCCAGGTGGGGTCGGATCCGACTTTTGCGGGCTTTCAGCCCGGGGATGAAGGAAACTGCCGAGCCTGACCCCGCTTGTTCGAGTGCGAGCCTGTCACTGGGCCGACCCGGACGGCAGCTTGCCACGGCAACCGGCGGTGCAGCGTTGTACGTCCATGCGCCTGGAACCAGGGCTTTGCTACACTTGTCGCGAGCGGTTCCCTCCATGGTTTGTTGATGGCTTTTTCAATCCTCCCGTCGGTTTTCCCGAGCGCGGTGATTCCTGGCCGGCGTTGAGCAATCAGGGCGTCTTTCACGAAAGGGAGAGGAAAATGATATCCAGACAGTGGCGAGGCGTTGCGCACGAATCGGAGGCGGACCGCTACGTTTCCCATCTGCGCGAGGAAACGTTCCCGCGGCTTTCCGGCATTCCCGGGTTCATCGAGGCGTCGATCCTGCGAAGAGCCGTGGAAGAAGGAATCGAATTCCGGATCGTCACGAAGTGGGAGTCAATCGAGGCCATCGAGGCGTTTGCCGGATCGAATCCGGAACAGGCGGTTGTCCCGGAAAAGGTCCATGCAATGATGGTGGAGTATGATCCAACCGTATTCCATTACGAAATCGTGGAATAATCTCCCGCGGACAGCCTTTCCCCGGCTCAGCGGAATCGTCATGCGTCGGTTCTGATCGATGTTCGCGGGACGCACCGGCAAAACCCGATACGGGAGTGACAAGGTCATTGGTTTCAGCATCCACACGAAAACTGTCGAAGACCGAGCGTCGAGAGCAGCTGCTGCAGACGGCGCTCGAGATCGTTCGCCTGCAGGGAACGGATGCACTGACCATGGGTTTCCTGGCGGAGCGGGCCGGTGTCAGCAAACCCGTTGTCTACGAGCACTTCGGGTCGCGACCCGGCCTGCTCATCGCGCTCTAAAAGCAAATCGACGAACGCCAGGTTGCAGTGGCCCTGGAAGCGCTGGACCGTGCGCCGCGGACGCTCGAGGACGCCGCTCGAGTGCTGAGCCGGGCATACATGAACTGCTACAACACGGTCGGCCCGGAGTGGCACGCGATATCCGCCGCCCTCAAGGGCGCGGAGGAGATGGAGGCCTTCCAGAACGAGCTGATGGACGAGTACGCCCTCATATACGTCAGGGCATTTTCCCCCTATGTCAATCTGACCAGACGCGCCTTGCGTATCCGCTGCGTCGGTATCCTGGGTGCCGCGGAATCAATCTCGCGCGAGATGCTGCGCGGCCGCATCAGCGAAAGGAGCGCATCCAATGCGCTGGGCGCGATCATCATTGACTGCCTTTCACCCGATGCCGCCTCGAATGCGACGAGGAAGAAGAAGGGAGATGGCCGGTCATGATCGGTGAATCCTTGCGCCCGATTCAGCAAGACGATCCATCGCATGATCCGTATTCACCAGAACCTCCGGAAAATAGAGCCCCGCCGCCGGTGGCGTGCCACCGGCAAGGCCGAGTAGTCGCTCGAGGCTGACGACAATGCCCAGTGCGGTAAGCCCTGATACGCCCTGGGGAGCTTCGATGTCGATGCGCAAGGGGTTCGTGTTTCCGTCCTGCTGCTCCCCATGGATCTCGATGATCAGCTCATGCGATGGCGTTCCATCCGGACGACGGCCGGCCTCGAGTGCGGCGAGATCGAAACGAATGGCGGAGAGGTCCGTCGCCGCGGCCAGGCTTGCCACATCGATGACCGACATGGCATACGCATCGATCTCAGCGCCCTTGATGTCCCTGATCCGACGCGTTGCAACTTCTTCACCGACCCACCGCCAGGTCCCGTCGTCCAGGATCAGCGGACGCGGAGAAGCCAGCATGACTTCCTCCACGTCCTTGTGTGCCATGGGTCCCACTTCATCGTCCGGATCCAGAATCGCGGCAAGCTTCATTGCATGAACGGTCCTGAATTCTCTCGCGAAATGGAGCGCAGGCAAGGTGGCCATTCCGGCTGCCCAGTGGCCGGCCAGCATGATGGGAGCGCTTGCCGGCCGGTGCACGTAACGGGCGACCGCCGGGCCGATCTCGAACACGCCATCGGCCATGCTGATGTAGGGCAGGGAGTTTTCCTGCGCGTATCTCAGGGGATTGAGCGTATTTTCCTTGAGAACGGCCACGACGGCGCAGTACTGTGCGTCGGGCGCGAGTCCCAGGTCCGCCCGGCCGGGATCAACCGGGACTGCTTCCGCATGCCCGATCTCCCTGGCCAATGCATTGCACTTTTCCTGATCGCGGGCAGCGATCGCAATCGGTAGATCGGGATACAGGTGTCGAAGCGTTCTTGCCGCTGCGCTCCCGACCACGCCGGTACCACCCAGCATGAGGACGGGTGACTTGTTGTTCTTGGTCATCAGAAATACTCCCCGGTTCATCATGGTTTGACCGGCGTCTTTTCACCGGCAGTCATATACCTACGAAAAGTAGGTTACTTGTAGTAAGTTTATGACGTCAAGCAGGTGCGGGAGGGAACACGCTTGCGTGATATCAAGTCATTGAAAAATCATGAAAACCCTGCATCGCTTGAATTCCATATGGACGTGGGTCGCGACGAGTTCCGGAAGTTCGCGCAACTGATCGAGCTGCAGAGGATCGATGTACAGGGTCGGGTGAGTGATGCCGTTCTCGAGCGGTTGTACCAGAAGACGCAGTTCCTGGATGGAGCGACCGTGGCCGTGCATGAGCTGTTCGAGGGTTTCGCGCGCTGGAACGGGAGATGCCGGGAACCGGGGCTGACCGGGGGCCTGTTCAGGCGCCCCGTTTCGTCGCCACGTAGACCTTGTTGAATGGATGTTCGAAGGGGAGCACGGCCAGTTCGGCGAATCCCGCGCCCTCGGCCAGCTCGCGGATCCGGTCCTCAGGCGGGCCGCAGGTGCCCAGTCCCTGGCCGTCCATGGCGAGCGACGTGGTCATGCAGTAGCTGATGCTCAGGGAGAAGAACTCGGCCCCGACGGGACCGAGGTTGACTAGTTCCGGGGACAGTTACCGAAATTCCACGATTCGGGCCGGTGAAGCGAGATCCAGTCTCATGGTGCCGGCCGGGAACGAGCAGTGGAGGGGGTTGCATGTGTCGTGAGCCAGCGTACAGCATGTGGGGATCATGACCGAAGCCGGCATTCCAGTGGTTGATATCGGGCCGTTCCGCCGCGGCGAGACCGTTGCCGCGCGTGACGTGGTGGACACGATCCGCCGTGCGTGCGAGGAAATCGGTTTCTTCACGATTACCGGCCACGGGGTCCCGGACGAGCTGATCGATCGCATGTACCGCACCTCGCGGGCCTTCTTCGATCTGCCGGCTGAACGCAAGGCACGGGTCGGCGAGACCGGCGACGTGCAGGGCGGGCTGATGTACTTCCCGATGATGGCCGAGAGCCTGGCGGCGAGCCTGGGGGAGGAACGGCCGGGGGACCTGAAGGAGTCGCTGGACTACGGACCCGGCTTCATGGGCGACGAATGGCCGGCCGAGCCGGCCGGTCTGCAGGCCGTCTGGTTCGAGTACTACCGGGCCATGAGCGAGCTGTCGGAGTCGTTGCGCCGGATCTTCGCGCTGGCGATCGGGTTGCCCGAGGACTGGTTCGAGGACAAGTTCGACCGGCATCACTCGTCGATCCGGGTGATCAACTACCCGGATCCGGAAGGTGATCTGTTGCCGGGGCAGCTCCGTGCCGGCGCCCACTCGGACTACGGGTTCCTGACCATCCTTCGCTCCGAGGACTCGACCGGAGGTCTGCAGGTACGGAACCGCGACGGCGAATGGGCCGACGTGCCCACGATCGAGGACTCGTTCGTCGTCAATATCGGTGACGCGATGATGCGGTGGACGAACGACCAGTGGGTCTCGACCGTCCATCGCGTGGTCAACCCGCCGGATCACGGCCGTGCCAACAGCCGCCGCCAGTCGATTCCCTTCTTCCACAATCCCAACGCGGACGCGGTCATCGAATGCTTCGAGGCGTTCCGCGACGCCGACCACCCGCCGAAGTACGATCCGGTAACCTACGGCGAGTACGCGGATCTGAAGTATCGCCAGACTCACGGCGCGACCTGATCCGCGCGGTTTCACCGACGTCACCACACGACGGGAACGAACAAGTAGGGTCGGATCCGACTTTTGCGGCTTTCAGCCCGGGAACAAGGGAAAATGTCGGATCCGGCCCCACTCATGGGCATTCACTGTGAACGATTCACGAAACCTGGTACCGACAGCGAGCGAGATCCGGCAAGCCGCCGCGGCGTTGCGGGGCGTGGTTGTCGAGACGCCCCTGATCCCGCTGCCCGATCTGGCCGAGCGGGCAGGGGCGGCGGAAGTGCTGCTGAAGGCCGAGTCGCTGCAGTACACGGGGGCCTTCAAGTTCCGGGGTGCGTACTGGCGTTGCTGCCAGCTCACGGTCGGGGAGCGGGCGGCCGGGGTGGTCGCCCATTCCTCGGGCAACTTCGCGCAGGGCGTGGCGGCCGCGGCGCGGGCGCTGGGCGTGCCGGCAACGATCGTCATGCCGGCCGATGCGCCGGTCACCAAGCGCAGGCGGACGGAGGGCTTCGGTGCGGAGGTGATCCTGACCGAGCACGGTTCGCGGCCGCGCGGGGACGTGGCGAGCGAGCGCGCGAGCGGGATCGCGGAGAGCCGGGGCATGACCCGGCTGCATCCCTACGACGATCCCCACATCGTGGCCGGGCACGCCAGTGCCGCGCTGGAGATCGTGGCGGCGCTGCACCGGGCCGGCGTGGCGTCGCCGGATTTCGTGCTGTGCGGGGTCGGCGGGGGCGGTTTCATCTCGGGGCTGGCGCTGGGTCTGCGCGAGACGTGTCCGGAGACGGAGCTGGTCGCGGTCGAGCCGCACGGCTACGACAGCTTCGGCCGCTCGCTGGAGGCGGGGGAGATTACGCACGTGGCCGGCGAGGGCACGACGCTCTGCGATGCGCTGCAGTCCACGGCGCCCGGCGCCTGTCCTTTCGCCTGCGCACAGGCCGCCGGCATCCGCCGGCACACGACCGTGACCGACGACGCGATCCGCGAGTCGATGCGACTGGCCTTCGAATCCGCGCGGCTGGTGCTGGAGCCTTCCGGGGCGGTCGGGATCGCCGCGCTGCTCGGCCGGCCGGAGTGGGTGCAGGGACGGCGCGTGGTGGTCGTGGCGACGGGGGGAAATGTCGATCTGGAGGATTTTCTGCGCACGATCGGTGATACGGATCAGGCGCATTCCGGGTCGGAGTGAAAACCCGGAGCCGATCCTGCTCCGGGCCCGCATTCTCCGGTGTTACGATTCCAAACGCTTTCCGGATGACATGTTACGCGGATACATGAGGAGATGATGTGGGTGACTTCATTGCACCTGTAGCAGCCTGGTGCGCAGCAATCATTGAAGCGATCGGTGTCGGCGCCATAACACTGTTTGCCCTGTATGCGCTGTTCGATGCTGTTGCCCGGGTACTGAAAAAGGAAGACAGGGAGCTGATCTTCCAGGAACTCCGGCAATTGCTCGGCCGGGGCATTCTGCTCGGGCTGGAGTTCCTCATTGCGGCAGATATCATCTATACGGTGGCAATCGAGTTGACGTTCGAATCGATAGGTGTCCTTGCCATTGTCGTGCTGATACGCACGTTCCTGAGTTTCACCCTGGAAGTCGAGATATCCGGCAGATGGCCCTGGCAGAACAAGCAGTAGGAGAGATCGGGGCAGCAACATGCGAGCCGTGGGCCGGCCATCTCACGGCCGATGCCGATGCCGATACCGAGCGCGGGGCGGGCGACAGTGCCGGCCCGCCCGTCGGCGGATGCGCCCGGCATTGCCCGCAACGACAGGGACGATGACTTCTTGACGCACATCAAGGGACGGGGATCCGGGGCGGCCGATAATTGCCGGGTAGCGGACGGATTGCGGGCCGCAGGCAGCCGGAGTGAAGGAACCCATGCCCGAGCATCATGATCAGGGGGACCCGATCCACGGCGCGGAGCCGTCCCGGCGTCGCTGGTGGATCGGATTCGGGGCATTCGCCGTACTGGCGGTCGTCCTGCTCCGGGAAGAGCACCAGGCACATCTGCTCGGTGCGCTGCCGTGGCTCATCCTGCTTGCGTGCCCGCTGCTGCACCGATTCATGCACGGTGGCCATGGTCACGGCGGGCGTGGTGGCGGTGGCGGAGCTCAGTGAACGGCGAGGTTACCGCTTGCGGGCTTTGCGGCCGTGTAGTGCTCAATGCCGCGCCATGAATGGTAAAGACACATCGCGGAAGTGATCGACGATGCCCACGTGTGGCTGATCTGGGCCGGCGCATTCCTGGCGCCGTGGGTCGTCCTGTACCTGGCGGCCCCGTCACTGCGGCGGCGCATGCTCTGGGCCAGCCTGTTCACGATGCCGTTCGGACTGACGGAGCCACTGTTCGTTCCTGAATACTGGTCACCGCCCAGCCTCTTCGACCTGGCACTGCGCTCGGGCTTCGATATCGAGAGCCTGATCTTCTGTTTCGGCATCGGCGGCGTGGGCTCGGTACTGTACGATATCATCACGGGTGCACGGACAACGACGGTTTCATACAGCGAGTGGTACGCGCGCAGGCACCGGTACCATCGTATCGCGCTGGTAGCTCCGTTCATCGCCTTTCCGCTGCTGTATCCGTTCGCCTGGAATCCGATCTATCCCGCGATCCTCGCGATGGCCTTCGGCATCGTCGCGACGATCGCATGCCGCCATGACCTGGCGCGTCGTGTCTGGATCGGGAGCCTGCTCTTCGTCGCCTACTATGGATTCTTCCTGCTCGGCCTCGAGTGGAGCGCGCCGGGTTACATTGCGCGCGTGTGGGAGCTCGATGCGCTCTCCGGTATCCGGCTCGGCCCGTTCCCGATCGAGGAGCTGCTGTTCGCGGCTGGCTTCGGTGGATACTGGTCAAGCGTCTACGAGCATTTCACCTGGAAGGCATCGACGTGATTTCCGTGCGTTCGTGAGCCCGGGGCCACGGAGCCGCCGGGCGCATTGCGCCTGGCGTGGCCCTCGTCGAAGGCCGAATGACCGGCATGCTGCCGGCCGCCGGGACCGTCAGTGCGCTGCCGACAGCGACCGCCGGGGCTCGGTATTGCCGGTCCGTCGCTCGGCCGTCAAGATGCCGGCGTGGCCGGCGGTGACGGGCGACATGCCGCGAGCCGCCAGGAAATTCGCCACTGCTCGGCAGACAGGCGGTGCGTCCGGGTGCGCGAGATCGGGCCCGGTGATCGGGATCACGCAGCCGGGCTTGTCCCGGAACACGCGCCAGCCGGAGAAGCCGAGCCCATCGACCCACGCCTTGACGGCCGGAGGTACATCCTCTCCTCGGGCCCGGATAGCCAGCGCCAGGCGATCCGCCCAATCGACGTCCCGGAGCCGGACATCCGGCAGTGCGCGCAATCGCACCTCGGTGCCCTCCGTCCGCGCACTCCCGGCGACCGCGCGGATGAGGCCGGGTGGCCGCGCGAGCCCATCAGATTCGAATACAATCAGCAACTTGCACATGGCATCAAACCCCGCTTGCCCATTCCCGGCTGCCATGCATGCCTGATCCATCGGCGATCCCGGGCGCTGTTCCAGTCCAGCGGCATCACGCATGTCACAGGCATAGCCTAGGCGGTCTCCATCAGGTTCGCCTTGACGCTGGTCAACGCATACGCCTGCGGGCAGCGGGCATGTCGCTAATTGTGGCGCATCCGGGTTCGGCCGGGCTGCCAGTAGTGGTCGCGCCTGACGAAAGACGCTCGAAGAGCACGACGCATCCGGTGACTCGGTATGGCGAAGGAGCCGGGATCATCGTGGCGTGCCCGGGCTCGGAGGCTGCGTGACGGCAAACACCCTTGCGACCGTGTGCCCCGGCGCGGATCGTGTCGTTGACGAGAGTCAATGTACCGGGCGATGAAATGCATTACGTTCCGGTGCGTGCGGTATCCGCGGCTGGTGTTGTCCGGAGGCAGCGCCGTCGGCGGCCGTCCGCGCCATCCGCGCCGGCGCGATGCCGGTGATTCCCATCGACGAGGCGCCGGCGATGGCGCGAGCGACCATTGGGCCCCGGGTGACGTACACGGAAACGGAGTCGCACGATGAACGACGAGCACTACTGCACGGTCGGCGATCGCAGGCCCCTGGACAACAAGCGGCTTGCCGCCATGGATGCGTGGTGGCGTGCGGCGAATTACCTGTCCGTCGGCCAGATCTACCTGATGGACAATCCGTTGCTGCGCGAGCCGCTGGCACCAGCCCACGTGAAGCCGCGCCTGCTCGGTCACTGGGGCACCACGCCCGGTCTCAGTTTCGTCTACGTTCACCTGAACCGTGCGATCGTCGAGCGCGATCTCGACGTGCTCTACGTGTGCGGCCCCGGCCACGGGGGGCCGGCAATGGTCGCCAATGCCTGGCTCGACGGCACCTACAGCGAGATCTACCCCGAGGTGTCGCGCGATGCCGAGGGCATGCGGCGGCTGTTCCACCAGTTCTCGTTCCCCGGCGGCGTGCCCAGCCACGTCGCGCCCGAGACGCCGGGCTCGATCCACGAGGGCGGCGAGCTCGGCTACGCGCTGTCGCACGCGTACGGTGCCGCGCTCGACAACCCGAACCTGACCGTCGCCTGCGTCGTCGGCGACGGCGAGGCCGAAACGGGACCACTAGCCGCCTCGTGGCACTCGAACAAGTTCCTCAACCCGGCAACCGATGGGGCTGTTCTCCCGATTCTCCATCTCAACGGCTACAAGATCGCCAACCCGACGGTGCTCGCGCGCATCCCGCGCGCGGAACTCGACGCATTGCTCCGCGGCTACGGCCACGTGCCGTATTTCGTCGAGGGCAGCGACCCGGAGACAATGCATCAGGCAATGGCCGCCACGCTGGACGCGGCGCTTGACGACATCGGTGCGATCCAGGCGGCCGCGCGCGCCTCGGACGAGGCGCCGGCGCGGCCCGCGTGGCCGCTGATCGTGCTGCGCACGCCCAAGGGCTGGACCGGGCCGGCCGAGATCGACGGCCGTCCGGTCGAGGGTAGCTGGCGTTCACACCAGGTGCCGTTCAAGGCCGTGCGCGAGCACCCCGAATACCTGGCCGCGCTGGATGAATGGATGCGCGGCTATCGGCCGGAAGACCTGTTCGATACCGACGGGGCGCCCGTGCCCGCCATCACCGCGCTCGCGCCCGGCGGGCGAAGCCGGATGTCGGACAACGTGCACGCCAACGGCGGCGAGCGGCTCAAGGCCCTGCGCATGCCCGACTTCCGCACCTACGCGGTCGACGTGCAGACGCCCGGAGACCGCTTCGCCGAGTCAACCCGCGTGCTCGGCGCGTTCCTGCGCGACGTCATGGCGAAGAATGCCGGCGAGCGCAACTTCCGCATCGTCGGGCCCGACGAGACCAGCTCGAACCGCCTGGACGCGCTGTTCGAGGTCACCGGGCGTGCATGGATGGCCGAGCGTCTGCCGACGGACGAGGGCCTGGCTCCGGATGGACGCGTGATGGAGATTCTCTCCGAGCACACTTGCCAGGGCTGGCTCGAGGGCTACCTCCTCACCGGGCGCCACGGGTTGTTCGCCTGCTACGAGTCCTTCATCCACATCGTGGACTCGATGTTCAACCAGCACGCGAAATGGCTCAAGGTCATCCGCGACATTCCGTGGCGCCGGCCGCTGGCATCCCTGAACTACCTGCTCACCTCGCACGTCTGGCGCCAGGATCACAACGGCTTCAGCCACCAGGACCCCGGCTTCATCGACCACGTCGTGAACAAGAAGGCCGACGTGATCCGCGTCTACCTGCCGCCGGATGCCAATACCCTGCTGTACGTCGCCGATCGTTGCCTGCGCAGCCGCAATCTCGTCAACGTCATTGTTGCCGGCAAGCAGCCGCAACCCCAGTTCCTCGACATGGACTCGGCGGTCAAGCATTGCGAGGCCGGCGCCGGCATCTGGCGGTGGGCGAGCAACGATGCCGGGGACGCGCCCGATGTCGTCATGGCCTGCGCGGGCGACGTGCCGACACTGGAGACGCTGGCAGCGGTCGATCTGCTGCGCGGGTACTTCCCCGATCTGAAAGTGCGGGTGGTCAACGTTGTCGATCTGATGACGCTGCAGCCGAAGACGGAGCACCCGCACGGATTCTCGGATCAGGACTTCGACAGCATCTTCACCACTGACCGGCCGATCATCTTCGCCTACCACGGTTATCCCTGGCTCATCCATCGCCTGACGTACCGGCGCACCAACCACCCGAATCTGCATGTGCGCGGCTACAAGGAGGAGGGCACGACGACCACGCCGTTCGATATGTGCGTGATGAATGACCTGGACCGTTTCCACCTTGTAATGGACGTGATCGACCGCGTACCGCAGCTGTGTAACACTGCCGCTCACGTCAAGCAGGACCTGCGCGACAAGCTTGTCGAGCACCGGGAATACATCCGGGTGCACGGCGAGGACATGCCGGACATCCGCGACTGGCGCTGGTCGCAAGGGGACGCGCCCGGCGGAGGAGACAGGTAATGGCAAATCAGGGACACGCTGCTCACGGCCACGCCGGTCACCTGCCGGCGGGCGGATACGGAATGGCGATCTCGGCCTGGCTGACCGGCATCTACTTCGTCATCGAGATGGGCATCGGGCTGTGGACCGGTTCGATCGCCGTGATCTCGGACGCCTTTCATACCTTCTCGGCCGTGGGCGGCGTGCTGGTGGCCATCGCAGCCGCCCGGCTCGCCCGGCGCCCGGCCGACGAGGATCGCAGCTTCGGCTGGTACCGGGCCGAAATCATCGGGGCACTGGTCAACGGCGGCTTCCTGCTGGGCATGGCGCTGATCGTGATCGTCATGGGCGGCATGCGGCTGGCCGAACCGATCGAGTTGCCGCCCGTCCCGATGCTGCTGGCGGCGGCCGGCGGGCTCGTCACCGAATTCATCTCGCTCGGCCTGATCTGGAAACAGAGCAGGAGCGATCTGAACGTGAAGGGCGCGCTCTGGCACATCATCCAGACCTTCGTCGGCAGCCTGATCATCATCG
>CAYZHJ010000028.1:0-26309 GCA_964478305.1 uncultured Ectothiorhodospiraceae bacterium
TTCTCCTGCTGAGCGGGCCTGTCGCCATCGCCATGGCCGTGGTCGCCTGCTTCGGTGCAGTCACCCAGCTGGTTCTGCTGCTGTCGCTGTTGCCGAGGATCACCACGGGAAAGGCGTTGAATGGACTGGTGGCCGGAGTGTTTACCATCGGCTACTCGACCGGCTTCCTGCTTCCATTGGCCGGTGGCGCCCTCGCGGAGATCGTGGGCACCAGTCTGCTGGGTCCAGCACCGGCACTGGTGCTGGCGCTGGCGTCACTCGCCCTTGTCTCCGGGAGTCTCCTCAGCGAATTGCAACCACGTCCACGTGAAATCGCCGCCGGCGAATAATTGGGGTCTACCTTCTGATATAGCAGGCCGGCGGGGTCTTTGATTGTGTTCTAGACTCGAGTTGGTGGCGGAGGTGTGGCTCATCACCGTTCTCAGTCCCGGGCCGAACCTGTTCGCGACGGTACATGTCGCCAGCACCCGTTCCCGGTGGCTCGGCGTGATGTTTTCCGCCGGTATCGCCGTGGGTACGGCGACCTGGGCATGTGCAAGCCTGCTCGGCCTGGGAATCCTTTTCCAGGCGACCGCCTGGCTCTACCAGTGCGTCAAGCTTGTCGGCGGGGGCTACCTCGTTTATCTCGGCGTGAAAACGATCCTTTCGGCCGGAACCCGCTCGCTGAATCAGCGAGCGCAGGTACGGGCCGTGACCGCGAAGACCGCATTCCTGCACGGCGTGGCGGTCGATCTGAGCAACCCCAAGGCGGCGGAATTCGCGGCGCAGTCACGAACGGGACTTGCCTGGCGTGTTTCGGGCGTGCTGCAGCCGTTCAGAACCGTGATCGCGAGGAGCCGCAGGCGACATGGCGATCCAGCGTCGAGGCAGGCTGCCGCCATGCGCGCGAAGCCGGCGGACGCCCTGGATCGCCGCGCTTCGCTCGCGATGACGGGATTCCGACCCTGTCGCCGGGCAAGTGCCGTTCGAGGCAGTTGCCGCAGTTCCCCACCGACCCCGGGGACGCTGAAGCCGTTCCGGTGACTATGCCCGGAATCGCTTCCTGGTTGACTCCACGTCGGTCTCGCTTCCCGCCCACTTACCACTCGACGCCAACGAGATCCTTCCAGTACATCTCGATGAAGGTTCCGTATCTGCCACCCGAGGCTTCGGGAAGGGAGACCTGAGCATGAAGCGATGTAATGGGCCTATTCCACGGCGGCGGCACCAGGTCATCGAAGTCATGCAGGTGCGAGCGCCCGCTCGTTCCCTGTGCCCGATATTTCGCGTCGGCGAAGCGTTCGAAATAACTCGCCCTGTACTTCTCCACCAACCCCTGCCTGTCGAAGTCGTCCGGCAGGCGATCGAGCAGAAAGCCGTCCGCCCTGCGTATCCAGTAGACCTGATCGTCCTTCAAGCGAACGGTCATTTCCGAGAAGCCGCCCTCGAATTGCGACGGGCCCTTGATTCGCTTCAGGGTGACGCCGGTCATGCGACTGTAACAGGGATTGTCCTGATCATTTTCGTGCCCCATGCAGCGCTCGTTGTATTTGTTCACGTCAAACCCCGCCGCTTCGAGGGCGTTCACGGCCTCGTTCATCGACATGCCCAGCCTCACCCCGGCTATGGTCGCGTTTCGCACGGTCCGACCCGCCTCGTTCGACTGGGAGCCCGTTTCCGTATTTGCGGCCAGCAGAAGGATCGCCCCGTCCGTGTCTGACGCGGCACCGTCCGCCGAAACCGTTGAATGCCCGGCCGGCGACGGCAGGTACTCGGGGGCGGGTTCAGTGAAATCGGCCCGCAGTGGCGCTGCGACCATCAGTGAAATCACCCACGCAACTGCACAAATTCGTCGCATCCTCATTTCCAGGTCCTCCGGATCATCGCGTTCAAGGTGAGGTGGTTCCGGTTTGGCGGACAAAAAGACGGGAGAATCATGCCCCGGAAAGTATCCAATGCATAGTAACAAAGCCCGGATTCGCGAGGCCGGATACTGCCTTTCCCGGATCACTCCACACCGACCGACGCAAGATACAAGACCCGACACCCCGATGACAGGGATCCCCATGCTGTCCAACACGTGACCGTCGTCGCGTGACCCTCTTCGCGCGTACTCCAAGGGTGCGGAGTTTCCGGGAATCCCGGGGCGTTCATCCCCCGAGGCACCGACACGGTTTGTTCTCCAGCGCACCGACGGGACGGATGGATTCCGGCTGGAGGCGCAGGGTCAGATTCGACTTTTGGTCCAGCCGACCAGGAAAAGTCGAACCTGATCCCATTTATTGACTCCCTACTCTGAACCCTGACTCCCCTCGGATTCGGTGCGTGTGCGCGCCTTTCCCGCGATTTCGATGTCGCCGCAGTACCGCGTCGAGTCGGAAACGGGCGGCCACCGAATTCTCCGCAACCTGCTGATCGGAAGATCCTTCTTCGACGATCCGGCTCGGTGGATCGGTCCCGGGACGGCTCGACGTGTCGGATTCGTGCTGCTACGTCGCCGGGGTTTCGTGCTATTTGACGCACGTGGGCCGTCGTAGAGGCGGCGGCGCGAGATCCTGCGTGATGCAAGTGTTTCGGACCCCCTGTCTCCCCGCCGCGGTCGTCCTGCTCGCGGCCACCCTGGCGGGATGCGGCGGTAGTGGCAGCGGTAGTGGCAGCGGGGGATCGACACCCGGGGACGTCGCCGCGCCGGCCGCCTCGATCCTGTTTCCCCCTGCTTCGTCGCGCACCGATGCGAGCACGCTGACCGTCACCGGCACGGCGTCCGACGATGGCGCGATCACGAGCGTGCGCGTCAACGGCGTCGACGCCACCACGAGCGACGGCTTTGCGACCTGGCGCGCCAGCGTTCCCCTCGAGCCCGGCCTCAACGAGCTGGTCGTCGAGACCGCCGACGATGCCGTGCACAGCAACTTCGACACCGCGGCGGCGCGCGCCACGGTCGTCAACGAGCCGCAGATGGTCGAGCCCGCCGACCTGGCCGTCGACGCTGCCCGCGATCGCATCCTCGTCGTGGACGGCTTCACCGAGCGCGTCCTTGCCGTGGACACGGACGGCCGCAATCGGCGGGTCGTCAGCGACGACGATGACGCCGTCGGCGTCACTGCCAGCCGGCTGAAACGGGCAGCGCTGGATCCGGACGGCGACCGACTGATCCTGATCGAGGACGGCAGTGCGCCGAGCTTCCTCGTGGCAATGGATCTCGACACCGGCGCGCGCACGATCGTGGCGATGCCCTCCGGCGGATTCGGCTCGGGTATCACCGCGATGGCGTATGACCCGACCCGGGGCGCGGGCAGCGAGCGCGTGCTCCTGGTCGATCGCTTCGCGGCGAGCATTTTCGCGGTCGACATTGCCACGGGCACGCGCACCGTTCTCGCGGATGCGTCCACCGGTACGGGCGATCCGCTGATCGAGCCCTGGGGTATCGCCATTGATGTCGACAATGGGCGAGCGCTGGTCACGGACCTGGATGCTTCCGGGACACGGCATGCCGCCGTCGTCGCCATCGATCTCGACACCGGCGACCGGACATTCGTGTCACCGTTCGCCGCTCCCGTCCAGCGCCTGCAGGGCATCACGCTCGACGCCGCGAACGACACCGCGTATGCGTATTCGGGCGCCAGCTTGTACGCCATCGACACGTCCTCCACAGCGAGCGAGGGCCAACGCACGCTGCTCGCCGACGCCACCACCGGCACCGGCGAGACCTTGCAGCTGCCGGCGGCGATCACCTTCGATGCGAGTGCAGACAGGCTGCTCGTCAGCGACGCGGGACTGGACGCGGTGGTCGCGGTCGACCCGACAACCGGCGACCGCACCGTCATCGCCGGCAACGATGCCGGAAGCGGTCCGCGCATCCGGGGCTCGCTCGAGGCCGTCGCGTTCGACGAGCGCGGCGAACAGGCCTATGTCCACTCACAGATTCGTGATCTCTGGCGAATCGACCTCGAAACCGGCGCACGCACCCTGTTCCTGGACGGCGACATCACGTTCGGCGGCATCCGCGACATCGCCATCGACCACGCCGGGAACCGCATCCTGGGCGTCGCCGAGGTCGCGTTCGTCAGCACCACCCACTTCAGGGCTGTCGGCATCGACCTCGACACGGCCGTCGTCGAGACCGTATCCGGTGACGGCATCGGCACTGGCGGCGACTTCGGGGTCTCGGTGCAGCCACCGGCGATCGAGCTCGATCCCGACGGGGAGCGGCTGCTGGTAGCCCGAACGCTCCTCCTGGACGACATCATGGCCGTGGACCTGGTCACCGGCGACCGCGCCCTCCTCTCGGGGCCCGGGAGCCTCGGAGCGCCAGGCACGGGCACGGACTTCGTCGACCTCACCGGTCTCGCACTGGACCCGGCCAACGACCGGCTGCTCGCGCTTGGCCGGGGTATCGGACCGCCGCGGCTCTTCGGCGTCGACCTCGACACCGGCGACCGCACCGTCCTGTCCGACCACGGCAGCCCGGGCCCGGACTGGAACCAGACCGTCGGCCACATCGCCCTGGACGCGACCCGGGACCGGGTGCTCGTGGTACGCGACCTGAACGAGGTCGTCGACCTCCCCGGCATCGGCGCCATCGACCCGGTCACCGGCACCCGCTCGACCGTCTCGGACGGCGAGCACGGTAACGGCACGCGCTTCCTCTCGCCCGCCTCGATCGCCGTCGACGCCGCTCGCGGCACGGCACTCGTCCCGGACACCGGGCTGGGCGGACTCGTCATCATCGAGCTCGTCAGTGGCGACCGCGTGGTTGTTTCGCGATAGCGCCCACTCGCTTCGTCCCCGAGGGCGCTGCCCTCCGAGACTCGCGGATCAAGGGGACCGACCACGACTCTTGCTACGGCCGAACTCCGGCCGTGCCCGAGTACTTCGAAAACCGTGGTCTGTCCCCTATTACTTATCGGCTCCTTTACGCGTTACGTAATGCGTATTACACTGCCATCTCATGATCAAGAGCTTCGCGGACCGGACCACGGCCGCCCTTTTTCAGGACCTGCCGGTCCGCGCGGTGCCGAGGGATCTGCGCCGGAAGGCGCGGCGCAAGCTGCGCATGCTCGACGCGGTCGATCGGGTGGAGGAACTGGCCGTGCCGCCCGGCAATCGCCTGGAAAAGCTCCGGGGAGACCGTGCCGGGCATTGGAGTATTCGCGTGGATCGGCAGTGGCTCATCTGTTTTCGGTTCGAGGATGGCCACGCCTGGGACGTGGAATTCTGTGACTACCGTTAGCATCGAGAACAGGACATCACCATGACTACCGAGAATCACACGACGGTCCGCCGGGACGAGCTGGAGCGGATGGACTTCAGCGATCTGGCCGGCAGTCGTGCCAGGCCGGACAACCCCATCCATCCCGGCGAGATCCTGCGGGAGGAGTTCATGCGCCCGCTGGAGCTCTCGGCCAGCGCGCTGGCGCATGCGCTGCACGTGCCGCCAAACCGCATTACCGCACTGATCAAGGGCCAGCGCTCCGTCACGGCGAACACCGCATTACGGCTGGCGCGCTATTTCGGCACGACGCCGGAGTTCTGGCTGCGTCTGCAGGTGGACTTCGAGTTGCGTGACGCAGAGCAGAAAATGGCTGCGACGGTACGGAAGGAAGTATCGCCGCGGGCTGCTTGAGGGAGGTGAACAATAGGGGACAGACCACGAATCCGGGGCCACGCCGATCCCGGATTCGCGGATTCATGGCCTGTTCCTGTACACGTGCAGAGTTCCGGCGCGGTGGCTTCTACCCCGCCCGCAGTTTCATGAAGTCGACGAAGGCCCGGAACGCCCGAATCCGCGTGTTGGCCCTCGGGAAGTAGAGGAAGTGACCGGGCCGTTCGAGCGCGTAGTCGTCGAGCACGGTCTCGAGCGTTCCGGCGGCGAGATCCTCTTCGATGCATGCGCGAAACAGCCAGGCAAGGCCGAGCCCGCGCCGCGCGGCGTTCAGGAGGGTGCTGGTGCTGTCGACGACGAGGCCGCCCGTCGTGTCCACGGTCATGGTTGCCCCGGGCCTTCCCGGCTCGCTCAGGAAACGCCATTCGGCGATGCGCCCCGAGGCGATGTAGCGATAGCGGATGCAGTCGTGCTCGAGCAGGTCGGTGGGCCGCTCGGGCCGGCCCGCTGCGTCCAGGTACGCCGGCGCGGCAAACACGGCCTGGCGGAGCGGCGGCGTCAGGCGCACCGCAACCATGTCCTGCTGAATGTGATCGCCGAGCCTCACGCCGGCATGGAAACCCTCGGCCACCATGTCGACGAAAGCCTCGTTGAAGGACAGTTCGACCTCGATTTCCGGATACGCGCGCCGGAAGGCCGCGAGCCTGGGGGCGATGGCCAGGTCGTAGGCCACTTCGGGCAGCGTGATCCGCACAGTCCCCCGCGGCCCGGCGCCGTGCGCCCGGGTGTCGTCCAGCGAATCCGCGATCTCGGTCATCGCGGGCTGCACCCGGGCCAGCAGGGCCCGCCCGGCGTCGGTCAGTCGCACCGAACGCGTGGTGCGGAAGAACAGCGTGGTCCCGACCCGCTCCTCCAGGGCCTTGATCCGGTAGCTCACCGCCGGCGGCTGGACGTGCAGCGCGGCTGCAGCCCGGCGCAGGGAGCCGTGCTCCGCGACCGCGATAAGCGCTTCGAGCCCGTTGGCGGGGATAGTCTCCATTATTCGAATGAGTTTATCAGATTGTTCTGATTGGGCCTTCTATACAGAACAATCGCCGCGATCTAGCCTCTGGTATCGGGCGCGTCGGCATCCGCCGGCCCGCGCCGCCCCGGGTACGGAGAGATCGCAAACCATGGCCAGACAGCCGGTCGATGGCGCGGTGGCCCGCGCTGACAACCTCACGCTCGCGATCGCCACGATCGTGTTCACGGTATTCGCGCTCTCCCTGGGTGATGCCCTGGTCAAGGAGTTGAGTGCCGATTTCCCGCTCTGGCAGATTTTCGTGCTGCGCTCGGTGGTGACCGTACCCGCCCTCGCCGCCGCGATCTCCCTGCGCTACGGGATCGGGGCGCTCGTGCCGAGACGGCCGGCGTGGGCCACGCTCCGCAGCGTCATGCTGACCCTGATGTGGGTGAGCTACTACGCGGCGCTGCCGCACGTGGCGCTGTCTACCGCGGCCGCTGTCTACTACACGCTGCCGCTGTTCATCACGCTGTTCGCGGGCCTGCTGATCGGCGAGCGGGTGGGTCCGAGGGGCTGGCTCGCCGTCACGGTGGGGTTCACGGGCGTGCTGCTGATCCTGCGGCCCCAGGCCGAGGCGTTCAACGCCTGGGCCATACTGCCGCTCGTCTCGGCGATCCTCTATGCGCTCGCCATGATCATGACGCGCACCAAGTGCCGCGACGAGGATCCACTCGTGCTGTCCTTCGCGCTCAACCTCGCGTTCATCGCCGTCGGTGTCGCGGGCACCGCGGGGGCGTGGCTGTGGCAGCCCGCGCCGGGCGAGGCGGCGGCCGGTTTCCTGCTCGGCGGCTGGACGCCCATGGCCGGCGACGCGTGGCTCGCCATGGCGTTCATGGGCGTGATGGTGGTGATCGGCAGCGTGGGCGCGGCGATCGCCTACCAGTCCGGTCCGTCGTCCGTGGTTGCCACCTTCGACTTCGCCTACCTGGCGTTCGCCGCGGTCTGGGGGCTCATCCTGTTCGGCGAGATCCCCGACGCGCCGTCCGCCGCGGGCATCGTGCTCATCGCTGCAGGCGGCATCGTCGCCGTGCGGCGGTCGTAGGATCCGAGAGTCGGTGACGGTTTCTCGGTGACGGTATCAGGTCTTGCCTTTGCCGGATCGCCCCACACCATCCGATGCAAAGCGCAAGACCCGACATCCCGCGGAAAGTCGGATCCGACCCATTGCTGGAGAAGCACATGAGCACGAATAATCGGTGCCAGACACCAATTTTTGCAACTGGTCTGAATAATTGGTGCCAGACACCAATTTTCTGCAACTGGTCTGTACACGCCTGGGAATAATCGGAGTCATCGGAGAGCCCGAGTGTCGGGTACTTGTACACTCAGTCGCTGATTCTCGTATATTCGATTTGCGCCCCTCTCTTGTCTGACCCCACCATGCGATCTTCCCCGATGATCCGAAGCCTGTCCGAGGCCCATCCTTCGGCGTGCCAGGTTATTCTTGCGGAATTACCGCTTACCGTGAGGCGGCCCGTCACTCCACCAGCACCCGTGTCATTTCCGAAGGTTTTGATCCGATACTCATTGGAACCGACGCGTTCAATGATGTCCTTGTATGTCATCCGGTTCCCATCAGGGTGGTCAACGATTACGCGCCACGTACCGGAAAAATCAACCGCATCCGACTCCTGGTTCCGCCGATCCTCATACTTCGCATCCTTGCAAACCTTGCAGCTTTCCACGGCCAGGCTGGGAGAACTACCTGACCCAAGCCATTCGGTCGAATCGGATCCGTCGGTCACGATCGTGGTCTGCGGCTCTCCATCGATGTACCAAGTCACCCTTGAACATTGCGGCGTGTCCGACTCAATCACGAACCAGTTATCCTGGCGTAGTTCGACTGTGGCTTTGCAGCTACCCTGCCAACTCCGATAGTCGCAATCGCATCGAGCGGCAGATGCAGTTTGAGCCATTATTGCCAAGGCTAGCGCGAACAGTGCAAAGGCCGCATATCGAAGAATCAACTCTGATCCCATTTATTGACTCCTTGCTCTGACCCCGAAATTCTTCAGGGCTTCTGGCAGGTTTCCGTCCATACCGCGCTCCTCGTTCTGGTTCTTCGATGAAGCGTAGGTGATGAAATTGGCACTGTCGAGTCAACACCACGAGATCACGCGACTAGTTGTGATCAAGTAAATACAAAGGAATAGAGGTAAGACCCAATTTGCTGAAGCTATTACCGGTCATCAACCGAAACGCAACTTCATCGCCAGGATTGCCGCTGCCAGCGCGAATGTAACGAGGTTGGTAATCACCAACGGAAGGTCACTCATAAGCCAGCCATATATCAGCCACAAGCCTACGCCGCTCACGAACACGGCGAGCATGAGGAAAGAGAAGTCGGCAGCTGAGCGTCGCTTCCAGGTCCGGATGACCTGTGGCAGGAACGCGAATGTGGTCAGAGTACCGGCAACCATGCCGAGCGAGGTTGCACTGATCATGATTCGCGTGCCCGGTCCGGCTCGGAAGACGGAGAGAAGCTGGTGCAGTTGTCCGTGCACGGGATGCGTTCCAGGAAGTCCGCGATCAACGGAGCGATTTCCGGGAGCTTTTCCTCCAGTGCGAAGTGTCCGGTGTCGAACAGATGCAGCTCGGCCTCCGGTACATCCCGGAGATAGGCGTGCGCGCCGGGCTCGGGAAAGATCGGATCGTTCCGGCCCCAGACGATCAGGGTCGGCGGAGCGTGCTCTCTCAACCAGTTCTGCCAGCTCGGGTAGAGCGCGACATTGCTGCGGTAGTCAAAGGCCAGGTCGATCTGCGGCTGCTTGCGACCCGGCAGATCGAGGAAGTGCTGGTCGAGTGTCCAGCCATCGGGGGCGACGAACTCCGGTCGGGATGTTCCATTCATGTACTGACCGTATGTCCCCTCCAGGGTCAGGAGTTTTCGGACCTCTTCCTCGGCACCTCTGTCTTCTGCCCGCAGGGAAATGAACGCCCGTGCATCCGCGGACAATCCTTCTTCATAGGCATTGCCATTCTGCACTACCAGCCCGGCGATCCATTCGGGATGCCTCTCGGCCAGCCGGAATCCCACCGGGGCACCGAAATCGAACATGTACATGACGAAACGGGTCAGACCAAGCTGGTCGACAAAACCTTCAACGATGTCCGCAAGATGCTCGAAGCTGTAGTCGAACTCTCCGCCGGTGCTTGCCGGCTCCGGGACGTCGCTGTGGCCGAATCCGGGATAGTCGAGGGCAATGAGGCGATAGTGATTGCCGAGCACGTCCATCAGGCGACGAAACTGATGCGAAGCGGACGGAAATCCGTGCAGCAACAGGATTGTCGGAGCATCGGCCCTGCGCTCGAGGGGCAGGGTCTCCCGATAGAAAAGGCGGACTTCATCCACCACCACGTGCCCGTGGAGGATCGAGGGAAGCTCGGAAATGGCCATTTTCACATTCCTCTTTATGGATAGTTTGCATTAGTTTGCCGCCCGAATTCTAATGTGTCAATATTGATTTTATCCATTACAGAGAATCGGATGTCATGACCGGGCCTGCCCCGTTGATCGGCGAACCGCTGGCACTCGACCTGGTGAACACGCGGCCGAACGGGCCATCCGGCCCCGTTGATCTGCTTGCCACGCCCGCCGGCCTGGCAAACTGGCTTGCCCTGCAGGCCGACCGCCTTCCGGGCTTCCCCGCGACAGAAGCGGCATCCCTTGCCGCCGACGAATTGAGTCCCGTCCGGGTGGTTCGGGATCAAACCGCAATTGCCATTGATCATGTTCGACGGGGAAGGATTCCACCGGCGGAGACCCTGGAGGAGTTGAACAAGGCCATCGGCGCGGCGCCAGCGATCCGGCGACTTGTCCGCGATAATGCATCGATCACGATCGAGGAAAATCGCTACGGCCCGTTCGTCATCTGCCTGGCTGCCCGACTGGCGGAAGCGGCGGCCGATCTGCTGGCCGATGCGCGCGCCGGCACCATCCGGGAATGCGAAGCCGAGGATTGCGTCATGCTGTTCCTGCCTGCGCATCCGCGCCGACGCTGGTGTTCCGCTTCCCGTTGCGGCAACCGCGCGCGGGTCGCCCGTTACTACGAGCGCCACAAGCAACATGGCTCCGATTCCGCCTAGATCGAATAACCGGTGTGAGAGTCGATTTTCGTGGCACTAGGTCAAATTCGAATCTGATCGCATAAGTGGGGTCAGATCCGACTTTTTGCCCAAAAGCCGGTACTGGAAGCATTCAACCCCGGCGACACCGGGGCATTCAATGTGGATATTCGGGGTCAGAGCAAAGACACTCGCACGGAGTACCGCTGTCGGCGGCGCAGCAGCCATGCCACCAGCAGGCCCCCGATCAGTGCCGGTCCGCTCGCTCCACCGCCACCGCCGCCGCCGACGGACACCGCCCTGCTGGTCGTATCCGAGCCACCCAGGTTGTCCGTGATGGCGAGACTCGCGGTGTACGTGCCGCCCGTAGCGTAACGGTGCGATGGATCGCGCTCCGTGGAGTCCGAACCGTCGCCGAAGTCCCATTGCCACGACTGGACGGCGCCGTCCGTATCCGCGCTGGTGTCCATGAATTCCACTTCGAGCCCGTCCGTCGTGGTCATGAATCCCGCGATCGGGTCCTCGTTGGCGACGAGGCTCGCGATGTCGGCAACGTACACGTCGGTGATGCCGTTGGTGTCGGCGACGCTCGGATCGAGGTCCGACGCCCCGCTGTCCATCTGGACGAACCGGCCGCCGGGACTGACCACCGGGTCATAGGAGAAGCCGTTTCCGGTCTGGTTCCCGGCGGCACTCGAGCTGACCAGGACCACCTCGCCCGAAAGCGAGTCGAACACGAACGTGTCCTTTTCGCCGTTGCTGTCGCTGATCGTGGTCAGGTCGGTGGCCCGGCTCTCGAAATACACGAAGCGGCCGTCATCACTGATCTGGGCGTCCTCGGACGCGTCGTTTCCACTGTCCGTGCCGTTGCCGTTCGCGCTGGCCAGCACGGTGGAACCGGCGTCGAGATCGCGCAGGAAGACGTCGAACGCGGCATTGTTGTCGGCGCCGGCGATCAGGTCGCTCGCCCTGCTCTCCCAGGCGATGAAGCGACCGTCGGCACTGAGCCGGGGATCGTTCCGGACGCCGTCGTCGCCCGTTCCGGTACCCAAGTCGTTGACGGTCACCAGCGATTTCGTACCGGATTGCCGATCGACCACGTAGATGTCGAGTCCCGCATTGTTGTCGGTCACGTTCAGCACGTTCGTGGCCTGGGTCGCGATCGCGATCGTGCTCCCGTCCGCCGAGATCCGGATGTCGCTCGTGCTACCGTTCGCGCTGTCGTCGCCGGACGCATTCGTGCTGATCAGCGTCGTGGTCATGGCAGCGACATCGCGGACGAATCCGTCCGACAGCCCGTTGGAGTCCGTGATCGAAGCGTCGAGATCGGTTGCGTCGCTGGAGAACGCGACGAACCGTCCGTCGTCGCTGATGCTTTGATGCCGTGCGCCCGAGAACGTGCCACCCCCGCCCGCGTCGTCGCCGGCCGCGTTGACCGAGATCAGCATCGTCGTCCCGGCCTCGACGTCGCGCAGGTAGACGTCGTCGACGCCGTTGGTGTCGTTCGGGCCGAGGTCGTCCGCGGCGCTCGAGAACACGACCAGGCGTCCGTCGGGCGTCATGCCGTGGGGATTGCTTGCCCCGTTTCCGCTGTCGCTCCCGGCCGCGTTCGCACTGACCAGGATCGTGCTGCCGGTCTGACGGTCGTGCAGGAAGACATCGTCCACCGTGTTGCTGTCGTTGGCAACCAGGCCGTCCGCGTCACTGAGGAACAGTACGTAGCGGCCATCCGCGCTGACCTGGGCCCGGGTCGATCTCCCGTTGCCGCTGTCGTCGCCGCTCGCGTTGATGCTGATCAGCTCCGTGGTACCGGCCTGCAGGTCGCGAACGAATACATCGGCCTGACCATTCGTGTCGGCAGGCACGAGATCGGTCGCGCTGCTGGTGAATGCGACGAATCGACCGTCCGTGCTGAATGACCGCAGCTCTTCGCTCGGGATGAAGGAAGAACCGTCGCCCGCATCGCTGCCGGCGGCGTTGACGCTGGCGAGCTCCGCGGACGCGAGGACCGCCTGGGCGCCCAGGGTCCCGAGGGCGATCAAGGCGGATTGCGCAAGACGTAGCGTGTTCACGTGGTTACCTCTGGGAGAGCAACAGCGAACTGGACGGCCGTATCGTGGCGTCGTCATGACCATCCCCACCGGGCGTGCCCGCGAGCGCGTGCTGCGCGGCGCGCCGGACCATATTTCAAAGATTACACCAGTACGTGAGAGCCCGCCCGACTTTCCGTGGGGCACGGGGTCAGGTCTTGCCTTTGATATTCGGGGGGATATTCGGGGTCAGAATAAAAACTCGTGGCAACAACCGAGTCTTTACTCTGATCCCGAACCTTATCTGGCCCGGCGCCATGCCTTGTCCGCCACACAAGTCGAACTCACCGACCGCCATTCCCGGCACTATATTGGTCACGCGCTTCGCAGATTGCCTGATGATTTTCCTCTGCCCAGGCGATGAGATCCTTCATCGGAACCAGGAAGGAACGGCCGAGGTCCGTCAGCTCGTATTCGACGCGCGGCGGCACTTCCGGATAAAGGGTGCGCCGTACAAAGCCATCCTCTTCCAGGTGCTTCAGCGTCTTGGAGAGCATTTGCCTGGAAATGTCGCCGATCGCTCGCCTGATCTCGCTGAAGCGCGCGGTTCCATTCTCGAGCACATGGAGAATGAGCAGACTCCACTGGTCTCCGATCCGGTCGAGCACGTCCCTGATCGGACAGGGCTGCTCGAACACGAAGGGTTCGGAATCACGGTCGCCTTGTTTCATTGTGCTGCACTCCATCATGCCGCGGTCACGCCGGGATGACCTGATCAGCTGGTGATGACGTCTTGTGACGACGATCTCGGCACCATACCATTCCCGGCTCATTTTGGTCTGTATCGTAGACCTGATCCATATTTCACACCATGAGGATTGGACATGGCACATATCGCGCTCATTGGCGCCTCCGGCAATGTCGGCTCGCGCATTCTCCGGGAACTGTCCGAACGGGGTCACCAGGTTACGGCGATCGCCCGCCACCCCGAAGGGATCCCCTCGTTGCCGGGCGCAACCGCGGTCGGGGGCGACATCAACGACAGCACGGGTACGGCAACGCTGCTCGCGGGGCACGACGCAGTGGTCAGCTCGGTCAAGTTCCTCGACACCGACTTCGATCGGCTCCTCAACGCCGTGCGTGCCTCCGGCGTGAAACGCTTCCTCGTCGTCGGCGGTGCGGGCAGCCTGGAAGTGGCGCCGGGGCAGCGGCTCGTCGATCAACCCGATTTCCCGTCGCAGTACAAGCAGGAGGCGTTGCGGGGCGCAGAGTTTCTGGACCTTCTCGGAACGGTCGACGATCTCGACTGGACCTTTCTGTCGCCTTCGGCCCTGTTCGTGCCGGGCGAGCGCACGGGCAAGTTCCGCCTCGGCACGGACCAGCTGCTGACCTCCGACAACGGCAGCAGCATTTCCTTCGAGGACTTTGCCATTGCCATGGTGGACGAGATCGAGGACCCGAAACATCCGCGCCAGCGCTTTACCGTGGGATATTGAGATGGGGAATAATAGGGACAGACCACGGATCTTAGACTCGCTTGGGGTCAGATACCGACACCGCTGCCCGGCAGACGCGCCAACCGGGAAACAGGGATGGAGTCGCCGGGTCCCTCGATGACTTCAACCCCCTCCCCGGCGTTTCCGGCGGCAGCGCCGCAGCCACCATTTCAGGATCGCGGCACGGCCCTTGCCGGGCGGCGCAGGCTCGCCGCGCAGATACGTGCCAGGCGGTGCACCACGCCGCTGATCGCACCCGGAGTGATCTGCGCGGCCCGCGGCGCCGACCGGGTCTCGGTGATACGCGTCGTCAGGCCCACTGCCGTATCGGCGCCGACGATCTCACGGCGCATGCCCTCTTCCTTCTGCCGCATCTGGCGTAGCCATTCGCTTTCGTGGCTCACTTGATGATTCATGACTCGATCCTCCCGGATTGCCGTCTCTTCGCTCTCCATCGAGCGTGGGGACAGTTTCCCGACGAGGCGTGAGCCGAATGTAAGTGCTCGCGTGAGAAATGCGTGAAATCGTCACTCGGCGACGGCGGGTGTGTTGCGCCGGGTTCGGCCCGGCGGGAAACTGCCGCCATGGCGGCTTTGCATCTCCAGCTGCTCGGCCGATTCGATGCCCGCGACGAGCACGGAACGTCGATTCCCGTGCCGACGCGAAAGGCCGAGGCTCTGCTCGCCTATCTCGCCCTGCCGGCAGGTCGCTGGCACTCGCGCGAGCACCTCGCCGGGCTCCTGTGGAGCCGTTCCGGCGAGGAGCAGGCGCGCATCAGCCTGCGTCAGACGCTGTCGACCCTGCGCCGCGTGCTTGCCGAACACGACGCCGATGCCTTGCTGAGCCGTGGCGACAGCCTGGCGCTCGATCCCGAAGCCACCGACAGCGATGCCCGGCGACTCGAGGCGCTGGCCACGGAGCAGGCCGATACCACCGCACGGGCGGACGAGCTCTACGCCGGCGAGCTACTGGAAGGCTTCAGCCTGCACGAGGAGGCGTTCGAGGAGTGGATCGAGGTGGCGCGGCGGCGCTTCGAGGAGCACGCGGTCAGCGTATTCGCGCGGGAACTGGCGCAATGCCTCAACGCCGAGGACGTTGACCGTGGCATCACCGTCGCCGGACACTTGCTCGCGATCGAACCCCTGCGTGAAGAGGCACACCGTGCACTCATGCGGTTGTATTCGCTGGCAGGGCGACGGGGCGCGGCGATCCAGCAGTACGAGCGCTGTCGCTCGGCCCTGCGACGGGAGCTCGGCACCGGTCCGGAGCCCGAGACGGAGCGACTCGCGAGCGAGATTCGCGGCCAGCCGCGCACCGAGTACACGATGTGCGGGGACATCGAGATCGCCTACCAGGTCCTTGGCCAGGGCCCGATCGATCTGGTCTACATCCCGGGCTGGGTGTCCCACCTCGAGTACGCCTGGGAGTACCCGGGCATGGCGCGATTCCTGCGCGGGCTGGCGGCCTTCTCGCGACTGATCGTGTTCGACAAGCGCGGTACCGGCCTGTCCGAGCGCGACGTGGATTACCCGATGCTCGAGCAGCGGGTCGAGGACCTGCGAGCCGTGCTCGACGCGGTCGGCTCGCGCAAGACGGCGCTCCTCGGCGTCTCGGAAAGCGGCAGCCTCGCCTGCCTGTTCGCGGCCAACAATCCCGACCGGACGAGCGCGCTGGTCCTGCACGGCTGCTTCGCCAGACGCCTGCACTCGGACGACTACCCCTGGGGCTGGGACCCGGCGGAGCGGGAACGATGGCTGGAAGCGGTCCGCGAGGACTGGGGCGGACGCATGTCACTGGTCGATCTCGCGCCCAGTGTCGACATCGACTCCGAGTTCCACGACTGGTTTTCCCGCTACCTGCGCTACTCGGCCAGCCGCAAGGCCGCGATCAAGCTGACGAGACTCAACACGCAGATCGACGTGCGCGACGTCCTGCCGGCGATCCGCGTGCCCACGCTGGTCACGCGTCGGCAAGGCGACCGGATCGCGAGCGCCGGCGACGCGACCTATCTCGCCGAGTACATCGAGGGAGCGCAACTGGTGGAGCTGCCCGGAGACGACCACACGCCCTTCACCGGCGACGTCGACGGCCTGGTCGACTGCATCCGGGAGTTCCTCACCGGCGCCAGGCGCGAGGTCACGCCCGAGACACGGCTGCTCGCACTGCTCCTCTTCGAGCCGGTAGCGGCACAGCGCACCCAAGGCACGGCGGCCGAACGAGCGCCGGACCGCTACACGGACACGATACGCGAGGAGTTCACGCGGCATGGCGGGCGCCACTTCATGGCTCTGCAGGAGGGTTGCCTGCTGGCCTTCGACGGCCCCGCCCGGGCGGTACGATGTGCCGCCGCCGCGGGGCAACGCCTCGCGCACCTCGGTTGCAGCAGCCGCGCTGCCATTCACGTCGGCGAATGCGAGATCCGCGACCAGCAGCTCTCGGGCGAGGCGCTCCAGCTCACCACACGGATCAAGGATCATGCCGAGCCCGGGCAGGTACTCGCCTCGCGCACCATGAAGGATCTCGCCGTCGGTGCCGGTCTCGCTTTCGCGCCCGTGGATCCCGCTGCACTGGATGGATTGAACCACACAGGGCCGCTGTATTCCGTTGAACCCGCAGATCCGGGATCGGACTCGTCTACCGAATGAATGCATCCGGCTCCGATCTTCCCCCAACAATAAGTGGGGTCAGATCAGACTTCTAGCCTAGTGGATCAAGAAAAAGTCGAACCCGACTCCACTTGTTCCAAACAGCAATCGAAGGAGCGCTCCAAAGCGTGCCCCGATACATTGGTGCCACTTGCATGAGGGCCTTCTAATGGGTGACCCGTGGCCTTGGATTTGCTTCAGAGATTCAGGCCGATGGCTATGCAAGCTCGTAGCGGTGGAAGCGCCTGGTGCCGAACTTCCGCCGGTACTCGGACGGCGTCAGGCCCGTCTTGCGCTTGAACAGCCGCCGGAAGGAGACCGCGTCCTCGTAGCCGACCTCGTGGCCGATTTCCTCGATGCTGCGTTCGGTCCGTTCCAGCGACTCTTTCGCCTTGTCGACGCGAATGGCGTGCACATACTCCATCGGCTGATAGCCGGTGGCACGGCGGAACCGGCGCGCAAAGGTCGCGCGCGGCAGTCCCGAGCTGCGGGCCATGATGGAGACGGGGTTGTGTTCCGCGTAATGATCGACGGCCCAGAACTGGCAGTTGCGCACGATGGCATCGTCGTGCGGGATGAAGGGCGACAGCACCGAGTACGGTGACTGGTCAACCCCGCGTTCCGGCAGTACCCAGTAGCGGGCAACGCGCCGGGCATGATCGATCCCCCAGAAGCGGACGACCA
This sequence comes from uncultured Ectothiorhodospiraceae bacterium, assembly GCA_964478305.1. Classification (GTDB taxonomy): domain Bacteria; phylum Pseudomonadota; class Gammaproteobacteria; order XJ16; family Halofilaceae; genus Halofilum. The sequence goes on from CAYZHJ010000028.1 coordinate 17,568, forward strand.
GGTGCAGGGCCAGCTCATGCCAGGCGGTGGCACCGCCGCAGGTGACGATTCGGTTCCCGGGTCCGGACACGCAGAGGTTCCTGTCCAGGCGCAGGTCGACGCGCGGGTAGTGGACCCGGAACAGGTCGCGGTAGGCCCAGTGCGAGGTTGCCTCGCAACCGTCCAGCAAGCCCGATGCCGCCAGCACCAGGGTGCCGGTGCAGGCGGAAGCCACGATCCCGCCCTGCGCATGCTTGTCCCGCAACCAGTCCAGTTCCCGGGGATCGTGCTCTCGCGGCAGAGTCCAGGCAGGTGCTGACAGGCTCGGCACGAGCGCGATCCCGGATGGGGATGAATCGGCGATTGCCGCATCCGGGGTCACGAGCAGTCCACCCGAGCAGTGAAAAGGCTTCGGCGCGGCCGCGACGATTCGCGCCTCGAACAGGGCCTCCCCGGCTTCACCCGCGACATTGGTTTCCCAGCCGACGCCGGCGGAGTTCAGGAATTCATGGAGTCCGAACAGGGTGCACGGGGAAGTATCCGGTCGCGCCAGAATGTCGACGCTGACCGGCTGGCGTCGGGCTACGGATCGCACGTTTGCAGCCATCAGTGATGATTTTGACACCTTTCCGGACCGTCTGCCTCTTCCGGGGGTGGATGTACGCGCCTAGTCTGGCCTCATCGGGCCGATGCCACCGGCCTCACCGGGATACCGGGAAAAGGGAGGCAGCGATGTCGGGAGTGGAGTTCGTGACACGCGAGGGCACGGGACCGGTCACCCTCGACGCAGCAATAATCGAGCGCTTCGCGGCGGCACACCATGGCCCGTGCCTGACACCGGGCGATGCCGGCTACGACTCGGCCCGCGTGATCTGGAACGGCTCGATCGACCGCCGCCCGGCGATCATCGCCCAGTGCAGCGGCGCGGATGATGTCATCCAGGCGGTCAATCTTGCGCGCGAGCACAACCTGCGTGTGGCCGTGCGCGGCGGCGGACACAACGTGGCCGGCAACGCGATGTGCGACGGCGGCATCGTCATCGATCTGTCACGGATGAACGACGTGAGAGTCGAGCCCGAGGCCCGTCGGGTACGCGCCGCTGGCGGCGCCACGATCGGTGACGTCGACCGCGCATCCCTGGCATTCGGCCTCGCCGTGCCCCTCGGCGTGGTCTCGCAGACCGGAATCGGCGGGTTGACGCTCTGTGGAGGACACAGCTGGCTCGCGCGCAAGTACGGGTTCGCGTGCGATGCCCTGGTCTCGGCCGAGATCGTCACGGCCGACGGACGGCGCTTGAACGCGAGCGAGGAGCAGCACGCCGATCTGTTCTGGGCCATACGCGGTGGTGGCGGCAACTTCGGGGTCGTCACCTCGTTCGAATACGAGGCGTATCCCGTCGGTCCGGAAGTGTATTTCTGCGCGCCGTTCTTTCCGATGGAGAATGCCGCCGTAATCCTTCGTGGCTGGCGTGACTTCACGAGGCATGCGCCCGACGAGTACACCGGAAACTTCAATTTCTGGAGCGTTCCCGCGCACTCGAACTTCCCACAGGATCTCCACGGCCGGGATGTCGTGATACCGGCAGGCGTCTGCATCGGTCCGCTGCAAGAAGGCCAGCGTCTGGTTCAGCCCGTGCGTGAACTCGGCCAGCCGCTACTCGATCTCAGCGGGGCGACGCCCTATGGCGACGTGCAGCAGGGCTTCGATCCGTTCTTCGGCAAGGGCGAGCGGTTCAATTACTGGAAATCGCTCTACCTGGAGGATCTCGTGGACGAGGCCATCGACCGGATCGTCGCGCGTGCGCTCGACCGGCCGTCCCCGTGGACGCTGATCACCATCCGCAACATGGGCGGCGCCATGAGCCGGGTGGCATCCGAAACCACGGCGCTGGGGAATCGCGGTGCGCCCTACCTGCTCAGCATCGACACCTCGTGGACGGATCCGGACGGTACCGATGCCGCGATCGCCTGGACGCGCGATTTCTGGTCCGAAATGCGTCGCTTCTCGGATGGCGGGATCTATCTCAACTTCCCCGGTCAGGGCGAAGAGGGAGAGCGGCTGATGCGCGCATCCTACGGTGATTCAAACTACGAGCGGCTGGTCCAGATCAAGACGAAACATGATCCGCACAACCTGTTCCGGCTCAATCAGAACATCCCGCCGAGAACGCACGAACCGTGAACGAAACGGTCAAGAACGAAAATGTAGTCATTGCCGAGGAATCGTTCCAGAGTGATTATGGACGCGACACCTTACTAACTTGTGACGAGACGTTGAACCAACGCGGAACGGGTCGATGGAACTGAACGAGGCCGAGATTCAGTTGCTTGCCAGCCTGCGCGGCTCCCTGCTCGCGGGCGAGCCGACTGACGGCTCGGCGCTCGAGCATTGGGGCCAACGCTACTGGATATTTCGGAGCGACTGGTCCCTTGCGTACGACTCGTTGACCGGGAAGGGCCTGATCACGGAGAACGACGGTTTCTACCGCCTTACCGCCGCGGGCGTGCCGGTCGCCGATCGATATCATCGCGAACGGCCCGACATGTACTGGTACTACTACCAGCGCTTCTATCCGGCAGCCCATGCCAGCGCCGCGCATTCAACGTTCTGCGAACGAGTGTTCGGCGCTGACCTGTGCCAGGAAGGCCAGACCGACATGGAGGCGATCGATCGCCTTCTCGCTGTCCTCGAGCTCGGCCCGGGCGAGCAAGTCCTCGACCTCGGTTGCGGCGCCGGCGGGATTTCCGAGCACATCTCCGACCGCACCGGTGCATTCGTGACAGGCATGGACTATTCCGCCACGGCGATCCATACGGCGATTGCGCGTACCCGGACCAAACGCGAGCGCCTCGAATTTCACGAGGGTGACCTCAATGAACTCGACCTGCCCGATGAGGCCTTCGATGCCGCCATCTCGATTGATTCCATCTACTGGGCAGCGGACTTCGCACACACGCTGTCCTCGATCAAGCAAACACTGCGCCCCGGCGGACAGCTCGCGATTCTGATCGTCCAGACACTCGCGGACGGCGGCGGCCCGGAAGTGCTCGAAAAAGATCACACACCGGTCGCGGAAGCGCTGCGAGCGATCGGGCTCGACTACGAAGTGCATGACCTCACATCCTCCTATACCGGGTTCTGGCCCCGGGCGAAGGAGGCGGCGGTGGACCTGTACGAAGCCTTTGCGGCGGAGGGAAACGCGTTAATCGCGGATAACTGGATTCGCGAAGCAGACGAGGAGTACCTGCCCGCGATCGAGGCGGGCGAGATGCGCAGGTACCTCTACCATGCAGGCGTGTAATCAAGCAGCCAGAGTCGTTGAAACTGGATTATGAACTCCAATCTACTTGACCCCTTGAACCTGCAGAAGGGGTGGCCCCAAGGCCGCCCTTTTGGTCACGGGGTCAGTTCTCACATTCCAACATTCGCGTTGCCGCCGGCTTCTACAATTCGAGATCCGGCCCCAGCGTCTCGAGTCCGCGTGCCGCCGGATGCCATGAACGCATTGCTGCTGGACCTCGACGGTGGCGGCCCTTTTGCCGGGGTTACAACAGCCATGGCGTATTGCTGGAACCGGTCCGCCATATCTCACCACCTTTTCGCGGCGGCCGCGTACGGACGCAAACGGCTTCCTCAAGGCCCGGACAGCGCATTCTCGATGCGGACCGACAGGGTGTGGAACGACGCCCGCTGCAATCTCTGGTGCAGGTCCCGCAACGCCTCCCGTGTTTCGCCCGATCGATCGCCCTCGCGCCATCGCGCCAGCAGCCTGGCGCGCTCGACGAGGCAGTCGGTGAACGGGGTCGGTTCGTGTGACATTGCGGTCTCGAACGCCTCGGCAAGCGCGAAGACCGTACCCGTGTCCTCTTCGTCGAGCGCCACCTCCATTGCGTCGCGATAGTAGTCGACCGTGTTGTGAGGAAGTGCGCCCCGCTCGAGAATCTCCCGTGCCTCGCTAAGCAATCGGCGGCGTGTCTCGCGATCTTCGCTTGCCAGCGCGAGACCAGCACAGACCGACGGTCCCACAAAGCCGATGTCACCCTCGTGGCACAAGCGATACGCCTGCTCGAGCAGCTCCCGCGCACGTGCGGGCTCTCCCAGCAACGCGTGGGCCCTGGCCCGATAGTACAGGGCTCGCGGAACGAAACGCTTGCTCCCGAGTCCGGAAATCAGTGCATCGGCACAATCCAGGTGATGAAGCATGTCCTCGGCCGCGCCGGCATCCATGAGGTGGAAAGCCACGCTGTTGTGCGCGAGCAACTCCGCGCGCTGGTGACCGACCGTCCGTGCGAACTCGATCGCCCGCCGCGATACCCGAAGACCGGAGTCCAGGTCCATCATGAATTTGTGCAAATCGCCAATCATGGGCATGTTGGCGACCGCCACGCGCCCGAGTCCATGCTCCTCGGCAAGCTGCACGCAACGCTCGTAGGCATCCTTCGCACTCAGCAGGTAACCCAGGGCGTAGTACGCATCCGACAGGCCGCCGAGGGCGAGGGCCTCGAGTTCGGATGACCCTGCGGCCTCGGCGTAGTGGCAGGCCTGCTTTTGCCATTCGAGGCACTCCCGTACGCGCCCGCGCGGAAAATGGAAGTTGCCGCGCAGATTGCACAAGCGCGCGAGTTCGGCATTCAGCTCATTGTCCTTCGCGAGCGGTTCCGCCTGCTCGAGAAGCTTGAAGGCCTCGTCGATCTGATCGGTAATCCGCATCGCGGCCGCGATGTCGATCAGGACGCGACAGCGTACGGCCGGATCGGTCGCTTCGCGATCGGCCGCGCGCAGGGCCTCGAGAGCATCGTGCATCCGTCCGGCGTCGGTCAGCGTCTCGCCCCTGGTCATCAGCAGCCGGCTGCGCTCGTCCGCGTTGTTTGCGAGCACCAGTCCGCGCTCGAGCAGTTCGACGGCACGGTCGTAGCGGAAGGCCTCCGCCTGCCCGCGGGCCGCGTCCAGATAGGCCATCGGCGCAACCGGATCCTCCGCCCAATCCAGGTGCCGCGCGTACCGTACCGGGTCGCGGGTGCGGAACCACCGGGCCGCCCGGGCGTGGAGTTCACGCCACTGTGTCGGCAGCATCGACTCGTGGATCGCATCCCGGATCAAGGCGTGGCTGAAGGCATGGCCGTCTCCCCGTGGCTGGACCAGGTACGAGCTCACCAGGCCGGCACAGTCGGGCGGCTCTCCCACGAGGGCCTCGAGTTCGTCGGCCCTGAAGCGCTGGCCCAGGACCGCGGCGACCTGCAGGAGCCGGCGGTGGTGCGGATCCAGGGTATCGACACGGCTCTGCACCAGGCTCTGGATGGTCGCCGGTATCCGTTCCGAAGCGGGATCGCGGGCGGTCAGAAGGAGTTGCACCAGGAACAGCGGATTGCCCCCGGAACGGGCCACGCAGGTGTCGACCTCGTCATCCGACAGTTCTCCGGAACTGCCGGCAATCGCTTTCGCGTCCAATTCGCGCAGCGGGCCGAGATCCAGCGTGAGCATGGGCACGCCGCCCCGGCTCGCCAGCCAGGCCCGGTCGATTGGATCGCCCTCGATACGGCTGGTCAGGACCAGAACGACCGGCGTGTCGACGATGTGCCGAACGAGTTCGGCGATCATCCACAGCGTTGCCTCGTCGGCCCAGTGAAGATCCTCGATGGAGATCAGCAGGGGACATCCGCGGCAACGGCCGACGACGAGCCGGACCACCAACGAGACCTGGCCGCGGCGGCGCGTGTCGGCGTCCATCGCGGAGTAGACGGCGCGCATGGGTGCCGGTTGCGGGATGTCCAGCAGATCGAGCAGGAAGGGTTCCTGATCGGGCTCCAGGAGCCCTTCCGCCACGAGGGCATCGGCATCCGGCTTGCGTTCCAGGCCTCGGTTGCCGAGGAGGCTGCGCACCAGCGTCGCGATTGCGTCCTCGCCCTCGGCCACGCCGAAGTCCAGGACGCTCGTCGCGTGCCACTCGAGACCCAGTTCCCTGCCGCGCCTGCCCGCCTCGTGCAACAGCCGTGTCTTGCCGATGCCGGCCTCGCCCCGAAGCAGCACGACATGCGCACACTGCTCCCGACGTGTCCCCTCCAGCGCGCGCTCGATCTCGGCCAGTTCGTAGTCGCGGCCGACGAACGGCGTTGCGTGAACGGCTCCCGACCGGTGCATCATCGTGTCCAGGCGCCAGGCCGGTTCACCGCCGATCGGATCCACCGGCTCGATGCCCGGTTCAGCGCGTTCCTCCAGCAGCCGCCGGGTCGTGTCGTCGATCAGGATCGTTCCCGCCGGTGCCCGCGACTCGAGGCGCTCGGCAAGATCGACCGGTGGACCCGTGATGCCGGCCACGGAATGCGAACCGTCCGCGGCGGGCTGGGCAATCACCCGGCCGGCCGTGATCGCACAGTGCAAGCTGGCGGCGGACTTCGAGCGGGATTGCTGCCCGGCCTGCCGTTCGCCCAGGTCAAGCGCACTGCGGGCGGCCCGTTCGGCTTCGCTGCCGCGCGCGTGTTCCAGCCCGAACACGCCCAGGAACCGGCTACCGGCGCGGCGATGGAAACGGCCGCCGTGGCTTTCCACGATGGCCTCGGCCTCGGCGAGCCGGGTACCGGTGGCCGCGTGCAGTGCCTCGAGCGTCTCGCCGCCGCCGGCGGGTCCCGGCAGATCGAATCGACCGCAGACGACGACTGCGTGACGGATACCGGGGGCTTCAAGTGCTTCCCCACCGTCCACGACCGGCTCCACGTTCGTATCGGGGGCGGCCGATGGCGCCCGGGGGCGTGAACCGGCCCCGGGCCGCCGACGCAGTTCGGCGGCCAGGCGCTCGGTCTCGGCGGCCGGCATGGTCGACAGTTCCTCCTTCAGCGTCCGGCACAACCGTTCGTAGTGCCGCAGCGCCTCGGCGGTGCGTCCCGCCGCGGCGTAGGCCCGCATCAACTCGCGGTGCACCGATTCGTCGCCGGGTTCCAGTTCCAGGCAGCGCGCGAGGTCGGCCACGGCCGCCTCCGGGTCGCTCGTGCCCCGTTCGAAGGCACTGCGCCGCAGAACCTTCACGGCAATCGTGTGCGCACGCCGACGTTCCTGTTCCAGCCAGTCCCGAAAGGCGGATTCCCGCAAATCCATGTCGTCAAGAAACGGACCGGTGACCAGTTGCCCGGCCTGGCAGGCCGCCTCGGGATCGGGCGCTTCGAGCCACGCGCGCAGGCAGGTGAGGTCCACTTCCACCCCTTCCGGGGCCAGCCATGCCGCCTCGGCATCGGTTTCGAGCGCGACGGCGTTCGGGCCCAGGTCGCGACGCAGCGTCGACAGCGCCTGCCTGAGACTCGCGCGTGATTGTGCGTCGTCACGGCTTTCCCACAACAGGCCGGCCAATCGCTCGCGCGAGTGATGTTTGCCGGGTTCCGTGGCGAGCACGGCCAGCAGGGCCCGGTTCTTGCGGGCACGCACCTTCACCGGTCCGCCCGCGAGGTCGGATACGCGGAAGGCGCCGAACAGCGAAACCCGCAACCCGGTCATGGACTTCCCCGGCCGAATTTTCCGGCTGTCCTGGGTGCGGATACCGATTTTACGCTTCTTTCACGCCCGTGCTGACAGCCTGTTCACGGCTGACCCGGAACCATGACCCCTGCGTTCGGCCCCTCCGAATGACCGGCGTCATGCATTCAGGGTCGGACGGATAGATCCATCTGTTTCGGGAGGAATCATGAAAACGATCGACGTATACCGAATCACCAGTGAACTCGATGACACGACCCTGGACGTGATGGTGAATCGCCTGGAGTCGCGCGGCCAGCATCCCCGCTTCATCGAGATGATGAACGAATACCTCGATGCCATGGAGATCGACTCGGCCTCCAGGGTGCTCGATGTCGGCTGCGGCACCGGTGTCGCGGCACGCGCGATCGCGCGCCGGCCCGGATTCTCCGGACAGGTCTTCGGCATCGACAAGAGTCCTTACCTCGTTGCCGCCGCGGGTCGGCTCGCCGACGAGGAAGGCATCGCGGACAGGGTCGAGTTCCGGGCGGGAGACTCGCACAGCCTCGAACTCTGGGACGACGAGTTCGATGCTGTCGTCGCCCACACGCTTTTCAGCCACGTGGACGATCCATGGGAAGTCATGACCGAGATCGTTCGCGTCGTCCAGCCCGGCGGGAAGGTCGGCATCTTCGACGGTGACTACGCGTCGCTGACGTTCGCGACCGAGGATCCCCGGGAAGGCAAGGCAATCGACGAGACGATCCACAGCGCGATGGTCACCAACCCGCGCGTCATGCGCCAGATGCCGCAGCTGCTCGACCGCGCCGGCCTGGAACTCGTCACGGCCTTCCCCTACATCGTCGCCGAGATGGGCCGGGCGGATTTCTGGGAGGGCGCAATCCAGTCGCTGGTCAAGCTTCTTCCGAAAGCCGGCGCGATGACGGAATCCAAGGCTGGGGAATGGGCCGACGGACTGTTCCGCCGATCCGAACGGGGTACGTTCTTCGGGGCGTCCAACTATTACGGATACGTGGCGGCGAAACGGTAACGAGAACGTTTTCGGCCGTGACATGCCGGGCTCGGGACGCCCACTCGATTCCCGGTACCGGCGTGGAAGACATTCGGGGTCAGTGTACAAACTCGCGGTAGAAATGGAGTCGTTACTGTGACCCCGAACTTGCTTTCTCATCACTGCACGAGGTCGCCTTTCACGTCGTCCCAGCGGCTCTGGGCATCGGATTGCGCACGGTCGTCCTTTGCGAACCTGGCGGCGCTCGCTTCCGAAAAGAACAGGTAGAGCCGTCCGTCGACAATCCGCCA